>JAAYZA010000259.1 GCA_012515055.1 Syntrophomonadaceae bacterium | reverse complement strand
TCATAAAACCATCAGAAAAAAGAGTAAACCGCGCAAACCTGCGCGGTTTCTTACTTTCTAATGGTCGGGGCGACATGATTCGAACATGCGACCTTCTGATCCCAAATCAGACGCGCTACCAAGCTGCGCCACGCCCCGAACTTCTTAATAATACCATCAGGGCCTTTTGAATGTCAATTATAACTGTATTCCAGGGCTGACTTCAGATTAGATGTAAACGGGCATATGGAGGCATCAGGGAAATGGCAAGCTGTTAATTAATTGACCAAACATTCTAACGACGTAATTACAAACGTGATATAATATAACAAACGTAATAGAACTGTAAACTCTTAGAAGGGGGCGATATTAAACAGAGCTTAAATCTGGTTAATAAATAATCAGGAATGGGGGAATGCGCTTATAAGTGGTATTGAAACAATGATAGCCGCACACCTATTTTAATGGAAGTAATCAGTCAAAGCAGCAAATTTAAACCAGGTTCCAGAGTCGGTGAAGAAAATATTTAGTCGCGCGCATTTTCTTATTGCAACCGAAATGGTCGTGCAAACTAATGGATAAAATAAAAAACGGAGGTAAGAAAACAATATGGTAATTAAAAATTTATGGAGGGGATTTAATGAGTACTGTTATGCCTTGGCTTAAGCATTATGATTTGGGGGTACCAAATAATTATATTTATAAAAATGTGCCTTTGTTTGAAATGCTGGAAGAGACAGCGCAAAGAAATCCCTATAAAACTGCTATTATTTATAATGATAATACCATTATTTATGAAGAATTAAACCGTATGTCCGATAGCTTCGCTCTGTCTTTGCAGAAACAGGGTGTGAAGGCCGGGGACCGAGTTATGTTGAGCTTGCCCAATATTCCCGAAACTGTTATTGCCTATTATGGGGTACTTAAAATGGGAGGTATAGTAGTAAACAGCAATCCGCTTTTCACTGAACATGAGTTGGAGTTTATGCTTAATGATTCTGGGGCAACCCGGGTGGTTACATTTGATTTTATGTATCAGAAATTTGCCGGTTTGATGGCAAAAACTGGGGTTGAAAAAATAATAGTCGCCCCTTTGGGTGATTTTACTCCTGATTCAGATGCGGTGATACTCTTTAAAGATATGCTGAAGGAAACTGATAAACCTGAGAGACCAGATATAAACCCTAAAGAAGATGTAGCTATTTTACAATATACCGGAGGAACTACCGGCAATCCAAAAGGGGTTATGCTTACTCATTATAATTTGATTGCCAACGCGACTCAAATAGCCGGATTCTCCCGCGCTACATCTGAAGATAGATTTATATCTGCTATACCGTTTTTTCATGTTTACGGCATGACAACCTCCATGAATATTCCTATTATGTATGGAGCAACTTTTTTACCGTACCCTTTTCCCCGCGAGACAGAGGGCCTGATTAAAACGATTGCCAAATATAAGCCGACACTTTTTTATGCTGTTCCAACCATGTATGCTTCCATCAATGCTTTTCCCGGGGTAGAAAAATATGATCTTTCATCAATAAGGCTTTGCGTTAGCGGTGGTGCAGCACTGGCAGATAATATCCGCAATACTTTTGAAGAAATGACTGGATGTAAAATGCGGGAGGCTTTGGGTATGACCGAAGCTACGACTGGATGCAGCTGCAGCCCTTGTGTGGGTATGCGAAAAGAAGGGGTCGGAATACCATTTCCTGATGAATTTATGGCTACGATAGATCCTGAGGGAAATTTTCTCCCCCCCGGACATGCTGGCGAATTAGTAATAAAGGGTCCTAATGTGATGAAAGGGTACTGGAATAACCCTGAGGCTACTAAAAATGCTTTTGTTGGTGATGGAACCTGGGTTAGAACCGGCGATGTAGTGGTTATGGATGAAGATGGCTACTTCAAAGTGATTGATAGGTTGAAGGATGTAATTATCACCAGTGGCTATAATGTTTATTCTCTTGAGGTTGAGAATGTTTTGTATCAGCATAGTAAGGTTCTGGAAGCAGCAGTCATTGGAGTGCCTGATCCAGTTAAAGGGGAGATTGTAAAAGCTTTTATCGCTGCTAAACCAGGTGAAGTAATAAATGAGGAAGAATTGCTTAATCTTTGCCAGAAACTACTTGCTCCATATAAGGTTCCCCGTCTCTTTGAATTTTTACCGGAATTGCCGAAATCTAATGTCGGAAAAATTCTTAAGAGAGAGCTGAGGTAAAAAAATTGGCTCAATTTTGGTGGCATAAATTGCAGAACAACCTTTGGATATATGGAGGCTGAGCAACAATCCAGAACCTAACTCCGCCCCTGATACTCGGTACCCAGTTGCAAAAGACTCTTGGAAGCCTTGAAGAAGACTTCAATCTCCCAGCGCATACCATTGGATTGATTTGATGTAACAATGATATTCTGCATCCTTTCAACGTTTGGCCTTGTTTTTGTCGTTGTTAATATTGTACCAAACGGGGATGCACTTTTGACGCCAATATGGGCTTTTTAACTATTAAGTCCATTGAATTATCCGGGCTTTTCACCCACATTTTTGGATAAAAAGTTGCGTTATAAAAAATTGATTGTTTTATAAAGCAGGAGATTATTATGACAAAGCGTAATAATTAAGACAAGGAGTGTGATAATGATGTTTGATTATTTAATGACACTGGAGCAGATGCAGTTAAGAAATGAGACCAGAGAATTGGTCAAATGGATACCCCGGGAATATATTCTGGACATGGATGCTGATAAGATCAAGTACCCCAAAGAATTTATGGTAGAGGCGGGAAAACGCAATTTGATTGGTATTCGGGTGCCCAAGGAATATGGCGGCCGGGGCGGACAATGGCAGGATGATATCATCGTTGCTGAAGAAATATGTGTCCCCGGCTATATTTTCGGTTGTGTCTGGGGTGTTACTGGTGATGTGGTTGTTGAAGCGCTAGTTCATTTTGGCACGGAAGAACAAAAACGTAAATATCTGCCCCCCATTTGCAAAGGGGAGAAATACGCGGCAGAGTGCCTGACGGAGCCTCGGGGCGGATCGGATTTTTACGGTGCTACCACTACGGCCCGGCGCGATGGTGATGATTTTATTTTGAATGGACAGAAGCGTTTTATTGTGGGCGGGGAAGGGGCCGATTATTTCCTGGTTTATGCCAAAACCGATACTGAGGCACCTGCCAATAGATCGATGACTTGCTTTATGGTAGAAAGGGATATGGGGGTGAAAACTGAATATATTTATAATCTTATGGGTGCCAGGGGGGGTGGCACAGCCCGGGTTATATTTGAAGATGTCCGGGTTCCTAAAGAAAATGTTGTAGGAGAGGTAAATGGTGCCGGCAAAGTGTTTAACCAAATGATGATCCCGGAGCGTTTTGGCACTGCTGCCATGACCATCGGAGCTGCTCGTCCGGCTCTGGAAATTGCGGCTGATTACAGCACCAAACGCAAAGCTTTCGGCACTCAGATCAAGAATTTCCAGGCGGTCAGTTTCAAGGTGGCAGAAATGGTCACCAAATTAGATAGTGCCCGGGCTATGATTTACACAACAGCACGGGCTATTGATTCAGGACAGGTAAAAGCCAGCCGCTGCCGCCGCATGGCTTCAGAATCCAAAAAATTTGTTACTGAACAATGTTGGGATGTAGCCAATCTGGCTATGCAGGTAATGGGGGGAATTGGTTATACCGATGTTTATCCCATCGAAAAAATTGTCCGCGATTTAAGATTGTCCAGTATCTGGGTCGGTACTAATGAAATAATGAGCCTGATTATTCAACATGAGTACTACCGCGAAAGACTGGCAGAAATTGCTGATGGGGCTAAACGAAATAGTGAATTGGATGCTTTAAATGCTTTTGCAGAAGGGGAAAAAATCTACGAATAGACAATAAAATGGGGAGGGAGAAGAATGGAAGCTAAATGGAGGGAAATGTACAAAAGCAAGCTTGGTTCGGCTGAAGATGCGGTCAAGCTTATTACAGATGGAGAGCTGATTGCTTCAGCTTCCATCAACGGACAGCCGCCGATGATCGT
>JAAYZA010000295.1 GCA_012515055.1 Syntrophomonadaceae bacterium | reverse complement strand
TGGATGATCCTTTGGTAAGTGATTCAGAATATGACTCACTGATGCTGGAGCTTAAACAACTGGAGAAGGACCATCCCCAATTTGCCCGACCCGATTCGCCGACAAATCGGGTCGGGGGGCAGGCATTGCCGAAGTTTTCTCAGATTGCCCATCGCTATCCGCAGCTAAGCCTGGATAATGTATTCTCCCGACAGGAACTGGAGGATTTTTATGCCCGTATAACTCGTACTGTTGCGGAGTCTGAAATTGTCGCCGAATTAAAGATCGATGGAGTTTCCATCACGATTATTTATGATAACGGTTGTCTGATCAGCGCTGCCACCCGTGGTAACGGGTTGGTCGGCGAAGATGTCACCAATAATGTAAAAACAATAAGGAACATTCCCTGGCAATTAAAAACACCGCTGCCCCGCCTGGAAGTCCGGGGTGAAATATATATGCCCAAAAAGGAATTCTTAAGACTCAATCAGGAACGGGAAGAAAATGGGGAAAAATTATTTGCCAATCCCCGTAATGCCGCTGCTGGTTCCCTGCGCCAGCTGGACGCAGCAATCACTGCTAAAAGGGCCCTGGAGGCTTTTGTTTACGATATCATTTATTGTGAAGGGGCAGCGATAAATTCCCAGCAGCAGGCTTTAGAATACCTGTCTGCCCAGGGATTGCCGGTGAACCTGGATTATTGCTTTTGTCGCAGTATGGAGGAAATCAATAGATATACCCAGAGATTTCAAGAAGAAAGATATTCATTGCCCTACGAAATTGATGGGATAGTTGTTAAACTCGATTCATTTCGTGGACGGGATGAATTGGGAACGACATCCAGGAGCCCCCGCTGGGCAGTTGCGTATAAATTTCCGGCAGAGGAAAAGCAGACCCGGCTTATAGGAGTGGAAATAAATGTTGGGCGTACCGGTGTGGTTGCACCTACCGCCATACTTGAACCGATAGCATTGGCCGGGAGTACCGTCAGCCGGGCCAGTCTGCACAATTTTGATCTGGTCCGCAGCAAGGATATCAGAATCGGTGACCTGGTAATAGTGCGCAAAGCGGGAGATATAATTCCGGAAATAGTTCGGCCCTTGCCAGAGGTCAGGAATGGAGAGGAACAAGAAATAATACCGCCGGAGACCTGCCCGGCCTGTAACAGCCGGGTAGTCCAATTGGATGGTGAAATTGCCCATCGCTGTGAAAATATAAATTGTCCGGCACGGGTAAAAGAAAGCCTGATATTTTTTGCATCCCGCCCGGCCATGGATATTGATGGTTTGGGACCAGCTGTCATCGAACAACTCCTTGATCATAAAATGGTGTCTGCCATTGATGATCTGTATAATTTGACCGCTGCAGATCTATTGCAATTGGAGCGGTTCGGACCTAAATCAGCCGAGAATCTTATTAAAGCCATCAACGACAGCAAAGGCAGGCCTTTGCACCGTTTAATCACTGCCCTGGGGATCAGGCATGTGGGGGCAAAAACTGCCCGTCAATTGACGGAATGGTTTCCCAGTATCGAAGCCTTTATCCAGGCGAAACCGGAGGAATATCTGGCCGTTGATGAAGTCGGCGCAACCATCGCCGGGAGCTTGACCGCTTTTTTTGCTGAAGTCCGCAATCGCGAAATGATTAAAAAATTGCAGCTATCCGGGGTCAACACAGTGGAAATGACCGGGAGAGAAAAAGACGGCCCCTTATCGGAGCAAACCTTTGTATTGACCGGCACCTTAAACAGTATGTCCCGCCAGGAGGCCAGTGAAAGAATAGAAAGCCGGGGAGGAAAAATCGTTAATTCAGTCAGCCGGAAAACTGATTACGTGATAAGGGGCAATGAACCGGGCAGTAAATATGAAAAGGCTCTGGTTCTGGGAATAAAGATTTTGAATGAGGAAGAATTCCTGGAACTGTTAAAGGCTTGATGCAGGAAAAAGTTAATTATAAACACTTTCCTTCCCAGGGGGTGTTATTTTTTTGCCGAATCGATTATATCTGCTATATTATTAGGGTTGACAGCTGAAGAGAGGCGGAGGAGAAAACTGATGACAGGGACATTGATCAATGCAGGTGCAATTGTTCTGGCCGGATTTTGCGGCCTCTTGCTGCGCCGCAAAATCCCGGAGAATATCAGCAACACCATGGAAAAAGCTCTGGGGGTTTTGATTATCGTTCTTGGCATACAATATGGCATAAAAGCGGAGAATTTTGCTGTTATCGGGCTAAGCCTGGCAGGTGGTGTGATAATCGGTGAATGGAGAAATTGGGACGGACGTTTGACTGGACTGGGGAAACGCTTGCAAAGTCGTTTTGGCAATGGAGAAAGCGATTTTGCCAATGGTTTTGTTTCTGCGTCGGTATTATTCTGCGTGGGTGCCATGGCAGTTGTCGGTTCCCTGGAGGAGGGGCTTTACGGCAGTTACCAGATTTTATTGGTTAAATCGCTGCTGGATGCAATTTTTTCTATCATATTTGCCGCCAGTATGGGAATAGGAGTGATATTTTCGGCGATCCCGGTATTGATTTACCAGGGGTCTATCAGCCTTCTGGCTGGTCTTATCGAACCAATTTTGACCGAGCCCGTTTTAAATAACATGACATCTTTAGGGGGCATACTTATTGCGGCTTTGGGTCTGAACCTTGCCAGCGCCGCCAGTATCCGGGCGGCCAACCTTTTGCCCGGGTTTTTGCTGCTGCCTGTTATAATGGCTGTCCTGTCATTTTTCTAAACCGCCGGATTATACTGCTGGATGCAGTGCAACACTAATGTATACACGGTATACACGAAAACAATTAGTTTATCAAGTATGTATTTGCTATAATATTCAACATAAATGTCTGCCATTGCTGGAGGTGTCTTATGATGATGGATGTCAAGGAAATTGAACACCTGGCAATACTGGCCAGGATCGCTTTATCCCCGGAAGACAAAACGGAATTAAATCAACAAATGAACAAGCTGCTGACATATATTGAAAAGTTAAAGGAATTAAACACGGCAGCAATTGAACCTTTATATCATATATTGCCGCTGCATAATGTTTTCCGTGAGGACCTGGCAATTGAAAGTCCCCCTCGTGAGGAACTGCTCTTTAATGCGCCCCAGTGTGAGGACGGTTTTTACAAAGTCCCCAGAATTCTATAAACGAAAGGGTGGCTGATGTGGAGCTTTATGAATTAACTTTACAACAATTAATAAAAGAACTGGAGTCAAAAAGGACCAACGCTCAGGCAATAATGACCGCTGTTATGGGGCGGATCAATGAAGTTGATGGGAAAGTCCAGGCTTTTTTGACTTTAAATCAGACCGCAGCTATGGAAAAAGCTGCGGAATTTGATCGGCAGCCCTGGCCGGGAGTTATTGCCGGCATTCCTTTCGCTGTGAAGGACAATTATTGCACCAGAGGAGTTAAGACTACCTGTGCTTCGAAAATGCTGGAAGATTTCATTCCCCCCTATGATGCTGCAGTGGTGGAAAAACTTCATGGGGCAGGGGGGATATTGGCGGGTAAACTGAACATGGATGAGTTTGCCATGGGTTGTTCCACAGAAACATCGGCTTTCTTTCCCAGCCATAACCCCTGGGATCTGGAACGGGTGCCGGGTGGATCTTCAGGCGGTGCAGCAGCAGCTGTGGCCGCAGATGAAATTCCTTTGGCCCTGGTATCAGATACCGGCGGCTCTGCCAGACAGCCCGCCTCCTACTGCGGGGTTGTTGGACTTAAACCTACCTATGGCCGGGTATCACGCCGGGGAATAGTGGCTTATGCCTCTTCCCTGGATCAGGCCGGCATCATCAGCAAAGATGTAGCTGATGCGGCTTTGGTGCTGGGGATTATTGCCGGGCATGATCCCAGGGATTCTACCAGCGAAAAAAAGGAAGTTCCAGATTATTCTACAGTCTTGACCACTGATATTAAGGGGCTTAAAATCGGTTATCCCCGGGAGTATTTTCAGCAGGCCGAGGGTAATGTCGGCACAGCAGTGAAAAAAGCTTTGCTGGAATTTGAAAAAATGGGTGCTATTGTGGAAGAAGTCTCCCTGCCTCACAGTGAATATGCTTTACCAGCTTATTATATTATCGGGCCGGCGGAGGCCAGTTCCAATATGGGCAGATTTGATGGCATCCGCTATGGGCAGCGGGACAATTCCGCGGAAAATGTAGCTGAGCTGATCTCTGGTTCGCGCCAGAGGGGATTTGGGCCGGAAGTGAAACGGAGGATCATACTGGGGACCTATGTTTTAAGTTCCGGTAAATATGAAAAATATTATCTGCAGGCCCTTAAAGTGAGGCGGCTGATCAGGGATGATTTTACCGGGGTTTTTAACGATTACGATGTGATCATTGCTCCGACCACACCGAACACGGCTTTTAAAATTGGTGAAAACGCCAGTGATTTAATAACATCTTACCGGAGCGATATTTTCACGGTGCCGGTTAATATGGCCGGTTTGCCGGCTATTTCTGTCCCCTGCGGCCTGGTCGGTGGTTTACCGGTGGGAATGCAGATCATTGCCAAACCATTTGCTGAAACCACTTTATTAAATACCGCCTATGCTTTTGAACAGGCCACGGATCATCATCAACTCAAACCTGATCTGGGGGTGAGATAAATGAGTAAAGAATTTGAAACAGTTATAGGATTGGAAGTCCATGCCGAACTTAAAACTGATACCAAGATATTCTGCGGCTGTAAAACGGCCTTCGGGGCAGAACCCAACACTCAGATCTGCCCGCTCTGCTCCGGGTTTCCCGGTGCCCTGCCGGTATTGAACAAAAAAGTGGTGGAATTGAGTATTAAAACAGGTCTGGCACTCAATGCAGAGATTGCTGCCCATTGCCAGTTTGACCGCAAAAATTATTTTTACCCGGACCTGCCCAGCGCCTATCAGGTTTCCCAGTTATTTCTGCCGATATGTCTCAATGGTTATCTGGATATTGAAGCGGAAGGAGAAAAAAAACGCATCAGAATCAATCGGGCCCATATGGAGGAGGATGCCGGCAAATTGATCCATGAGGGTACCATTACCACTACTTCATTTTCCCTGGTAGATTTAAATCGTGCGGGTGTGCCTTTGCTGGAAATCGTCTCAGAACCGGATATGAGAAGTGCTCAGGAAGCCCGGATATACCTGGAAAAACTGCGCTCTATACTGCTTTTTGCTCAGGTATCCGATGCCCGGATGGAAGAAGGCTCCATCCGCTGTGATGCCAATGTCTCCGTGCGCCGCCGGGGGGAAGAAAAGCTGGGTGTCAGAACGGAAATAAAAAATCTTAATTCATTTAAAGCCCTGGAAAGAGCTATCGAATATGAAGCCCGCAGACACAGAGAGGTCATCGAGGACGGCGGCACATTGATCCAGGAAACCCGAACCTGGGATGATGAAAAAGGTATCACCCGTTCCATGCGCAGCAAGGAAGAAGCCGAAGATTACAGATACTTTCCTGATTTGGATATCCCGCCAATTTATATCGACCCCGCCTGGGTGGAAGAAATAAAGAAAACCCTGCCGGAAATGCCGGAACAGGCCCAGCAAAGATTACGGGATGATTATGACCTGCCGGAATATGATGCAGCCATCATTACTGCCACACCTTATTCCCTGCAGTTTTTTGACCGCTGTGTCGCCCTTTATCCGGAGGCTAAAACAGTATCCAACTGGATGATGGGGGAGTTGAGCCGGCTGCTTAACCAGCACAATATGGAAATCCAGCAATGCCTTATTGCCCCTGACATGCTGGCCGACCTGTTGAAATTGATCGATGATGGGACCATCAGCGGAAAAATGGCCAAAAATGTTTTCGAAGAGATGTTTGCCAGCGGCAATTCCCCGGCCAGGATCATAAAAGAACAGGGTATGGTCCAGATTACCGATGAAGATGTTTTGGGAGAAATCATTGCCGGGGTGATACAGAACAATCCCGGGGTGGTTGATGATTATAAAAGCGGCAAAGAAAAAGCCCGGGGATTTTTGGTCGGGCAAGTAATGAAAGCTACTAAAGGTCAGGCTAATCCTGCTGCTGTACAAAAAATATTAAAAGACTTGCTGAATTAAGGGGGGGTAAAGATGTCATTAAACTTTATAAACGAAGTTGAGTGGTTCCAGCTTCCTGGTGCCAGAGTCAATATTGTCGACACCACCTTGCGAGATGGAGAACAAACTTCCGGAGTAGTTTTTGCCAATGCAGAAAAGATAAGGATCGCGAAACTGCTCAGTGATATTGGCGTAGACCAAATCGAGGCTGGCATCCCGGTTATGGGCGGGTCAGAAAAGGAAAGCATCAGACAAATTGTCAGAATGGGTTTAAAACCAAGCATAATGGCCTGGAACCGGGCCGTAATCGCCGACATCAAAGAATCCATCGATTGCGGGGTGGATGCTGTTGCCATTTCTATTTCCACCTCCGATATTCATATTGAACATAAATTACAGACTACCCGGGAGGCTGTTTTAGCCCGGATGTCTGATGCGGTTAAATTCGCCAAGGACAATGGGCTTTATGTTTCGGTCAATGCCGAGGATGCATCCCGTTCTGAGATCGATTTTTTAACCGAGTTTGCTCTGACAGGCAAAAATGCGGGTGCAGACCGGCTGCGTTTTTGTGATACTGTCGGTACTCTCACCCCACTTTCTGCTTATCGCTATGTAAAAACCATCATTGATGCCGTGGGGATAAATATAGAAATGCACACCCATAATGATTTCGGCATGGCAACAGCCAATGCCCTGGCGGGCATCTATGCCGGCGCCGCTTATGTAGGCGTTACTGTTAATGGATTGGGTGAGAGGGCCGGTAATTCATGTTTGCAGGAAGTAATCATGGGGATCAAGCATTTGCTGCAAGTCGATGTGCCCTATGATACCAAACTATTCCGGGAAATTGCTTTATATGTTTCCCGGGCTTCAGGCAGGCCTTTATCAGTGAGCAAGCCCATCGTCGGCGACAATATTTTTGCCCATGAATCAGGCATACATGGTGATGGAGTATTAAAAAACCCCCTTACTTATGAAGTTTTCACTCCGGAAGAAGTGGGTATGCAAAGGCAGATCGTTATAGGCAAACACTCAGGTACGGCATCCATCCGTTCAAAATTTATCAATGAATATGGTATTGAACTTAAGGAAGAAGAATCTAAATGGATTTTAGATAAAGTCAGGGAACTGTCAATAAGCTTGAAGCGCCCTCTTTTTGATAAAGAACTTATGTATATTTACGAAGATTATATGAAGGAGAGAGAGTGAAATTGGGTAAGACAATCGCGGAAAAAATACTTTCCCATAAAAGCGGCCGGGATGTAAAAGCCAATGATATAGTCATTGCAGACCTGGATTTTATTATGGGGCAGGATGGAACTTCACCATTGGCCATCAAGGCTTTTCAGGATATGCAGGCGGCCCGGGTTTTTGATCCGGCGCGTATTGCCATGGTTATAGATCATAGTTCACCCAGTCCGCTGGAAGGGGTATCGGAACTGCATCGACAAATGCGGGTCTTTGCCCGGGAACAACAGATCAATTTTTATGATATTGGTGAGGGAGTTTGTCACCAGCTGGTCCCGGAACAGGGTCATGTTGTACCGGGAGACCTGGTTATTGGTGCTGATTCACATACCTGTACCTACGGTGCCATCAATGCCCTGTCAACGGGAGTTGGTTCTACAGATTTAGCCGCCGGTATTATATCCGGAAAACTCTGGTTTAAAGTACCGGAAACCTTTAAATTCATTCTTAATGGGCGGTTAGGTGAAGGGGTGTACGCCAAAGATCTGATCCTGTTTTTGATTGGGGATGTGACGGCAGATGGGGCTACTTATATGGCCGCAGAATATGGCGGGGAAGCTGTCGCTGACCTGTCCATCGAAGCCCGTTTCACCATCAGCAATATGGCGATTGAAATGGGGGCCAAATGCGGCTTGATGGAGGCGGATCAAAAGACGGTCGAATGGGTGCAGCAACACAGCCGCAAAGAATTTAAGCCGGTTTTCGCCGATCCGGATGCGAATTACGCCCGGGTCAAAGAATATGATGT
>JAAYZA010000138.1 GCA_012515055.1 Syntrophomonadaceae bacterium | reverse complement strand
CCAGGTTTCCGATTTTTTTGCATCAGACGGCCAACATTGGCAGATTTCTATAAACATAGTATTGAAAGCTATAAAATCATATGGGGAGGTTATACTAAGCTATGTTGAATTTTGTTTTTGAAAACCCGGCTAAAATAATATTTGGTAAAGATCAGTTATCCCGACTGGCCCCGGAAATCAAGAAACATTCAGACAGGGTGCTGCTGGTCTACGGCGGCGGCAGCATTAAAAAGACCGGTCTTTATCAACAGGTAACCGCTGCCCTGAAAGAAAATGCTGTCACTTATGTTGAACTGTCCGGAGTACCCGCTAACCCCCGCATTGAAACTGTCCGCGCCGGGATAAAGCTGTGCCGGGAAAATGATATCGGCCTGGTCCTGGCAGTGGGCGGCGGCAGTGTCGTTGATTGTGCTAAAACCATAGCTGCAGGCTATTATTATGCAGGGGACCCCTGGGATTTCTTTACTTATTCAGCCCGCATCACCAATGCCCTGCCTGTAGGCGTAGTCCTGACTCTGGCCGCCAGCGGCTCAGAAATGAATGTCAATGCCGTAATAAACAACGACCAAACTCAAGAGAAAATTGGTGTGGGCAGCAGGCATTTAATTCCCCGCTTCGCCATCCTTGATCCTGTCAATACTTTTACCGTACCTCCTGAGCAGACGGCTGCCGGGGCAGCTGATATTATGAGCCATGTATTTGAACAGTACTTCAGTGCCAATAGTGGTGCCTACCTGCTGGACCGTCTATGTGAAGCGGTTTTGCAGACCTGTATTCATTACACCCCTATTGCAATAAAAGAACCGGATAATTATGAAGCCCGGGCCAATCTGATGTGGGCCGGTACCATAGCTCTAAATGGCTTGCTGTCAACCGGAAAAGAAACTGATTGGGCCGCCCATGGCATTGAACATCAGCTCAGCGCCATGTACGATATGACCCATGGTCTGGGCCTGGCACTGCTGATCCCCCATTGGATGGAATATGTCTTAAATGAAAACACCGCCGGCAAGCTGGCGGAATATGCTCGTAATGTGTGGTCAGTAAAAGATGATGATGATTTTACAGCAGCCCGCCGCGGCATCCAGTTGACCCGTGATTTTTTCCAGGCAATAGGCCTGACCGGCACCCTTAAAGACCAGGGGGTAACAGCCGAATCCCTGCCGTTGATGGCAGAGAAAGCTGCTGCCCGGCCCCTGGGCAGCTTTAAAAAACTCGATGTCCAGGACGTCTTAAATATCCTTCAAGCCGCCTATTAATACGGGATTACTTAACAGTTGCTGAAAAGGAAGATATTGACTCTTGTTTTAGAAGTGAGATAATTAAACTATCAACATTTTGAATACGGATTATCGTAGGCAAAAACTATATTTAAAAGGAGAGAGAATGTATATGGCTTATGAAATGAGAATCGAAGACAACATTATCATTTTCCAGTTCAAGAGCAACAAAGTCAGCTCTATCAGTCTGGAAACCTTGAAAGGTCTTGATGCGGCATTGGACAAAGCCAGCAACGAAGAAGACATCAAGGGGATTATAATGGTAGGAACCGACAGGTTCTTCTCCGGAGGTTTTGATTTAAATGAATTCGTCAGCTTTAAAGACGGTCAGGAGATCCTGGACTGGTTCAAAATTGAAGAAGAAGTTTTATTAAAACTCTTCACCTGCCCCAAACCGGTTATTGCCGCAATAAACGGCAACGCCACCGCCGCCGGTATGATCGTAGCCATGGCGGCCGACTGGCGCATCGCCATCAACCATCCCAAAGTGAAAATCGGCATGACAGAAATAAAAATCGGCCTTTCCCTTACACCGGCAGAAGCAGGACTTATGCGCTGGGGTCTGGACAGTGAAAAGAATTACCGCGATGTGATCTTCAAAGGTGAACTTCTATCAGTAACCGAAATGGCAGAACGGGGTGTTTTCGATGAATTAGTCGATGATCATGAACATCTCATGGAACAGGCCAAAGCCAAAGTAGTTGCTCTGATCGATACACCGGGTCGCCCCTTCATGGGTCTTAAAGTGATGCATCGGGAAGAAGCAGCCAGAGTGATCCGCCGGCAGATCGATGAGTTTGAATGGGATATGCTGGTGAAAACTTTCACCGACGAAAAAATCATCGGAACATTGACAATGGTCAAAAATGCCCTGGGTATTTAAATTATTGCATTAAAAAGCAGCGGCAGGAGATTAATTCCCGCCGCTGCTTTTTTGGTTTTTTATAAAATCTATTTACCGGTGTATTCCGGACGACGTTTTTCCAAAAATGCCTTCATGCCTTCTTTTTGGTCCTCCCCGCCAAAGAGGAATGACCAGGCCTTTTGTTCATAACTGAGCCCGGTGGCCAGATCAGTGGTTTCACTTAACAACAGGCATTTTTTAGCTGCAGCCATAGCCCCTTTGCTTTTTCGTCCCAGGGATTTTGCATATTTATTGGCTGTTGCCAGCAATTCATCCGGTGCCACTACTTTCGTAACCAATCCGATATTAAAGGCCGTTTGTGCATCGATCATTTCTCCGGTAAGGATCAGATGCCGGGCCCATCCTGCGCCTACCACCCTGCCCAAACGCTGGGTACCGCCGCCGCCGGGAATGATGGCCAGGTTTATTTCCGGTTGTCCGAATACGGCATTATCTGCTGCCAGGCGAATATCACAGGCCAGTGCCATCTCACATCCGCCTCCCAGAGCCAGACCCCCTATTGCCGCTATATAAGGTTTCGATGAATTGGCAATACTGTCCATCGCAACATTGGCTTTAGTAATGAAAGCCTCCGCTTCCAGCGGTCCCACTCCTGACATATATTTTATGTCACCGCCGGCGGCAAAAACATTGGGCCCGCCCGTCACTATTACAGCAGTTACTGCATCATCATTATTGGCGTCAGCAACAGCCTGAGCAAGTTCTCCCACCGACAGTTGATTAGAGGAATTCATTTCCTTCGGCCGATTAAATGTGATTGTGGCGATACCATCTGCGCCTTTTTCATAAATTAGCGTTTTAAATTCCATAATACTACCTCCCTGCATAGTTTATCCTATTATAAATAGTACAATTTGTTTGTACAAGTTTAAGAAGGGTTGTTCTAACAGTAGTACTGGTATATTATGAGGAAAACTCAACTTTTTACAGATCTATTTCTAATAAAGGAGGCTCCCCGTATGCTGGATAATGAAAAAGAACAATTGCTGCATAATGCTAAAACTATTGCCATTGTAGGATTATCCAACAACCCCGATCGGCCCAGCAACAGAATTGCCCGCTATTTGCAAAACGAAGGTTTCCGTATCATCCCTGTTAACCCTCTGGCGGAAAAAGTGCTGGGAGAAAAGTCCTATCCGGATTTAAAATCTGTCCCCTGCGCCGTTGATATTGTTGATATTTTTCGTCGCAGCGAGAATATACACGATATTGTATCGGAAGCTTGCGATTTAGATATTCCCGCCGTGTGGGTCCAGGTAGGAATTGATTGCAGCGAAGAAACCCTGGCAATGGCTGAAGCCAGTAATATAAAGCTGATTAAGGATTGCTGCATAATGGTAGAGCATCGCAGATTAAAAGCTTAGACCAGATATTGTGGCGAAGGAGGATTGCTCAATGAGTTCTTATAAATGCGCATCCTGTGCCTGGCGTAAAAAAGCCGCAGCCGATCCTCGCAAATTATCCAGCCGGCTCTGGCACTGGCACACCAGAATATGTCCGGGATGGAAATCCTATCAGAAGAGCCTGAAAGGATGACCCAGGCAAGCTCACCTGGGATTAAAACCATCCACCCGGTGTCTGGCTGGCTGTTCACTTTAAATGGTAAGTCATCAAAAAAGCAGCCCCTTTTCAGGGACTGCTCTTTTTTCGGCCTACCGGCTTTTTTCTGTAACTTAATTACATATCCAGTTCCGGATAGTAAATATCAGTCCAGATTTCGTAATCCTGCCGGGTAGCTCTTTCATAATGGTGACTGTTGATAGCTTCCTGAACTTCTACATAATACCATTCATCCGGACTCAGATCCGGGAACTGTCTGGCATCAGGAAGTATATCTTCTTTTAATACTCTTCTTTCCAGAACCTTGTTGACCAATGTCATAAATTCTGCTCTGGTAATGGCCTGGTCTGGCTTGTAGGTTCCATCCGGATAACCTGCCACCCAGCCCTTCTGTGCTGCTGAGTTGATGTATTCGTTGGCCCAATGTCCTTCTATATCCGAGAAACTATTGCCCGTAAAGGGGCTCAGTTTATCAAATTTTGAAGCAATGGTCGCCAGCTCAGCTCTGGTGATACTATTGCCCGGACGGAAGGTTCCGTCTGGATAACCAATAATGATATCCACTGAGGCCAGTGTTCCAACATGTTTGGAGGACCATCTGTCCAGACCCACATCCGGGAAATCATTGCTGGTGGTCTTGATCGTCTCTCTGTATCCAGGATCCAGGAGCCGATAGAAAACTGCCGCAACTTCTTCCCTGGTTATATTGCCAACGGGCTGTACTGTATTGTCCGGATAGCCTACCACATAAGCAAAGTGGTCATCTTTATTCAGCGGAATCGCCACTTCTGGCTCTTCCGGAACTTCGATGGGCTCTTCGGGCTCTGTACTCCCGCCAGGGCCGCTGGGACCACCGCCGCCGCCGCCAGATTTAGTATAGTATCCGGTAACGGTCACATCATTAGCCGGCATGGTCTCTGGCACTCCGGTCCACCCGTGGAAAATGTAACCGGATTTTCTCGGAGTTGCTGCTGCGGTCACTGATGCACCATATTCATAGATTTGAGTGGCATACTCGTCATCAGTGAAATAGTTTCCTGTAATCTTGTAGGTCACAGTGTAGCTGTTGGTTACTGCGCTATAGGTCGCGGTGTAGATTGCATCTCCCGTCACCGGACTGATCGCAGGGGTCCAGCCGTTAAAGCTGTAAGTGAATTCGGCAGTGGCCGGTTTGCTCGGGACTGCTCCGTCATAGCTGGGGGTTG
>JAAYZA010000016.1 GCA_012515055.1 Syntrophomonadaceae bacterium | reverse complement strand
TAACGGCAGCATCATTGGGAAGGTTACTCAAAAGCAGGGGATTAAATGTTTGGCTGCAAAAATTCGATCCATACATAAATGTTGATCCAGGTACCATGAGCCCTTATCAGCATGGTGAAGTATACGTTACGGAGGACGGAGCGGAAACGGATCTGGACGTAGGTCATTATGAGCGGTTTGTGGATGAAAACCTCAATAAATATGCTAATTGTACTACCGGGAAGATATACCAGGCCGTCCTGGATAAGGAACGCAGCGGAGTTTTTATGGGTCAGACTGTCCAGGTGATCCCCCATATAACCAACGAAATCAAAGAACGGGTAACTTTAATGGAGAAAACTGCTGAGCCCGACATTATTATCAGCGAAATCGGCGGGACGGTAGGAGATATTGAGTCCCTTCCCTTTCTGGAAGCCATTCGCCAGCTGAAATTTGATCTGGGCAAAGAAAAGGTCATGTATATCCATGTCACCTTGATCCCTTATATAAAAACTGCCGCAGAGCTTAAAACCAAACCCACCCAGCATAGTGTTAAAGAATTAAGAAGCATTGGTATCCAGCCCGATGTTCTGGTATGCCGTACCGAACAGGACCTCTCCGAAGATACTAAAGCCAAACTGGCATTGTTTTGTGATGTGCCGACAGAAGCTGTCATACAATTAAAAGATGCGGACTCCATTTATCAGGTGCCATTAATGCTGGCCGGGGAAGGACTGGACCAGCAGGTAATAAAAATACTGGGTTTGGATTGCCCGGAAGCTAATCTGACTGATTGGAAAACCATGGTGACCAAGGTTGAAAATCTTACCGATACAGTTACAGTGGCACTGGTGGGTAAATATGTCCAATTGCCGGATGCCTACTTAAGTATAGCAGAAGCATTGAAACACGCTGGATTCCAGTATAATACCGATGTCAGGATACAATGGATCTGTGCCGAACAAATGGAAAAGGAAGGCCCGGAGAAACTTTTGCAGGATATCGATGGGGTACTGGTGCCGGGAGGCTTTGGGGAAAGGGGCATTGAAGGCAAAATTGCGGCGGCCCGTTATGCCCGGGAAAATGATTTGCCCTTTATGGGTATCTGCATGGGTTTGCAATGCGCGGTAATTGAATTCGCCAGAAATGTATGTGGTTATGAAGAGGCCAATAGTTTGGAATTTGATCGGGAATCAATGCATCCAGTGATTCATATTCCGCCCGGGGAGGCGGAGAACCATGATAAAGGCGGTAATATGCGCCGCGGGAAATATTCCTGCCGTCTGGTCACCGGCAGTAAAGTGCAGCAAGCCTATGGAACAGATGAAGTTGTTGAGCGGCACCGGCACCGCTATGAAATAAACAATGAATACCGGGAAGAATTTGAAGCTCAGGGCATGGTGGTCAGCGGCGTGTCGCCGGATGGAAGTTTGATAGAAATAATTGAATTATCCGATCATCCCTGGTTTGTGGGCTGTCAATTCCATCCGGAATTCAAATCCCGGCCCAATCGTCCCCACCCCTTATTTTCAGGATTTATACAAAGCGCATTGGCGCGATCAAAACGATAAAAAAGCGACCTAATTTACTCGGGAAGAAAAATGCGGGAGCATACTCTTTACAGGAGATGCCCCCGCTTTTTACTCTAGGTAGCTGTTTTAATCTGCCCCCTCTTTAATCAAACGGGGCCGATTCCATTTAAAATGGAATTCTATTGGTCCGGGACCATAATTTCATTTCTTTGGCGGAATTGATCAGTTCATCGCGGAAATCCGGATGAGCAATGTTGATCAATGCTTCAGCTCTGCCCCAGGTGGACATGGCTTTAAGATTTACTTTGCCATATTCAGTGACCAGATACTGTACTTGAGTACGGGGGACAGTCACAACTGCTCCCGGCGTCAGCAAAGGCTTTACCCGGGAATGGACTTTACCCTCCTTATCCTTAAAGGTGGAAGAGAAGGCCAGGAATCCTTTGCCGCCTTTGGAATGGAAAGCACCGATGACAAAATCAAGCTGTCCCCCGGTGCCTGAAATCTGACGGAGACCAAAGGATTCTGAACAGACCTGGCTTAAAAGATCCACTTCCAGGATATTATTGATGGCGATCACATTATCATGCATGGCCACCCGGGCCGGATCATTGGTATGCAGGACATTGGTGGAAGCACAACGGGGATTATCATGCAGGAAGTCATAGGTCTCCTGCATGCCCAGACAGAAAGAGTAGGCACTCTTATTAATATCATAGGCTTTTTTGGCGTTGGTAACTTTGCCGGCTTCATACATTTTTACAAAAGCGTCGCAGAACATTTCACTCTGGATACCCAGATCCTTTAAATCAGAATCAGCGATCATATTGCCGATACAGTTGGGCAAGGCACCGATACCCAATTGTACACAGGCACCATCAACTATTTCTTCCACAATATACTCGGCTATTTTTCTTTCCTCCGGTGTTGGCTCCGGATTGGGCGGCAGTGAGAAAATAGGAGTATTGGAGCCCTCAATGATATAATCGATTTCACTGATATGGACATATTCATCATTTCCGCCCAAACAGCGTGGCATATTTTCATTCACTTCCACGATGGCAATGTCGCAGTTTATGGCCAAACCACGGTTATGAGAATTACCCAGACCGAAGTTGAAACAGCCCTGATTATCCATGGGAGTTACCTGGGCACACCAGATCTGTGGTATCAGATGGGCAAACTGTCTGGCCGGGTCATAGGTCAGCAAATTGGCTTCATGGTAATTGAAGGGATTATGGGCCGCCAGCCCAAAATCACCGGCTTTACGATCCAGTGCGGTAAAATACCAGGAAAAGTACTGGAAGGTCTGTTGTTCCCTATCCTTAAAAATAACATCCGGCACCGGCAAAACAGAGCCAGTGCCCCTGACAGATACATTCTCCAATCCATCGCCGGCCCGTTTGGCCAGGGCCACGTCAAAATCAACGGGCTTGGTGGCAAACATACCATAGTCTACGATTACATTTGACTCGCATAATTGGGCCGCCTGATCAGCGGTAACTAATTTTCTTTTGTATTCCTCCATGTAAGTACTCAAGAATATTCCCCCCCCTAATAATTTATCGATATATTTCGATCTATTAGAATATTCTCATTTCATCTGCAATATCCTTTTTTTCAACAAAAATTAAATGAAAAAAGGGATACCCATATGGATATCCCCGGAATAAAAAGACGATTTCACTTGTTTTCTAATAAAAATTCTTACCAGATCTTTTCTATTTAACAACTTTTGCAGCCCTTGGTGATCATTGCTTCCGGTCCGGCGCCTTTATGGCCGGGCGGTGAATTGAACAGGTATTCCTTGAAGCCGGTCAAACTTAAAACTTCAGTATTAGAAAGGAATACGATTGGTTCGGGACCAGATCTTCATTTCTTTGGCTGCTTCAATAAGTTCTTCCCGGAAGTCGGGATGAGCTATATTGATTAATGCCTCTGCCCTTCCCCAGGTTGACATAGCTTTGAGGTTTACCTTGCCGTATTCTGTTACCATGTATTGTACCTGGGTACGAGGGACCGTTACAGCAGCACCGGTTGTCAGCATGGGTCTGACCCGGGAATGGACCTGGCCTTCTTTATCCTTGAAGGTGGAAGAAAAGGCCAGAAAAGCTTTTCCGCCCCGGGAATGAAAAGCGCCGATCACAAAATCAAGTTGCCCTCCGGTTCCGGATATCTGCCTTAATCCTGAGGTTTCAGAACACACCTGGGAAAGCAAATCAACTTCTAAAATATTATTAATGGCGATGACCCGGTCATGTAACGCCACACGACTGGGATCGTTGGTATAGTTTACATTGCAGGATGCCAAACGGGGATTGCCATCGACAAAATCATAGGTATCCTGAGTCCCCAGGCAAAAGGCATAAGTGGATTTGTTTATATCATAGGCTTTCTTGGCATTGGTGACCTTGCCCGCTTCATACATGGAAACAAAGGCATCGCAGAACATTTCACTCTGCAAGCCCAAATCCTTCAAATCGGATTCGGCAATCATATTGCCGATGAGATTGGGCATGGCTCCTATTCCTAATTGGACGCAGGCACCATCAACGATTTCTTCCACGATATATTCTGCTATTTTTCTTTCTTCGGCAGAAGGCTCCGGCATAACCGGCAGGGCAAATATCGGCGTATTGGAGCCTTCAATTATATAATCGATTTCACTGATATGCACGTATTCATCATTACCCCCCAGGCAAAGCGGCATATTATTGTTGACTTCCACAATGGCTATTTTACTGTTAAGTGCCAGGCCCCGGCTGTGGGAATTACCCAGACCAAAATTAAAACAGCCATGTTTATCCATAGAAGTAGTCTGGGCACACCATACATCGGGCCATAAATCTTTAAAAGACGGGTCATAAGCCAAAAGGGTGGCTTCGTGATAATTAAAGGGATTGTGAGCCGCCAGACCAATGTCCCCGGCCTTACGATCCAGCACTGTGTAATACCATGAAAAATACTGGA
Source organism: Syntrophomonadaceae bacterium (assembly GCA_012515055.1). Taxonomy (GTDB): domain Bacteria; phylum Bacillota; class Syntrophomonadia; order Syntrophomonadales; family Syntrophomonadaceae; genus UBA1368. Next base: position 3,337 of record JAAYZA010000016.1, on the reverse strand, counting down.
AAGTTTTTTGTTCAGGATCACTTTTAATCACTTCCGGTATGGGTAATACAGATCCCGTACCGCGAACAGCTACATTTTGCAGCCCATCACCGGCGCGTTTGCCCAGTGCTGCATCGAAATCGACTGGCTTGGTGGCAAACATCCCATAATCAATGATGGAGTCAGATGTAACCAATTGGGCCGCTTCCTCCGCAGAAATTAGTTTTCTTTTGTATTCCTCTGCATAAGTTCTCAAATTCCTTCCCCCCCACAAAATTTTGTTTTTTTGACACAGATTACGAAAAAGCCCCACTCCCCAAAAGTGAAGTTTAAATGATATGTGTATTGAGAATATTCTAATAAAAATAGCGAAGTCCTTTTGTGGAGATATAAGTAGAAAAATTGAAAATATTCTCTATATTTGTAACCCCATTAACATCCGGCAAAAAACAAGAAAAACCTGCAATAAATTAAAGGCAAGTATAGCATGAATGGAGAAATTAATATGGATATGCTGCTTGGTCATTGTGCAAGCTTAAATAGATTAATAAAGGAGCATTTAATGTATACGACAAGAATATTGGATATAAATGAGCAAGACTATTTCAATCAGTTTATTGCAGGCCACCCCCAGGGCCATTTTCTGCAGCTATGGGAATGGGGAATGGTTAAAGCGGGGATGGGTTGGGAGTCTTTGCCTCTGGTAGTTGAACAGGATGGGATTGTAAAAGCGGCCCTTTTGATATTGAAAAGGCCGCTGCCGATCCCCGGCTTCAAAAAAAGCATATTCTATGCCCCTCGGGGACCGGTGGTCGATTTGGATGATGAAGAATTATGCCAGGTTTTGATCAATGGCACCCGTCAGATCGCTAAAGACCAGGGGGCTATTTTTTTAAAGATTGATCCGGCAGTTGAGGTCGATAACCATAGGTTTAAGCAGATAATGACCAATTGCGGTTTCCGATTAAATGAAACGGGCTTGGATTTTGAAGGTGTGCAGCCTAAATTTGTTTTCCGCCTGGACATCGCCCCCGATGAAAACACGCTATTGAGCAATATGCACCAGAAGTGGCGCTATAATATCAGGCTGGCGGGAAGAAAAGGTGTAACAATAAGGGGGGCCCAGAATAAAGAGGATTTAAAGACTTTTTACGACATCTTACTGGAAACGGCTGAACGAGATCAATTCCTGGTGAGGGGTTACCAGTATTTTGAGTGGATATGGGATTATATGGTGGCCCGCAATTATGCCCGCATATTTTTGGCTGAATTCGAGGGAAGAATCATATCAGGAACCCTGGGATTGATAGTGGGGAATAAATTCTGGTATCTATACGGCGCTTCCAGCAATCTGGATCGAAATGTCATGCCTAATTATCTTATCCAGTGGGAAATGATAAAATGGGCACGTCAGCAAGGTTGTACATTATATGATTTTCGGGGTGTTTCCGGTGACATGGACGAGAATAATCCCTTATACGGGTTATATAGATTCAAAAAGGGCTTTGGTGGTGAGATGACAGAATTTATCGGGGAAATGGATAAGGTTTATTCGCCATTATTCTATTGGCTCTGGAATAAAGCCTTACCTTTATATAAAAAAATGAGTCATAAATAAAAAAATAGATATGGAGCAGGGGATGGACTGGGAGCTAATGGATAAATGGTTGGAAATTGATCTGTCTAAAATAGGGCAGAATTTGCAGGCCATACGCAGTAATTTGCCGCTGGGAGTACGGCTGATTGCAGTAATAAAAGCCGATGCTTACGGGCATGGTGCCATTGAAACTGCGCGGTTGCTTTGTGCCCGCGGAGTGGATTTCCTGGCGGTTACTTATCTGGAAGAGGCACTGGCATTGAAAGAAGCAGAGATCGATGCACAAATCATGATTTTCAGCCCCTTGACGACGGCGGAACAATATGAGATAGCCCTGGAGCAGGATATAACGCTGACCATCACTTCCCTGCCGGAGAGCCTGGAACTGGACCGTATAAGCAGAAGGGCGGGAAGACCGGGGAAAGTCCATCTTAAGATCGACACCGGGCTGAGCAGGTTTGGCCTTACAGCAATAGAGGCATTGCAGGTTTGTCAGGTTCTGGCGGAAAATCCTTTTATCCAGATCGAAGGTATCTATACCCATATGTCTGACGCCGCCGGCAGCGAAAAATATACCCGGCAGCAGTTCATGAATTTTATGGGAATCACAACCATTCTTGAAGAAGCTGGTTTTCATTTCCAGATAAAGCATTGCGCCAATAGTTCTGTATTCTTAAAGTACCCTCATATGTTTTTACAGGCAGTGAGGATAGGTACACTGCTGACCGGGCAGTATCCGGCGGGTAAATTTGATACAGTGCTGGATCTGGAAGATCCTTATAAATTCAAATGCAGGGTCATTGCAGTACAGCCAAGAGCCCAAGGCAGCTTTCTGGGTTATTACCGGACATACCGCCTCAGGCGGTCGGCACGGATAGCGGTGCTGCCGGCAGGATATGTGGATGGTCTGGGTCTGTCGGTACAAAATCCACCCAATGGGTTCTGGGATATGATCAAACTATTGTTGAAACAGATGTTGGGATACCTGGGAATAAGGGGGTTTACACTCCAGGTGAAAATCGGGGAGGCATTCTACCCTGTCCGGGGCAAAATATTCATGCAGAACTGCCTGGTTGAACTGCCGGAGGACTCGCCGGTCAAAGCAGGTGATGAAGTGGAATTGCCCGTACGCAAAACACTGGCGGCAAAAAACATCAGGCATCTATATATCAACGCTGGGGATATCGATGCAGAGGCAATTTATCACCCGGTAAAAAATATCCAGGGTCAGGAATAATTTTGATAGGGGGTCACGGGAATGGGAAAAAAGGTAGTCATCTACTTGATTGCGGCTGTGGTGCTTTTGGCGGCCGGGATGTCATTAGGAAAAACCATCACCCCGGTGTCGGTTAATACGGCAGGAAAAGATGTCATTGGTGTGATCGAGGTGAATGGTGTCATTAGCGGTGATACAGCGACTAATTTATTAGGTGGGGTAACGGGGGCTTCTTCTCAGCAAATTATGAAAAACATCCGCATCGCAGCAGAAAGAGATGATATAAAAGCGGTGGTCTTAAGGATCAATTCTCCGGGAGGGACAACCGCTGCTTCGCAGGAGATTTCCATTGAACTGGACCGCCTGCGGGAAACCGGGAAACCGATCATAACTTCCATGAGTGACAGCTGTGCTTCGGGGGGATACTGGATCGCCTGCAGCACCAACCATCTGGTTGCCAATGCCGGGACTCTTACCGGCAGCATAGGAGTTATAATGGAACTCACCAATCTGGAGGGATTGTATGAAAAAATTGGTGTTGACAG
>JAAYZA010000278.1 GCA_012515055.1 Syntrophomonadaceae bacterium | reverse complement strand
TGAGTGTTAATCCTGACGGGGCTGTATTCTTATCCGGATGGAGGTAGAAATGGAAAAGAAAAAAGAGATCAATCGGGCGCTGGCTGAATTCCTGGATATACCCAAAGATCTGATCCTTGATTTGCCGCGCCTGGTCCTGACGGGCAGAAATGAGCTTTATTTGGAAAACCATCGGGGAATCATCGAGTACACACTGACCAGACTGAGAATCAATTTAAGTCGGGGATATCTGGAGATTCAAGGACGTGATCTGGAGATCAAATCCTTGCTGCCGGAGGAGATAAGTATCTATGGTGAGATAGATGCCATCAGATTTCTCGATTAAAGGAGAGTAAGAATGGATAACAAGGTTATTAACCAGATGCATGGCATCATTACAGTACGCCTATCCGGGACCAACTATGAAAAAGTGATCAACATGGCCTTAATGAGAGGCATTTATATCTGGAACATCACCCGCCAAAATGAAGGCCTGGAATTCAAAATACGCCGTAGTGCTTATGAAGCAGTGGCCAATATTGCCGCAGATAATGGTATGCAAATGGAAATAATCAGGCTGCAAGGCATACCTTTCTGGAAAAAAGTTATCAAAGGGCGCAGCGGGTTATTAAGCGGGGCACTGTTATTCATTCTGGCTATATATTTAATGTCTTCGTTTATCTGGTTTATTGATGTGGAGAACAATTTAAAAGTTGATAACAGTACGATCATGGTGACAGCGGCGAAACATGGCTTATATACGGGGGCTGGTAAATGGAGCTTTAGCCGCCGTGAAGTGGAAAAGGCTATGCTGGTTGATCTAAACCAGTTATCCTATGTAAAAGTCGATATCAGGGGAGTGAAAGCTACCATCGAAGTAGTGGAGAAAATTCTGCCCGGTGATGAAATAACCGGTCCCTGTCATATTGTAGCGGCGAAGGATGGGGTGGTAGAGGAAATCTTATTACTGGAAGGGCAAAAAAACGTTGAGGAAGGAGAAACAGTAACTAAAGGGGATATCCTTATTTCCGGCATTAAATTTTACCAGTCGGAGAACATTATTCAAGGGGGAGATGAAACCGAGGGTGAGGAAATTCCGCCGGAAACTGTCCGGGCCCGCGGGATTGTCCGAGCCCGGGTCTGGTATGAAGGCTATGGGGAGTGTAATCGTGTCAGCAAAAAAACAATTTATACCGGGAGGCAAAACCGACAGATTATGATCAAATCGCCCTGGAAAGATTTTATCGTATATGGTGATAAGGAAACTGGCTTTCAACAATTCGATCAAAAACTTAAAAGCAAGGAATTTAAAAGCCCCTGGGGAGCATTTGGCTGGACTAATGTTATCAATAAAGAGAAAAACACCATAGTAACACAAATAAGTGAAAACGAAGCGGTAAGAATCGCCCGGGAAAAGGCGGTGGAAAATATTAGAAACAAAATGATCCCTGACCAGCACCGGCAGGATTTGAAGAATGAGGTAATATCTTCACCCAGTGATCCGATTTTAAGGTGCAGGGTTTCTATCGAAGTAATCGAAGATATTGGCAGGGCCGAACCGATAAATGAACAGTAAAATGGTATTATGCTTTCTGCATATGATATAATAACGAAAAAACCAACCGGAAGCAGGAGGGAACGAAGTATTTGGCCGACAAAGAAGCTAAAATTGTAATTAACAGCAATGAAAAAGCTGCCATTTTCTTTGGTAATGGGGATGAAAATTTTAAATATATCAAGGAACTCAGCGATGCAGAACTATCTGCCCGGGGATCCCAGATTATTATCAGGGGCAGTGACGAAGAGGTGAAACTTGCTTTTGATTTGGTCCAAAACCTGCTGGATATTGTTGAAAGCGAAGGCAATCTTAATATTAATGATATCAATTATATGAGCGGCTTACTGAAAAAAGGGGATACAAAAAAACACCGTGATGTAGTTTCCGGTACCATTATAAATACCATCAGGGGCAAAGCGGTCAAAGCCAGGACTATTGGACAAAAAAAGTATGTTGAAGCTATAATCAAAGATGATGTTGTTTTTGGTATAGGGCCTGCCGGCACCGGTAAAACCTATCTGGCAGTGGTTATGGCAGTTCGTTCCCTTAAAAACCGTGAAGTTGAAAGAATAATTCTGGTCCGCCCGGCGGTGGAGGCGGGAGAAAAACTGGGTTTTTTGCCCGGGGATTTCATTGAGAAAGTCAATCCTTATTTAAGGCCGCTTTACGATAGTCTTTTTGATGTTTTAGGAGTGGAAGTGACCCAGCGATACCTGGAAAAGAATATTATTGAGGTAGCTCCTTTAGCGTATATGCGGGGACGAACTTTAAATGATGCCTTTATTATTCTGGATGAAGCTCAAAATACTACTCCCCAGCAGATGAAAATGTTTTTAACCCGATTGGGGTTTGGCTCCAAAGCCGTCGTAACAGGGGATATAACACAAGTAGATTTGCCCCGGGATGAATATTCAGGATTGATTGAAATCCAGAAAATACTGGGACAAGTCAAAGGAGTTTCTTTTGAATACTTGACCAAAGAAGATGTGGTGCGTCATCCATTGGTGCAGAAAATAATTGATGCCTATGAATCTTTTGAAAGCTGGTCTAAGAAGTAAAGGAACGCTGGGTTTAACCGTTTATGAGAGACGGACAAGGGGTGTGTCTCGTTGAAACTAAGCAGTCTGTTTCATTTTATGTGGAAAAAAATCACCGGGTTTTTTGGTCAGCCAATTACCCGAAAAATTATAGGGGTCACCCTTTTTTTTGGTATAACTATCTTTATTCTACTTAGCAATTACTCCGCTGATTATGTGCAGTTAAAGCCGGATGAGGTCGCCCAGCGGGATATACAATCCACCATAAATGCCACCGTAGTCGATGAAAATAAAACCCAGGAGTTGAGGCAACAGGCGGCAGCTTCTGTACAAAAAGTTTATCAGGAAGATAAATTTGCCTTATCCGACACCTATAATGAAATCAATAAATTCTATGCTGATCTTGAAAAATATTTGAGTGTAGAAGCAGAACCCGGGGAAAAAACCACCCAGATAAAGATATTGCTGGAAAATATAAATATTAAAACCGACATATTTCAGCCGGGACATACCATCAGCCAACTGACCAGGTTCTTATTGGATAAAACAGCTGATGATATAGAATTAATCCATCAGAATTCCTTGATGGTTTCTCAGGCGGCCATGGGCAAACCGGTAACTGCTGAAGCTTTAAATACAGCTTATGAACAGGTTATGGAATTAACTGATCAAATGGCTTTTTCCGCTGAGGCCAAGGACATAATTAAGATGGTGGTTATCAACACTATCC
>JAAYZA010000345.1 GCA_012515055.1 Syntrophomonadaceae bacterium | reverse complement strand
GACAAAAACCACTGTCCCCCGGGGTTTTTTTGCCTTCCGGCTTTCATAGTACAGCTGATGAGAGATCAAATCACATACAGGCATGGCAGCCTCCTTTGAGTTTTTTTAATTATAAACCATGTGGACTAAAAAGAGGATTAAAAGCAAATAGACATCACCTCATATGAGGTAATGTCTATTTTATTCCCGGGGGGGGGAATTACATAAGAATCTGCAGGGGGGGAAAATTAATATGCAAACTCTTAACTAGCTGCCATTGTAATATAATTCACAAATCAAGTCAACCGATAAGCAACATTTTATTAAAAAATTTGGCTTTAATTAAAAACATTCCGGAATTTTTAAGTTTATGCCGCCAGATTTGCGGTAATAATTGAGGCAGAGGAGGGTGGTAAAATGCGAAAACCAGTTTTAGTTTTGCTGCTTTTATTAATATTTATTTCTGGCGGAGCCAATACGATTGCGCAAAAGGACTCTGGGGATAACCAGGGGGTTCTCAGGCTTCATATAATTGCTAACAGCGACAGTGATGATGACCAGGAGTTAAAATTACAGGTAAAAAATCGTATCGTTGCAATGATGCAGATAGAATTTGCACAATCTAACAGCAGTGAAGAAGCCTATGCACTGGCAGAAAAGCGGATAGGGGCCATCAGGGCAGCAGCTGAGGAAATCGTACATGATCAGGGTTATGAATATCCGGTGCAGGTCCATGTCGGCAATTACAATTTCCCGGTGAAATCATATGGCAATATCATTTTTCCAGCGGGCAGCTATCCGGCGGTAAAAATTATTCTGGGGGAAGGCCAGGGCAGGAACTGGTGGTGTGTGCTTTTTCCCCCTCTATGTCTGGTGGCTTCTTCTGACAAGGGTTTAAGCCTGGATAATCCCCGGGAAGCTGAGATTACTTTTAAACTGCTTGAACTTATTCCCGATAGTATTTTGCTTAAGTCAGGCGATTAGACAGTATACTACTCATTACCCCCTCTTTTTAGGAGCGGTTTTACCGTTCCTTTTTATTTTCCGGCATTAATTATATAATTATTAACAGGAGGAAGCAGGAGATGAAATATTTGACACTGGCAGCACCAGCAAAAATAAATTTAATACTTAAAGTAATCAGCCGGAGAACGGATGGATACCATGAGCTGGAAACCATCATGCATACGATCAGTCTGGCCGACCGGATACATGTGGAGACAACGCCGGGAGGAGTCGAGGTCGGAAGTAATTCCAGTGATATTCCGGCCGACCAGGATAATCTGGCCTACCGGGCAGCGGCATTGTACATGGAAAGAACTGGGACCAAAGCAGGAGTAAAGATATTTATAGAGAAGAATATACCCGTGGGAGCAGGCCTGGCCGGCGGCAGCACTGACGCGGCCGCGGTATTAAAGGCTCTGGATCATTTATTCCCCGCCCGGCTGGCCCCGGGAGAATTGCAATCAATGGCGGCTGTGATTGGCTCAGATGTCGCTTTTTGTTTGCAGGAAGGAACTGCTATAGCCAGAGGCAGGGGAGAATTATTGACCCCGCTGGATGACCGGGGCCCCATGCTGGATATGGTACTGGTAGTCCCGGATTTTCAGGTTTCTACTGCTGAAGTTTACCAGGCATATGAAGTCAGCCATGACCATCGGAATATTGAAACAGCCGTTTTTGTAGATGCCTGGAGGAACCGGGATATTACAAGTATTGCCTCATTAATCTATAATGATCTGGAAACAGTTAGTTTAAACAAACATAAAGAAATAGGACAGATAAAAACTGGATTGAAACAGGCCGGGGCCCTTAATGCCCTGATGTCAGGCAGCGGCCCCGCGGTATTTGGTATTTTCATTGATCGGGCGACAGCGGAAAAGGCGGCCAGTACCATGAGAAAGAGTTTCAGGCAAGTATATCAGGTCACATCGTATTATAGGGAGTGATATTTATGAGCCAACAAAGATTAATGCCGGTTAACCTTGAATCTTATAAACCATTGCGGGATTTGGTATTGG
>JAAYZA010000200.1 GCA_012515055.1 Syntrophomonadaceae bacterium | reverse complement strand
GGACGGGCCCCCCTCCGGGGACTACAATGTGCTGTAAACAGCACCATTAAGGCAGCCTTCGTCTCCCCTTCGGCTCCGCTTCGCTGCGGACAAATGGTCCGTCCCCGCGGCTCCTGTTTCCTCGACCCCGAGCCGACAGAGGCGTCGGCTCCCACGCCCTGCGCGTCAGCGCGGGTTCGCCTCACGCCTCACCCCTTACTCCTCACTTTTTCCGACTTTCTACCTTCTACCTTCCGCTTTCACCGCGTCGACTCCTACAGGCCATATGGCTAAGGCCTTGTTTCCTGGCCCCTGGCCCCTGATGGTTTCTACTTTCCGCTTTTAGCTCTGCCTACTCCTCATCCCGCGGTCTGGCCTTCCGGACCACTTTGATCTCCTTTCGGCGCTGGGGAACAGTTTTTTTCCTTTTCGGCACGGGGTGGCGGACCTCGGCAAGAACTATTTTGCAAGGTCGGGGAATAAAGGGAGGCCCGGGAGGTCCCGGCGGCTGCGGAGGCCGCGAAATGGGCGGGACCATTTCCATGACATCCTCCAGTTTCATTTTAAGCAGCATCTGGTTTTTTAACACAGTCTGCAGGGTCTTCCTCACTTCCCGATTCATTTCTTGCAATTTGATAGTTTCGGGCCCTCCCGCACAATGTCCCTGTAATCTGCTTAAAATATACTGGAGTTTCTCTCCTTCCACATCGATGATGCGGGCCAATCCTTCTTCTTCTTTGGCAATGGAGGCTAACAGCATATCAATAACCTGTTCCCTTTTCAGGTTGATTGTTGGGTTAATATCCGGTATGTTCGGAAATGACATTTTTTGTTCATATCCTTTCCAGCTATTTATAATAACTATTCTATTCAATGAAGGGCAAAATGTTGATACAGTCCTTAACAACGGTTTGATACATCTCCGGCACATGCTTAATGGGGCATTACCCACCACAGCAATTAAGTTTTATCTGTAACACTTCCCTTTAACTACACATATTTTAGTTATATAAACAAAAACAGAAGGAGGAGTTCTGGCAATGTCCTTCCCGAATATTCCCGATGTTACACCCCAGATATGCGTGGACCGGTACCAGGTGATAAATCTGCTTCTGGCTTCCATTGCTTTTGAGGAATTGGGCCTGGCCCATCTGATAAATGCCGAAGCAGAAAAACTGCAATCCGTCCTGGGACCAACTCCCCGGGTAGTTGTTGTTCCTTCATTTGATCAATTGATCACCGTTAACCGCGAAGTAAGAAAGACTTTAAAAACCATCATCAAAAAAGAAATGCTGCTGCAATTCAAACTGGAGAACATCCTGGATATAACGATGCCATTGGTACCCGTCGAAACAGCCGAATAACCGTACAACAGGGGAAGCATTCTGCGACCCCTGTTTTGCTGTTGGCATAGTTTGGTAATCCACTTTTCCCATTAATTTTCCCGTGTTCTACCTTATATTTTGACCTGGTCCGCTGACATCCCCGGCTCCTTATGAAATTTATCAACCGATAAAGCGACAGCAATATCCCTTGACACAAAAAACGGATTCCATTATAATTCAATTTACCAAACTGATGATTCAGAGTAAGTAAGCTTGCAAATGAGCTTTCAGAGAGCTGCGGTTGGTGGAAATGCAGCAGTGACAGGCAGGCTGAATGGACTGATGAGGGCGGACGCGAATACTATAGTAGCGGCCGACGGGTTCTTCACCCGTTACCAGGGAAGCACGTATGATGGTACGTGGAGATGAGCGGGTCATTTGACCAAATTGGGTGGTACCGCATGAGGTTTTAAACTCATGTCCCTTTAATAAGGGGGCATGGGTTTTTTGTTTTATATACAGAATAAAACCAGAGAAAAAAGCAAAGGAGGAAAACTGAAATGGGAAAAATACCGTACAAAACCTATCTTACTGAAGAGGAGATCCCCAAACAGTGGTATAATGTACGCGCCGATATGAAAGAACAGCATGATCCTTTACTGGATCCCGCTACATTGAAACCCGTGGCAACCGAAGATCTATACCCGATTTTCTGCGAGGAACTGTCGAAACAAGAGATGGATTCCACTACCCGGTATATTGATATACCGGAACCGGTCCGGGAGTTTTACAGGATGTTTCGCCCCTCGCCCCTGATTCGCGCCTACAATCTGGAAAAGGCTCTGGATACTCCTGCCCGGATCTACTACAAATTCGAAGGTAATAATACTTCCGGCAGCCATAAACTCAATGCCGCTGCCGCCATGGCCTATTATGCCAAAGCCCAGGGGCTTACCTCCCTGACCACCGAAACCGGTGCCGGACAGTGGGGAACTGCCCTTGCTCAGGCCTGCGCCTTCTTCGGCCTGGATCTGACTGTTTTCATGGTCAAGGTTTCATATATGCAAAAACCTTTCCGAAAAGGAGTCATGGAAACCTATGGAGCTAAAGTCATCCCCAGTCCATCAGATGTTACCTCAGTTGGCCGGGCCATCCTGGCAGACAATCCTGATACAGGCGGCAGTCTGGGCTGCGCTATTTCCGAAGCCATCGAAATGTCGATGACAGATGAAAAATGCCGCTACGCTCTGGGCTCAGTATTAAACCAGGTTTTGCTGCACCAGTCAATAATTGGTCTGGAAAGCAAGATTGCCATGGAAAAGATCGGCGAATATCCGGATATTATAATTGGATGTGCCGGAGGCGGTTCTAACCTGGGAGGTCTTATGTCAGCATTTATGCAGGATAAATTGACCGGCAAAACCGACTCCAGATTCATCGCGGTTGAACCGGCATCCTGTCCTTCACTGACCCGGGGCAAATATGCCTATGACTTTTGTGATACCGGCAAGATTACTCCCCTGGCGCGGATGTATACACTGGGCAGCGGGTTCATGCCTTCGCCCAATCACGCCGGCGGTCTGAGGTATCACGGCATGTCGCCCATCCTGTCAAAACTCTATCATGATGGATACATGGAAGCCGTTTCCGTTGAACAGAGCAAAGTATTTGAAGCTGCCACCCTGTTCTGCCGTCAGGAGCAGATACTGCCGGCACCCGAATCCGCACATGCCATCCATTCAGCGATAGAGGAGGCATTAAAATGCAAAGAGTCCGGCGAAGCCAAAACCATCCTTTTCGGTTTGACCGGCACCGGCTATTTCGACATGAGTGCTTATATGCATTTTAATGAAGGTACAATGAATGATCATATCCCCACTGACGAAGAATTAGAGTTAGGTTTCGCCACTCTGCCGCCAGTTGACTGATAATCTGAAATTAAGTGAAAAAGACGGGAATACCTTTCAGGCTTCCCGTCTTTTCGTTGTCAGTTCGTTTATAAAAGCCAGACCGTTATCCACTGGCCGGTCACATGCCACAAAGCTGCCAGGAGGTAGACTGCCGTGATCAAAGAAGTATAAATTAAAGCCCGCCGGAAATTGATCCTGGCATAGCAGGCCATCACCAAAGCAAACAGCATTGCCGACCCCATTTTTAAAACAATGGCCAGCTCAGGACTTAATCTCAGCAAATACCGCATAAAAGGATTACCCTCTGTGGCCATGAAGGCAGAACATAGTTCAATAGTATGCATGATATC
>JAAYZA010000023.1 GCA_012515055.1 Syntrophomonadaceae bacterium | reverse complement strand
GCCTCTTTGACAGAATCAATGGTCATGACCGAGGTGACCTCGTTATCCCCGGCTTTAAGTACTACTTCCGCCATGATGGTACCCAGTTTGATTTCAGTTATTTCCCCGGTAAATTGATTGCGTACGCCAGCTTTCATAATTAGCCCTCCTTTATAGGTGTTTATTACTTAATATGGTCAGTTACAGTATAAACTATTATTATCTGAAGCGACAGGGAGACAAGTGAAACGTCCCCCTGTCTCCTTCAAGCGACAGGGAGACAAGTGAAACGTCCCCCTGTCTCCTTCACTTGTCTCCCTGGTAATTTTAGTGTTACATTAATAGAGGGTGATACAATGGGGAGACAAGCTAGGAAAAGAAGCGAAACAGGAATTCATCATGTATTATTAAGGGGCATAGATAAACGAGATATTTTTTTAGAGGATGAAGATCGGCAGACATTTATTCAACATCTTGCCCAATCCAGGGAAAAGGGCAAGTTTGAACTATATGCTTATTGTCTTATGGACAATCATGTGCATTTGCTAATTAAGGAAGGGGAAGAAATAGGGGCGAGCATCAAGCGCATAGCAGTGGGATATGCTGGCTGGCATAATAAAAAATATGAAAGAACAGGCCATCTGTTTCAGAATAGATTTAGAAGCGAACCGGTTGAAACAGAAGCATATCTGCTCACAGTTCTCAGATACATCCACCAAAACCCTGTCAAAGCGGGAATGGTGACAAACTCTGGAGAATACCCCTGGAGTACCTATAATCATTATATAAATTATTATCAGAACCAGCCTTCGCTAATTGACGCGGAATTGATAAAAGCGTATTTACAAACCGAGGCGGAATTTATTGAATATATGATTACTACAAATGATGATGAGTGTTTAGAAGCTAATCCAACTAAAAAATATAATAATGAGACATTCAAAAAGGTAATACAGAAGAAATACAATATTGATAATTTAAACGGCCTTCCCATCAGGGAAAGGAATGAAATCATTGACAAGATTTACAGAGAACAGGATATCAGCATACGACAATTAAGCAATGTGCTGGGGTTGAGCAAAGCGATGGTGGAAAGGGCGGTCAAAGGAGGAGACAAGTGAAACGTCCCCCTGTCTCACCTTCCCCTGTCTCCCGGAAAGGAAAGATCCGCCGGTTTAAGGCGGATCTTGACTGATTAAACTGGTTTTTGGGGCTATTCTCCTTTGAACTCCGGTTTGCGTTTTTGCATGAAGGCGATGACACCTTCGATAATATCCTGGGATCTCAGACAGGTCATAACTGATTTGTCAACGACCTCGTTGGAAAACTGCAGGTCGAAAATGCTTTCCGCGTTGACAACGCTTTCCTTGGTCCCTTTGACAGCTATCGGAGCGTTGCGGGCTATTCTCCGGGCCATATCTTTGGCTTCTTCGTAGAGGGTCTCCGAGGAAATGATCTTGTTGATCAGGCCAATGGCCAGTGCTTCCTCTGCATTATAGCGATTGGATGTCAGGAGCATCTCCATGGCCCGGTGTTTGCCGATCCTGCGGGCCAGACGGTATGTGCCGCCGGCCGAGGCGATCAAGCCCAGATTAACTTCAGGAAAACCAAATTCGGCTTTTTCGGATGCCAGTATCAAGTCGCAAGCCAGGCAGAATTCGCACCCGCCTCCCAGTGCGTAACCATTGACGGCAGCGATGGTCGGTTTGGGGAAATGCTCCACAGCATCCATCAATCTTGATACTTCATAAACAAAGCCCCTGACCTGGGGAATATTTTCTTCCGAGAGGTCCGTTAAACCTTTCAAATCTGCCCCGGCAAAATAAATCTTTGGATGGTTGTTTACAAATACCACCACTCTGACCTCCGGGTTTTCCGCAAACTCTTTCAATGTTTTATGCGTCGCAAAAGCAAGAGATGGAGTAACAGTCCGTTCCTTCATGGTGACCCAGGCAACAT
>JAAYZA010000398.1 GCA_012515055.1 Syntrophomonadaceae bacterium | reverse complement strand
GCCGGATAGTAAATTTGATCGATAAGGGTGCGCGTTATGATGAGATACTGTCCATTACTTTTACCAATAAAGCAGCGCAGGAAATGAGGAGCAGGGTTGCTGCCATCCTGCCTGATTATACGGGTTATTGGACCCAGACCTTTCATGCAGCCTGCTACCGGATTTTACGCATGGATATACACAACCTGGGGTTTGACCGCAATTTTACCATTGTCGACGATGCCGATGCCAGTGCCGTGATCAAAGAGATATTAAGAGAGGGAAACGATTACGAAACCAAACCGGAGCATCTTTTACATGTATTCAAACAGGTAAAGAACAGCCAGGATGATCCGGAAAAATATTTTGCCCGCTTGAAAATGCCTTTTGAGGGCAAAGAAAAAAAACTGCAGATCTACAAGCAGTACAATCGGCGTTTAAAGGAACTCAACGCTCTGGATTTTGAGGACCTGATCGTTTTGTGTATCAAACTGTTTAACGAATACCCGGAAGTATTGCACAAGTATCAGAACCGTTTTCGCTATATTATGATCGATGAATACCAGGACACCAATTTTGCCCAATATCAGTGGGCCAAATTACTGGCCGCCCAAAATCGTAATATTTTCGTCGTGGGTGACCCGGACCAATCTATCTACAGCTGGCGGGGGGCGGAACCCTATAACATAAAGAGGTTTATTCAAGACTATGATGATACCAGAATAATAAAGCTGGAAAAGAATTATCGTTCTACACCTGAAATCCTTGCCGCTGCCAATGCGGTCATCAAAAATAATTCCGATCGTGAGAAAAAAGAACTATATACCGATGCCAAAGTGGGAGAGAAACTGATTCATTTTTGTGCCGGGGATAGTTTTCAGGAAGCAAGGTTTATCGCGGATACCATTGGTGATTTAATTGATCGGGAAAATCGTGACTATAATGATTGTGTCGTTTTTTATCGGACCCATGCCCAGTCAAGGATCCTGGAAGAAGCACTGGTCCGCAAGTATATACCCTATCATCTGATAGGAGCCAAACGCTTCTACGAGCGCAAGGAAATCAAGGATATAGTGGCTTATTTAAAACTGGCCTGTAATAATAATGACCGTTTGAGCCTGCAGCGCATAATAAACACTCCCCGCCGCGGCATTGGGGACAAAACCGTGGAAAAAATCATCAACCACGCCACTGATAACAATTTAACCCTGATGGAAGCTTTGAGTGAACCGGTTAAAATAAATGGAATCAGTAAGAAAATGAGCAATACTCTGGAAGAATTCTATGGCATGATCAGATATTTTGCTGATCTGGCCCAATCGGAAACTCCTCTGCGGGAGATAATCGACATCGTTATTGAAATGAGCGGTTATATAAATGAATTGCATAAGAACAATCTCCCCGATGTTGAAACCCGGCTGGAAAACCTGTATGAACTGAGGTCCCTGGCTTATGAATTTGAACAAAGCGGTGCTGACAGCCTGGAAGATTTCCTGGCCCAGATCGCCTTGTCCCAGGACAGTGATGAAGTGGATCATTCCAATTCGGTCCTGCTTATGACTTATCATGGGGCCAAAGGTCTGGAGTTCCCGGTGGTGTTTATGACGGGAATGGAAGAGGGGGTTTTTCCTTCTTATCGCAGTGAAACATTGGAGGAGATGGAAGAAGAGAGGCGTTTATGCTATGTGGGGATAACCAGGGCCAAGGAAATACTGTATCTGACCAATGCTGTTTCTCGTTTGCTTTATGGATATGAACGCAGCAACCCGCCCTCCCGTTTCCTGAGTGAGATCCCACAGGAACTCCTGGTGTCGCCCCAGCCCAAGAAGATAAGTCACAGCGTTCTGGGTGAAGGAGACAAGGTCATACACAGAAAGTTTGGTATGGGGAGGGTCTTGAATCTTATTGAAGATGATATGGTAGCAGTGATCGATTTCGAACGAGCCGGGACCAGAATGCTGCGTTTAGATATTGCGCCCCTGGAAAAGATAGAATAAAAGATCTTTTAATAGGAGGAAAGGCATGACAGACCCGGAACGCAGGATCAATGAGCTGCTGGAAATGATCAAAAAGCATAATCACCAATATTATGTTTTGGATGATCCTTTGGTAAGTGATTCAGAATATGACTCACTGATGCTGGAGCTTAAACAACTGGAGAAGGACCATCCCCAATTTGCCCGACCCGATTCGCCGACAAATCGGGTCGGGGGGCAGGCATT
>JAAYZA010000107.1 GCA_012515055.1 Syntrophomonadaceae bacterium | reverse complement strand
GTAAGATGGCCAGTGCCTCCTTCTATGTAATGAACGTAGTCCCGGAAGTGGCAGGATTTGCCCGGGCCATGAAAAACGCTGATACCAGCGCTATCGATATCCCGGAAGATTCTTTTATGTAAGGGGTGTTAAAATACTGCCCGGAAAACGATTCATTGCAAATATAGATAAACACAGGTTACGATTGGAATTCAAACTAGTGCGCAGTTGTTATGCTCGCACTAAGTCCGACACCTGATTATACTTTGAGGAGGGATAACTATGAACTGGCAAGATGAATACAGCAAAAAATTAATCAGCGCTGATGAGGCAGCTAAATTAGTGAAATCAGGCGATTGGGTTGAGTACGGCTTCGGTATTAATTGCGCACGTGATTTTGATGAAGCATTGGCACAGAGAACAGATGAACTGACTGATGTAAAAATACGCTGCGACATAGGAGCATATCAGCATTTTACTGCTGAAGCTGACCCGGAAGGCCAGCACTTTTTGTGGCATAGCTGGCATGTAGGAGCCCATGACAAGAAATTTATCGGCAAAAACCTATATTATATACCGATGAAATTTCATGAAAATCCCATGATGACTCGTAAGGATTGTGAACCTGATAATGTGGCAGTGATCCAGGTCACACCAATGGACAAGCATGGTTATTTCAATTTTGGGGGCAGTTCTGTAAATTGCTGGGCTGCCATGGAAACTGCGGAAATCACCATCCTGGAAGTAAACCAGAACCTTCCCCGCTGCCTGGGCGGCAACCAGGAATGTGTACACATAACCCAGGTGGACTACATTATTGAGAGTAAAAACCAGCCCATTGCCACCATTGGTTCCGCTGAACCAAGTGAAGTTGAAGCTAAAATGGCCGGATATATTATTGACAGGCTATACAATGGCAACTGCATTCAATTAGGAATCGGCGGTACACCTAATGCCGTTGGGAAAATGGTGGCCGCTTCCGATTTGAAAGACCTGGGTGTTCATACCGAAATGTATGTTGATGCATATTTAGAAATGTTTAAAGCCGGTAAAATTACTGGCGCGCGTAAAAATCTGGACCGCTATAAGCAAGTATATTCCTTTGCCATGGGCAGTAGAGAGCTTTACGATTATATCGATGACAATCCCGGCCTGGCTTCCTATTCGGTAGATTACACCAATAACCCGGCAGTTATCGCTCAGATCGATGATTTTGTTTCCATTAATGCCTGTATTGAAGTTGATCTATTTGGCCAGGTTTGTGCTGAGACGGTTGGAACCAGACATATCAGCGGCACCGGCGGGCAGCTGGATTTTGTCGAAGGTGCCTATAAATCTAAAAATGGGCAGAGTTTTATCTGCCTGCCTTCAACCATTGAAATCAAAGGCCAGTTAACTTCCAGGATCAAGGCTACATTAAGCCCGGGGGCTATTGTCACCGATCCCCGGACCGCCACCCATATGCTGGTGACTGAATACGGCATTGCCAATATGAAGGGCAAAAGCACCTGGGAAAGAGCAGAAGCTCTGGTCAATATTGCCCATCCGAAATTCCGTGATGAATTGATCGCCGAAGCAGATAAAATGAATATCTGGAGAAGATCTAACCGGGTCGAAGGTGCCATAATCAACTTTTAAATTCTACCTGGTCGATTAACCTGACTGGATCATAGAAGGTAGGGCAGCAACAGAAACTACATGTAACAACAGAAGGGAAAGCTGAAGCTTTCCCTTCTGCGTTTTATTCAGTTTTAATGCTTTATGCCATATTTTTTGGCCTTGCGCACTACCGTAGATTGATTGATTTTCAGTACCTCAGCTATTTTATAACTGGAGCTGTAATTGGCGAAGGCCCTTTTCAGCAGTTCCCTCTCGGTATTCTCCAGGGCTTCTTTTAAAGGTATCAATCTGGGTGCCGTTTGGGGCTGATTTATATCATTTAGAATATTTAAAGGCAGATCATGGACGGTGATTATTTTGTTGATACAGGTGACTACCAACCTTTCGACAAGATTTTCCAATTCGCGGACATTACCAGGCCAGCTGTATTCCGCCAGGGTATTATATACCCCCGTATCCAATTGTTTCTTCATATTGTATTTCTGATTGCATGCCTGGAGGAAATGATTGATCAGTACCGGTATGTCTTCTCGCCGTTCCCTTAATGGCGGTACGGTGATTGGTATAACATTAAGCCGATAGAACAAATCCAGGCGAAATTCTTTTTGTTCTATCATAGTATTTAAATCCCGATTGGTCCCCGCCAGTATTCGGCAATCAATGGGTACCGGTTCGGTCCCCCCCACCCGCAATATCGCACGATCCTGCAAAACCCTCAGTAATTTCACCTGTAAATTCAAGGGTAATTCCCCAATCTCGTCAAGAAAAATGGTTCCTCCTTTAGCCAGTTCAAATAATCCCAGCTTCCCACCTTTACTGGCTCCAGTAAAAGCTCCGCTCTCGTAGCCGAATAATTCAGATTCCAGCAAATTGTCAGGAATGGCTCCGCAGTTGACTCTAACAAAGGGTCCGTCCTTGCAATTGCTGTTAGCATGGATGATTTCAGCAATCAACTCCTTCCCTACCCCCGATTCTCCCTGTATCAATACTGTTGAATCCACTTTGGCAATCCGTATCACCATACTGACCAGTTCTTTCATTTTGGCGGCAACCATTATCATACCGTGAGAGCTTTCCCGCTTCATCTGTTCCAATTCGGTTTTATATAGTTCCTGCAGTTCTTCCACCCTTTCCAGGCGGCGCTGCAGGTTATTCAATTCGGTTATGTCACGAACATTGGTCACCACCATGATTATATTGCCATCATCATCGTAAATGGGATTACTGGTGACCAGAGCTTCTTTGCCGGTACTGGAAGTCAGGGAAATAGTTGCCCTGGTACCAGTCTCCAGTGCCACCAGGGTTCCGGAGCGGGAAAATACGCCCTCTGCTACCAGATCTTTCATGTTTTTACCCACGCATTGTTCAGCGTTGATCCCCATGATCCTTTCAAAGCCCTGATTAATCCGCAAAGTGTTGGCCATTCCGTCTGTCACATACAAACCATCGAACATGGACTCGATGACAGCTTCCATCTCCCTTTCCCGCAAACCCTCCACTCTTTCCAGCTTGCGTTCTAATTCATTAAGTTCAGTAATGTCACGCACATTAGTGACATAAAGGATCACATGACCATCATCATCATAAATGGGATTACTGGTCACCAAAGCTTCCTTTCCGGTACTGGAAGTCAGCGAAAGTGTTACACTGCCGCCTTTTTCAATGGCCGTCAGGGTGCCAGACCGAGAAAACACTCCTTCTTCGACCAGCTGAGCCATGTTTTTGCCCACACATTGTTCTGCATTAACCCCCATGATTCGTTCAAAGCCCTTATTCAACAACAAAGTATTGGCCTGTCCATCCGTCACATACAAACCATCATAGGAAAATTCAATAATAGCTTCCAATTGGCGATTCAGTCCTCTGGTATATTCCGATTCATTCATCAGTTCTTCGACTTCAGATATATCCCGTAGTAACAGCACCCGGCCGATAGTCTCATTATTTACGATGACATCATTGCAAAAAGGAATAAAGTTCCTGCCTTTGAGATTTACCCGTTCATCGGCATTTATACCCTTGCCGTGCAGCAGCTTAAGGATGATTTTTTCCCCGATGATCTCGGCAGCCAGAACATTTAAAACACCTTCCTGTTCCAGGTCAAGCAAACGTGCCATCCATTTGTTGATGATGGTTATCCTGCCAGCGATATCAATGGCCATGACCGGTGTATAAACCGCATCCACAAAGGCATGAAATTCAACCATTTTTTTAGATATACCGGGAACAATCGTTTCCGGTATATAGGAAAAGTCAATGATCCCCAGGGGCAAACCGTCTTTTTCCACCAGGATAAACTCGGATGACTCCTTATTTTCCAGGCTGAATTCCTCTTCCGCCGGCATCCGCTGCAACAGCTCCTGCATGATCAGGCATATATCTGTTTCGGTTGATCTGCCTTCCAGCAAAGCCGCCAGAAGCAAATCTTTGCTGACCGCCCCAACGCACCGGCCCTGATTGTTTAAAACAGGTGCCGCTGATATGTTTCTGGCCAGCAGCAGATCAGCGGCCTCACTGATGGTTTGTCCGCCATAAAGAAATATTCCATTGGGATTTAAGACCTCCAATGCTTTCACGTCCACCCTCCCGGCATCATGTTATCAGTCAAATAATAGCCTGAAAACAAACTCTAACCTGACTGCCGACAAGCTTTTACGATCTGCCAGGCTAGTTCTGCCTCATTTTTTTAAGCTATTAACGGCATTCTAAATACTAGGAAAGTATGGGTTCCACTAGATTCCGGAAGTCCTGGGATGATTATGATGCAAAACAAATGTCACTTCCCGGTTATTCCCGGGGTAAATCGGTCCGTACACCCTGCTGCAAACTGATAATAGCGTAATGCAGGACCTTCAAAGCATTGACCACGCCGGCCCCCCAGCCAAGTTCACCCTGGTATTGATTTTTCCACACGCTGGCTGCCATTGATAAATAGACGTGATTACCTGTTTCCAGAAACATTTCGTAGTGTACCAGTCCCGTCTGCAGGATTTCCAGTATCTCTTCCACAGTCTTTTCCAGGCTGCGGTTATCCAGTTTACTGTGGGAAGGATCGATCACATCATAATAGCTGGAAAAACGTCCGAATTTATTAGCCAGGCTGAATCCCAGCCAGGGTTGATAGTAGTTGCCTCCGGCACACTCTGGCAGATGTATCTGCAATGAATAAATATTCAATAACATTTGCGAGATCCGCCCCAGATAATCGCACATATCTTCATTGGAGCCGCTTTCAAGTATTATAATTAAATCCTGGACATTTTCTGCAAACAAAGTTAAAGGTTTTACGACATGAAACATCCCATTGTCTTTTTCGAATAGAATGGGAAAACGGCTGTCCGGCTGATAATCGCTCAGATCTTCTCCATTCTCAAGAAGGGTAATAATATACTCGGCTTCATCATGCTGGAATTCAGGCACACAAATATTGGCATATTTCATAACATCCAGAATTTGTCCATCGCCCCAGCCCAGTTCCCAGTGGATATGCGGAACTTGTTCGCGAAGCAGTTTGAGTATTTTTTTGGCTTTTTCGGTATTAAACCTGCCAACACTCTCGTAATCCATTCCGTTTCTCTCCATATTAATTAAATTTTCTTTCGGATTGATGCAGGTTCTCATGTATTCCCAGTATATAATATAGTAACAAAAAATTCAGCCCCGATCAGCGAATTCCTGCCGCAATGAGGTAAGGTATATTTCTTTTATACACCGCACAATATATTGATGTACCATTGCGACGGAATCATTGCGCTGATTGCCAAAATATTGTCTGTAGCCAAATTTGATATCTAATATTGACATTTTGCGATATAAATTAATATACTCAAGGTGCAGACAGTACAGACATAATTTAGCAATCAGACGGTTTCCGGAAGTTGTAGCAATAACCGGAAGGGGCAAACATCTTTCGGTTATGTCAAGAAATATAAAACTCTCCGGCCATAGGTCTGAATTTCCTGGGGACACTGTATAAATATATTCCTGCGGGACTCAAGGTCGAAACAGAGAGCAAATTGGTACTCGTTCTCTGTTTTTTAACATTTGACACGATTATCCTTTATAATGATTAAGGCAGGTGATGAAATTGGAAAATATTTATGATTTATTAATACTTGGCGGGGGACCGGCTGGCATGGCTGCTGCTATTTATGGAGCCCGTGCCAGGCTGCGGACTGCTATCATTGAAAAGGGACGTCCCGGCGGGCAGGCAGCCACTACTGAAGAGCTGGAAAACTATCCTGGTTTTGGACCCGGCACCACCGGGCCGGCATTATCTCAATCAATGGCTGATCATGCCGAAGCCTGCGGAGCAGAATTCATTAAAGATACCATCACCAGTATGGAATTGACCGGTGACATCAAAAAAATAAGCGGTAAAAAAGGTGACTATTATTGCAGAGCAGTAATAGTGGCCCTGGGTGCCGAACCTCGTTTGCTGGGAGTAAACGGAGAAGGAAAATTCCGGGGCAAGGGGGTCAGTTATTGTGCAACCTGTGATGCTGATCTTTTTGAGGAACTGGATGTAGCCGTTGTGGGCAGCGGTGATGCAGCAATAGAGGAAGCTGAATATCTGACCAGATTTGCCGAAACTGTTTCCATCATCGTCATACATGAAGAAGGTAAAGTGGATGCCAATCAAGCAGCAGCGGAACGGGCCTTTGCTTCACCCAGAATCAAATGGGTCTGGAACAGCACCGTAAAAGAAATCAATGGTGATGAAATAGTTGAGTCTCTTACGATCAGGAACATCAAGAGCGGTGAATTAAGTGAACTGCCGGTTAATGGTGTTTTCATTTATATCGGCACAATACCTAAAACCGATATGCTGACCGGAATCCTTGACCTGGATCCCCAGGGATATATCAAAACAAATGAGAAAATGATGACCAATATTGAAGGTGTATTTGCCGCCGGAGATATTCGTGATAAATATTTGCGTCAGGTAGTGACTGCTGCTGCTGATGGAAGTATTGCAGCTGTTGCCGCCCAGAGATATATTGCCGATAAAGAATTATGGGAAAAACAGGTTTCCGGTGCAAAACTTCCCGTTGTGGTGGTTTATTATGATCCCACCGACATGGAAGGAACAGAAAAAGCCGGGGCAGCTGACCGTTTTGTTCAACAGAATCAATCCCGTTTCAATCTGGTAAAAATTGATTATACCCGCAATGAATTGGTTAAAAAACGCTATATATTTAAGGAAAATCAACTGCCATTGGCACATCTGTTTATTAATGGTGAATTAAAGGCAGTAATTGAAGATATCAGCCCGGAAAATCTGAATTCCTGGCTGGATTTATAAGAAGGGGGCTTTTTCATGCTGGAGGTTACCAAAGATACGTTCGAGCAGGAGGTTTTACAGTCGGAGCAGGTGGTATTGGTTGATTGGTGGGGGCCAAAATGCGAATACTGTCTTGAACTTATGCCGGCAATGGAAGAATTGGCTGACAAATACCGGGGCAAAATGAAATTTTGTTCGGTCAATGTTTCTGGAAATCGTCGTCTGGCCATTGGCTATAAGGTGCTGGGGCTGCCGGCCATGGTTTTTTTCAAAGATGGAGAAAAAGTTGACGAGATTTCCGGGTCGGATATAACCATTGAAGAAATCGAAGAAAAAATCAAACTTCATGCAGAACAATAATGAATGGGAGGGATTGTATTGAAACTGGAACTGGGCAATATATTCATTAAAGATATCTGTTTCAGCAGCCAGACTGAAATAAGGGAAGGCACTTTATTTGTAAATAAAGAAGCTTTGCTGGCAGCTATCGCGGACGAAAGACTATTTTGCCGCGACATACATATTGTTAAACCCGGTGAATCAGTTCGCCTCTGCCCGGTCAAAGACGTACTGGAACCCCGGGTTAAAGTTGAAGGAAATGGCAGCATCTTCCCGGGCTTTTTTGGCGATTATTCCATGGTTGGACAGGGGCGTACCCATGTTTTAAAGGGCATGGCAGTTGTAACATTGGGGACTATTGTAGGATTTCAGGAAGGCATCATTGACATGAGCGGCCCCGGAGCTGAATATACTCCGTTTTCTCAGACCTTGAACCTGGTTATAGATTGTGATAAAAATGAGGGCGTTAATCAGCATGAACACGAAGAAGCTATTCGTTTAACTGGTCTAAAAGCAACTCGTTATATAGCGGAAGCCGCTCGCGATCTGGTTCCTGACGAAATAAAGATTTACGAAACCAAATCCATACCGGAGCAGGCAGCCGAGTTTGCCGATCTGCCCAAAATCGCCTATGTATACATGCTGCAAACCCAGGGATTATTACATGATACCTATTTATACGGGGTGGATGTAAAAAGACTCCTGCCTACTTACTTGTCCCCTACTGAAGTCATGGACGGTGCTATTGTCAGCGGCAACTGTGTTTCCGCTTGTGACAAAAACACCACTTACCATCATCTGAATAATCCTGTCATTTTCGACTTGTATGAACGTCATGGCATCGATTTAAACTTCATGGGCATCGTGGTTACCAATGAAAACGTTACATTGGCTGATAAAATACGCAGTTCTGATTTTTGCGCCAAACTGGTAGCAAACCTGGGCGTTGATGGTGTAATTATCACTGAAGAAGGTTTCGGCAATCCCGATACCGATTTGATCATGAATTGCAAAAAAATTGAGCAGGCTGGGATCCGCACGGTTTTGATAACCGATGAATATGCCGGCCAGGACGGTGCTTCCCAATCCCTGGCTGATGCTGATCTTCTGGCTGATGCAGTTGTCAGTGCGGGCAATGCCAATGTAATTATAGTATTACCGCCCATGGATAAGGTGATAGGTTTTGATGAAGCAGCCAATACCATTGCCGGAGGGTTTGCCAATTCCCGCCGGGAAGACGGTTCCATTGAAGTTGAAATACAAGCTATCATCGGTGCCACCAATGAACTGGGCTTCAGCAGTTTGGGCTCCATTGGCAAATAACTGAAAACGAAAGGAAGAATTAAATGACAATTGATAAGAATTATTTTGCCGATAAAAAGATTTGCATTTTAGGCGATAGAGATGGGATCCCCGGGCCCTCCATTGCAGAGTGTATGAAAACCATTGGTGGTGAAATCCTTTTCACCAGCACAGAATGTTTTGTCTGAACAGCCGCCGGGGCCATGGACATGGCCAATCAAAACCGTATTAAAGAAACAGCGGAAAAACACGGCAATGATAATGTAGTAGTAATTTTGGGCGGAGCGGAAGCTGAATCCGCCGGATTGACGGCCGAAACCGTAATAGCCGGTGACCCCACTTATGCCGGACCACTGACCAATATCGCTTTAAATCTGGCTGTCTTTCATATTTTCGAATTAAAAGACCTCATAGACCCTGATATATATGAAGAACAACTGAGTATGATGGAAATGGTGCTGGATGTTGATGAGATTATTGCTGAAATGGATAGAATCCGCCAGGAGTTAGCAGATATTTAATGTTTAAAGGAGGACAAATATTATGGCAGCTATTAAGGCCGTTCACTACCTCAACCAGTTCTTTGGACAAATTGGCGGCGAGGACCATGCTGATATTGAACCACTGGTGAAAGATTCTGCTGTTGGTCCTGGTACCGCTTTACAAAAAGCTTTTGGTGACGAAATCGAAATTGTAGGCACCGTGATTTGTGGTGATACATATTTTAATGAAAATATCGATGAGGCTACCAGTACAATATTGGAAATGATAAAAGCTTTTAATCCGGATATGGTCATTGCCGGACCGGCTTTTAACGCCGGCCGCTATGGCATGGCCTGCGGCGCAGTTTGCACTGCCGTTACCAGCACTTTGAACATTCCTGCCATTACGGGCATGTTTGAAGAAAACCCTGGTGCCGATATCTTCCGCAAATCTATTTATATTGTTAAAACTGGTGATTCAGCCGCAAAGATGCGGACAGCTATTCCGGCCATCAGTAAACTGGCACTTAAGCTGGCTCGTAATGAAGAGCTGGGAACACCGGAAGAAGAAGGCTTTATGGAAAAAGGCATCCGAGTTAATGTATTTCATGATCAGCGGGGCTCCATGCGCGCCATCGATATGCTGCTGAAAAAGCTGCGGGACGAACCTTACCAGACTGAATACCCCATGCCCCTTTTCGACCGGGTTACCCCGCGCCCCGCTATCAAGGATCTGAAAAAAGCTAAACTGGCCCTGGTCACTTCCGGCGGCATTGTGCCAAAAGGCAATCCCGACCGCATTGAAGCTTCCAGCGCTTCCAAATTTGGCCGCTATGACATAACCGGTGTCAATAATTTAACGGCAGATACTTTTGAAACAGCCCATGGCGGCTATGACCCTGTATACGCCAATCAGGATGCCGACCGGGTGCTGCCGGTGGATGTTATGCGCCAGCTGGAAAAAGAAGGCGTTATCGGCAGTCTGCACAGTGTTTATTATGCAACCGTCGGCAATGGCACTTCAGTAGCCAATGCCAAAAAATTTGCTAATGCTATCGGCCAGGAACTTAAGGGCGAAAACATTGATGGTATTATACTGACTTCCACCTGAGGCACCTGTACTCGTTGCGGTGCAACGATGGTGAAGGAACTGGAGGAAACCGTCAATGTTCCCGTTGTCCATATTTGTACTATCGTACCAATTTCCCTGACGGTAGGTGCTAATCGTATCGATCCGGCGGTGGCCATACCTCATCCTCTGGGGAACCCCCTTTTAAAGGCGGAGGAAGAATTCGCCCTGCGACGGCGATTGGTGGAAAAAGCACTGGAAGCATTAACAACGGATGTTACAGAACAAACGGTTTTCAAATCCGATGCTGTATAGCTTCCGGCTGTGATGGGAGGCAAAATATTATGGAATTTCCGGTTATCAAAGCAGCAGCTTATGCTATGATACATAGTCCCCATGTTTTGTTGGAACATGGGACAACCATAACAATGGAGAAATTAACCAACCCCGATTCATTATATCTAAAATCTTTGTCCCGGCATTTGCGTACTTTTGCCGAGGCGGTCAATTATCCGCCCAATCAAACCTATATTGGCAACCTTTCTCTGGAACAGCTGCAGGATATCCCCCGCCCCTGGTATCTTACCCGGGAGAACTTCCCAGCCCAGGGAAAATGGGGGGAAATAGTCGATGAAGCTGAATTTTATGGTTTGCTAAAAATCTCCGACCGTTTCAATCTGGTGGAATTGGAGAGTGCTTTTGCCCAGGAATTAAAATCCCGCCTGGAAAACAAGGAAATCTATACACCAGCAGAGCTGCAGCTCCTGGACAAAGGCAGGGAATTGTCCGAAATACAGGAGATGATTGATAGCGGCAGCGGGGTGGGATTATTCCTGCCGGAAGGCTTGGTGGGTTATGTCCGGGAAGCTCATGAACACGATTCCAACCTGACTGCCCAGGTGGTATTGGAAAATTTGGCCAGCAAAGCATCGGCATTACTGGCAGTAAAAAATTTATTGTATCTAAATAGTATCGACCCTGCTTCGGTTGACTATATTATAGATACTTCGGAAGAAGCTATCGGGGACATGAACCAGCGGGGCGGCGGGAATCTGGCCAAATCCATCGGCGAAGCTGCCGGGCTGGTAAATGCCAGCGGCTTTGACTTGCGTGCTTTTTGCGCGGGACCTGCCCATGGTCTGGTAACGGCCAGCGCTTTCGTTCAGGCCGGAATTTTTAAAAACGTGCTTATTGTCGGCGGCGGTTCAACTGCTAAACTGGGTATGAACAGCAAAGACCATATAGCCAAAGAAGTCCCGGTTTTAGAAGACATGCTGGGAGCCTTTGCCCTGCTGATATCCGAAAATGATGTCCGGAGCCCGGTATTAAGAACCGATATCGTTGGCAAGCATCTGATCGGCTCTGGTTCAGCACCTCAGGCAGTAATACAGGCATTAGTGGTTGATCCCCTCCTGAGCAATAATTTGTCCATCAAGGATGTGGATTATTATGCCCCGGAACTGCAAAATCCGGAAATAACTGTGCCAGCAGGAGCGGGAGATGTTCCCCTGGCCAATTACAAAATGATCGGCGCCATGGCCGTCAAGCGAGGCGAGCTGGAAAGAGCCCAATTGCTGGATTTTTGTGCCCAACATGGTTTTGTAGGTTTTGCACCTACCCAGGGCCATATTCCATCCGGCATACCTGCTGTCGGTCATATTATTGATAAAATTAATCGTGGAGAAATGAACAGAGCCATGGTGATCGGCAAAGGCAGCCTTTTTTTGGGCCGCATGACCGATCTGTTCGATGGAATCAGCATAATTATTGAAAAAAATCAGGGACAGGTCCTGGCGCCTGCCGTCAGAGCTGCAGATACACCCGCTGCTGCCCCGGATAAAAACAGGACACGAATCGGTTTGACCATTGGCGGCAGTGAAATCAGCACAGAGGATCTGCTGGAAGCAGCCCGGCAGGCTGTTAAAGCCGACAAGGAGCTGGAAGTAGTGATAATCGGCGATTGTACCTGTAAGGATTTTGCCGTTTATCCCGCTGCCAGTGAAGAAGAAATCCGCCAGACCAGCGAAAAACTTTTACAGAACCAAGAAATACATGGTCTGGTTACCATGCATTATCCCTTCCCTATCGGTGTTACCACCATTGGTAAAGTCATCACACCAGCCCGGGGCAAGGCCATGTATATCGCTTCTACAACCGGCACTGCTGACACCAACAGGGTGCAGGCCATGGTAAAAAACGCTGTATACGGTCTGGCAGCAGCCCGAACCGAAGGGATATCCCAGCCCACCCTCGGTATTTTAAATGTGGACGGGGCCCGGTCTGTCGAACGGCATTTGGAACAAATGCGGCAAAATGGCTATGATTTTACCTGGGGCAGTTCCAGCCGCCGGG
>JAAYZA010000378.1 GCA_012515055.1 Syntrophomonadaceae bacterium | reverse complement strand
GTAAGATGGCCAGTGCCTCCTTCTATGTAATGAACGTAGTCCCGGAAGTGGCAGGATTTGCCCGGGCCATGAAAAACGCTGATACCAGCGCTATCGATATCCCGGAAGATTCTTTTATGTAAGGGGTTTATAAAATGCAAAAAAGCCTCCTGCTTGAGCAGGGGGCTTTTTTATTACATTGGTTTGCCCCGAGAGGAATCGAACCTCCGCCTCCGCCATTAGAGGGCGGCATCCTGGGCCTTTAGACGATAGGGCCATATGGCTGCCGATCAAGGATTCGAACCCTGGCGAACTGATCCAGAGTCAGTCGTGCTACCACTACACCAATCGGCATTGCCTGCATTTATTATGCGCGATAACAATTATAATACAGGGCAATATTATTGTCAAAGGCTTAATTGTCACAAGAAATGCTGTGATTTTGGAACTTAAAATCAGGAAATGTAAGGAATCTCTTTTAAACAAATAAATCGATGCTGGATGCCACCCAAATAACATTGTGAAAAATAAGGGCGAAATAACCAAAGAGACCGCAGCTGCTACAAAAAACAGAAGTATTAAAAGTAGTCACCAAATATTGTTGCTTTTCATATAATTACAATGCGGAGGTGGATGGCAATGTTTCGCCGCAGAATCAATTATTATCCCTTTTTGCTATTGATACTGGCAGCTGCATTTCTCCTGTCAGCCTTTATTTTAGATTATAAATTGAAAGCCAGTATAATAGAAATTGCCCGGGCAAAAGCCCAAATAAAAGTCATGGAAAGCATCAACATGGTTATCAATGAGCAAATAGTGGCTAATGTCGAATACCGTGATATCGTGGAAATACACAAGGACAAAGATGACAGGATCGTTCTGCTGCAGCCCAATACTATTTTACTCAATAAAATGATGGCCGGTTCTGTAATAGAAATAACCCGGGCCATGGATAAATTGAACGAAGAGAGCATCGAGGTCCCCCTGGGGCAGATCACCGGTTCTAAAATACTGGCGGGATACGGCCCTAAAATCAAGGTCAGGATGATAACTGCCGGTCAAATTAATGTTGATGTGCTGGATAAATTTGAAGAGGCCTCCATAAATCAAACCCGACATTTGATTTATTTTCACATCAGCAGTCAGGTGAAAGTAGCTGTACCTTTTCTGGATGAAGAAGTGAAAGTAGCAACAACAATACCTCTGGCGGAAACTATTATTATAGGTAATGTTCCGGAAACCTATGTGGGCTTAAAAAATGATAAGGTACCAATCTACCCTTTTATGGACTGGGAAAACTGAGGAAATATGGCTATTTTGACCAGCCGATTTTGTATACAATCCCTTGACAGTAAGGCGATTGCATGGTAAAATAACTTTTGCACGTAAGCGAAAGCGAGCGTGTCAAAGTTCTTGATAAAATTCAACAGTAAGACTAAAAGTGCGAAAAAAGTTATGTGTTGATAAGACATATAACGGCTCTAAACCAAGAGTAAAACAAGCCAGAGATACTGGCTGGGATAAACTTTTAT
>JAAYZA010000218.1 GCA_012515055.1 Syntrophomonadaceae bacterium | reverse complement strand
ATATACTGGAAAAATATCTGGAAGGCCAGGATATTTCCATAGAAGATATCAATCGTTCTTTGAGAATTTCAACAATAGCGAACCAAGTGGTACCAGTACTTTGTGGTTCATCCTTCAGAAACAAAGGGGTACAAATGCTTTTAGAGGCAGTGGTCAATTACCTGCCCTCACCACTGGATATGCCTCCGGTAACAGGTGTTCATCCCCAAACTGGTGAAACCCTGGAAAGGA
Organism: Syntrophomonadaceae bacterium; assembly: GCA_012515055.1. Lineage (GTDB taxonomy): Bacteria > Bacillota > Syntrophomonadia > Syntrophomonadales > Syntrophomonadaceae > UBA1368. The sequence continues at coordinate 1,324 of JAAYZA010000218.1, read as the reverse complement.
AACCGGATAACGGTGAACCTTTCTGTGCCCTGGCATTTAAAGTGGCAGTTGACCCCTATGTTGGGAAGCTGACTTATTTCAGAATTTATTCCGGGAATCTGAAAAACGGGTCCTATGTTATCAACCCCGGCAGGGAAAAAAGGGAAAGGATAACAAAAATCCTCAGAATGCATGCCAATCACCGGGAAGAGGTGGAGGAAGCCGGAGCCGGAGATATAGTAGCCGGCGTCGGACTTCGGGAGGCCGTGACTGGTGATACCCTGTGCACGGAAAAACAGGAGATCCTGTTAGAATCGATAAAATTCCCGGATCCGGTCATTGATGTAGCCATCGAACCCCGGACCAAGGCAGACCAGGATAAGATCGGCGAAAGTCTGAAAAAGCTGGCCGAAGAGGACCCCACTTTTAGGACCAGGACGGATGAAGAAAGCGGTCAAACAATTATTTCAGGAATGGGGGAACTCCATCTGGAGATCATTGTCGACCGTTTGCTGCGAGAGTTTAAAGTGAATGCCAATGTCGGCAAACCACAGGTTTCATATAAAGAGACGATTAAGAAAAGATCCCGTGCAGAGTACATTTTCGAGAAACAAACTGGGGGACGGGGTCAATTCGGACACGTAGTCCTGGAGATTTCTCCAGTTGAAGAAGGCCAGGGCAAACGTTTTAATGATAGATCAGAACCGGAACAGATTCCCAAAGAATTTGTGCCGGCGGTAGAGATTGGTGCAATGGAATCATTACAGGCTGGCATATTGGCCGGCTATCCCGTCGATGATTTGGAAGTAAATCTCATCGGAGGATCTTACCATGAAGTTGACTCCAGCGAACCGGCTTATAAGATAGCCGCTGCAATGGCTATCAAAGAAGCCCTGGAAAAAGGGCAGACGGTTTTACTGGAACCGGTAATGGATATTGAAATTATCTGTCCGGAGGAGTATGTAGGTGATGTTATATCAGACCTGAACGCCAGAAGAGGCAAAGTGTTCAGTCTGGAAGAAAATCGGGAAAGCAAACTGGTAAAAGGAAGTGTACCGCTGGCAGAGACCTTCGGGTACGCCACCAGTCTCCGGTCATTGACTCAGGGACGGGCCAGCTTCTCTATGTTATTAAAGAACTATGCCGAAGTGCCCGAATCCAAGAGTAAAATAATTATTGCCCGCAGATATGGATTGCCAGTTTAAATTTTTTTAAAAAGAAAGGTGAGAAGGAAAAATGGCAAAGAGCAAATATGAGAGGACAAAACCTCATCTTAACATTGGAACGATAGGACATGTCGACCACGGGAAGACAACATTGACAGCTGCGATCACCCTGGTATTGT
>JAAYZA010000361.1 GCA_012515055.1 Syntrophomonadaceae bacterium | reverse complement strand
TTCTTTCATCGATTTGCATATATAGTTCCGGCATGCTTAAAGGCGCATAATAATATGTCTCCGTCCCATGTCCTTTTCTGGCCGTATCGGAATTATTATGAATAGAAACAAATAATTCGGCATTAAAGTCGTTGGCAATCAGGGCTCTTTCCTCCAACCCCACAGTAACATCTGTTTTGCGGGTATATTCAACATGGATGCCGTTTTTCATAAGTATCGCCCCTGCCTTGAGGGCTATGGCCAGATTCACATCTTTTTCATCGACTTCTTTTCCCCGGGCTCCGGTATCATTGCCGCCATGACCGGGATCCAGGACCACCAGGTTTTTCTCCCGGGGTTTAATGTCGCCCTTCTCCACCATAAGTACTGTAAAAGCCTGTTTCTCTCCGCTTTCAGCAAACACATATTTGCCCAGATTATCCGTATCGATAGTGACCTGTGTCGATTGGCCTCTGTCCGTGGAGACAAACCTGATCCTGCTCACCAAATCACTGCTATAGCGATATTGTTTTTCGACTTTACCCGGCATAACATCGTTTAAGGTGATATAAATCGTATCATCTTCCAGGAGGGAGGTATAATCAAATGATGGCAGGGCGGTATTAATTATAATCCGTTCCCCGGTATGGGCAAAGGTTTTACGTTCGACTGAAGTTATATAATTAAAAATAGTTACAGTAGCCTTTTTCCCGTCATCTGACAGGGAGGTTTTATACTCCGCATCGGAAGGAAAAGTGATTTCAATGGTCAGATCTTCTCCCTGGTTTTTTGCCTCTGCATTAACATAGCCGCCGCCAAACTCTTTTTTTAATAAATATAATCCTTCAATCTGTTTGTCAGCAAAAGTATATTTGATCCGGGCGGATTTTTCTATGGAATCACTGTCCAGCTCAGAACCTGATTCCATAATGATATGCAAACCTTTCTTGTCAATCACTGATGACAGCCACACCACATCATCACCGGGCTTTTCCGGCTTGACTGGTTCCGGTTTGATTACAGGCTTTTCCGGCTCCAGGGCTGGTTCTTCTTCGGCGGGCTCATTTTCTTCCCAGGCTACATCTACTACCCATCCTGCTATCCATCCGGTAAGACCGGACCTGCTCACCTGATACCAGCCATCTTTTTCTCCCAGGATAGCCAGTCTTTCCCCCACCCCAACCATTTCCAGACTTTCATGGATAACCCCGGGTCCGCTGCGCAGGTTTACTTCCCCGCTGTTCACTGTTAAGGCAACAGCTCTGGCATTAAGGGGCGCTGAGGTGATGGTCACCGTCCGGGTCGAATCATCCCAGCCTACCTGTCCGCCGAAAGCCTCGCCGACAAAACGAAGGGGTGCCAGTGTGCGGTCATTGATTATTTTAGCCGGTACATCCAGGGCCCAAACCTGTCCATTAACAGCTGGATAAAGGGAACCTATCTGCAGGATTACTTCTGTATTGCCCCGTTTCGCTTTGACTGTCCGGGTAGTGTCAACCCATTGAACATCAGCCCCCATCGCCTCAAAAATAGCCCTTAAAGGCACCAGGGTACGATCATTATCTATAATCGGCGGCACATCAAAATTCAGTTTTTGCCCATCAAGATATACCTGGGG
>JAAYZA010000110.1 GCA_012515055.1 Syntrophomonadaceae bacterium | reverse complement strand
TCACCATGTAAGCTGGCTCTTAAAGTCTGCCACATCCCGTCATTTATAACTCCCAGCCTCCATAGGGCTATTCCGCCTAAATCATAGCGTTTGGCTATATCTATCTTGGCGTCTATGCTGTCTGCAGTTTCGCTGGGGGCAGAAATGCCCAGCAGCAATTTATGGGCAGGAACTGTGCTGCAGGCCATTTTTACTGCTTGCTCCACCTGGCTCACCGGTTCAGGGCGGGGACCATAATCATAGGCCATGATAATTATCCGGTCAGCAATTTGACCCAGTGAACTATAATCATAACCCGGATATGCACTATTGGGAGCATGCAGGGTAAGAGTAAGTCCAGAACCCTGCGCCTTTATTTCCTGGTTGAGCAGGGCTGCAAAATTGGTAAATCTTTGCTGTACCTGCTGCAGCTTTTCGCCGCTGTCTTGAAAGCCCAGGCCTTCAAAGTCCAGATTAACACCACTATACTGCCGGGCTTCTTTGCTAATAGCCCGGGCTGCCCGTTTCATAGCCTCGGAATCACTTAACAGAGCGGTCAGACTTCCATCGCCATCTGTCACATGAACAACCATTTCGCTGGTCAGATCATACTGTTGAGCAGTATTTAAAACCTTCTCCCAGCCTTCAGGACGCTGCCATCCGGTGCGGCTTTGTTCCAACAGATTACCCTCTTTATCGATACTATACCAGCCCAGAGCCAGTACCGATATTACATCAGTATTGCCAATCGACGCATCAGGATAAACCTGGCCGAAAAGGTCGGTCCAGCTGCTGGTCTGGCTGTCGCCCAGAGCATAAAAGCCTATAACGGTCATGGCCCGGTTTGGTGAAGTAATGCTGGCCTGATACATATTGCCATCCCAGAACACCTGGCAGTCAAAAGCTTCACTGAAAAATCTTAAAGGGATGAGAGTGCGCCCCTCCACTATTTGCGGTGCAACCTCCATATTTATGGATGTGTCATTACGATAGGCAACTGGATTATCCAGCTGCAAACTCACTGTGGTGTTGCCGTCCGTACCATTTATGGTCCGGGTCTGATCATCCCAGCTTACCTGTATGTTTATTGCCTCCGCTATGGCTCTAAAGGGCACCAAAATCCGATCGTTCTGAATAACTGGTAAAACTTCCAGATATAAAGACGCGCCGTCAACTAACACCGAAACCTTTGCCTCTTCCTGGGCAGAAGCAATTAAAGGCTGTCCTGCTATCAATATCAAAGCCAGTAAAAAAACTGAAAATATTCGCTGCATTATGTAAAAACCTCCTGATATAGTATCTTTTTTTCGGTATTCCTGCCCCCCTATCCCTGCACAAGCCACAGGGACAGCCCCAAGGCTCCGGTTTGCTTCGAACCCCCCGGGCCGACAGAGGCGTCGGCCCCTACAACCGCGCGCCAGCGCGGTCTCGCCTCACTCCTCACTCCTCACTACTTCCCCTTACGGCTCCGCTTCGCTGCGGACAATGGTTCAGTCCCCAAGGCTCCTATTTCCCCTGAACCCCTGGCCCTGAACCTTTTCCTCTTTCCCCTTTCCCCTTTCTACTTTCTACTACGACCATATAGTGGTAACCTTGCAGATTGTTTGCCACCGGGAGGAAATTTATGCTATTCTCGAAGCAAGGGTACATGGCCTATTATTGACCGAGAAACATTTTACGAGGAGGGATATAATGACACAGCAAATATCTGATGACGATTTGGAGAAATTAGTTCTGGAGACCATAAAAAATATCAACATAGAAAGCGCCGCCCATAGCAAACCAGTTTACTCTCTGGCTGGTATACTTGCACTTAAAAAAATGACTGCACTTCGTCTGCTGGCCAGGGCCATGAATATTGCAAGCCGCAGTAAACTCCGCAAGGTGGAACTAATTGATGCCATAGTGGCGGAAATGCAGCAGCCTGATACCCTGCGTACCTGTTTAAATTCCCTCCATGAAATAGAATGGGACTTTTTTCAGCAGGTCGTCGCAGAAAAGTATTTACAAACCGATAAAGTATATATTGACTCCTATCATTTAGCGCAAAACATCGGACTTGTTCAAAGTTTTTACTATAAAGGTGAACTTTATTTCGTAGTTTCAGACGAAATCAAAGCTGCCTATAATAAACTGGTTAAAACCAATTTTCCTGAAGAAAGGAATTATCGCGACCTGCTAAACAACTATGCCATTGCTGCCGTTTCGCTTTACGGTGTCATCAGCCAGGAGGATTTTGTGGAGCTGTTTAACAGTCAAAACCCAAGGAAAACCAGCATCGATGAAATGTTTCCCCTGCTCCTTCAAAATATAATCTTCGAGGCAGGTTATTGTTTCTGGGACGAATATATTGTTGATGATGACTTTGAGGAGGACGACTTCAAGGCAGTTGCAGCCGTTGTTGAGCTAAGAAAAGGCAAGCCCAGATATACACCTGCAAAAGAAGAGTTCTTAAAATACTCCGACTGGAATTACTACGAAACAACACCCCAGCTTATCACTTTAAAAGATTATCTGGCCGGGCTTATATATGATGAGGATGAGGTTGAAGCTCTTCTTGACGAAATCCACGACATGAGCGCAGTGGGGGCAAATATGCAGGAATATTATGATCTGCTGGATTCAGCAGGTATTGTATTTGATAATAAAAAACAAACAAAATATATTACACAGCTCATCATTGATGTGCAAAACAATACACGGCAATGGATAAATTACGGGCATACCCCCAATGAGTTAAATTCCCTGGGCAAAAACAATCTGCTTCCATTTCCCACCGGTCAAACCGAACATAGCAGAAAAATCGGCCGCAACGAACCATGTCCTTGCGGGAGCGGTAAAAAATACAAAAAATGCTGTGGAAGATGATTTAGCGCCGGGACAGCCTGGTTTTCTACGGAGCCCTGATCGAAAGATACATAGGTCTGGCGCGGGTTCGCCTCATTTCTGGCCCCATAGTCGTCAGTCACCAAAGGTCGGGGAAAATATAGGTCCCCGCAGGTCGACAAAGGCGTCGCCCCCCAGTATACAATGTCACTATTTTTCCTGCTTCAGGAGGGGAAGTCTGATCAGAAATTCAGTTCCACGACCTTTCCCGCCGCTGTTTACTGTGATAGAGCCGCCGTGCAGATCGATGATTCCCTTGACTATAGATAACCCCAGACCCAGTCCCCCTGCATTGCGGCCCGGAGTATTATCTGCCTGAATAAACTGTTCAAATAAATTTGGCAATAATTCCGGCGCAATGCCGATTCCTGTGTCTGCGACCCTGATAAAAGCCTCATCTGTTTCGTCGTCGGCAGATATCAAAACCCGAACCAGCCCGCCTTTTTCAGTAAATTTCAATGAATTGGACAATAGATTCCCCATTACCTGTTTTAATCGCGCCGGATCGGCACTGATATACAAGGGAAAGTCATAGTAATGCTCTTGAAGTACCAATCCTTTATTTTCGAATTGAGCCTGAAAATCATCCATGATTTCTTTGATGCTGGCATTTACTTCGATATTTTCCTTGACCAGTCCCAGCTTATCCCTATTAATTCTGGTAATATCCATGAGATCATCAATCAGTCTTACCATTTGGGCAATCTGACGCTGGAGTATTTCCCGGGCATGCAGGTCTGGTTCACTGCCCGGATTCACCTGTTCCATTAAAGAAATACTCATGGTTATCGCCATGAGAGGGTTACGCAGCTCATGGGAAAGAGCGGAAATGAAGTCGTTTTTTTGCTCGCCGGCCTCACATAGTTTAAGGATCATTTCCCGCTGCATCATCTCATATTCTTTTTTATGCGTAATATCATTGACAATGGCAACCCACTCAATGATATCCCCGCCTTCATTCAGTATGGGCACACCCCGGGAATGGGCCCATATCATTCCCCCATCCTCTTTGAGGGCGCGGTGTTCCAGATCGAAGGCGGATTTATTAATATATGCCTTACTGGCCTCCGCAAAAAATACCGGCCAATCGTCAGGATGAATGTATTTTTCCATTGAACTGGGTTCCAGGTTCTCCATATTGGAGAAGACTCCCCTGCCTGTCAATTTTTGCATTTGGCGCAAATCTGCGCTTATTATGGAAACATTGTCAAACCCTATTTTTTTCGTGGCAGCAAACCTCTGCGCATCTATTCCCAGTTCCAATTCTTTTTGCTTCCTGGCAGTTATATCCCTCATACAGACAACATGACCTTCGTTTTTAAGTGGATATATACTTGCTTCGACCCATAGGTCCATTGTTGGACAAAATTCTTCCCAGTGCTGTGGAAGCTCACAATTACCTGCATAATATTTTTTAAAACCCGCCGATTCCTCCAACCAGGGAAATTCTGCTATACATGGTTTCTCGATTGGCCCTTCCCAGTTTAAATTGAACCATTTTTCCATGGGTGGATTGACATAAATAACTCTTAAACCCCTATCCAATATCAAATAAGCATCACGGCTGACTGCGAAGAAATCAAATAAGAACTGCAGCATGTGATTATCCGCCATTATTTTTTTATCCTTATTCATACTTTTCTCCATTATTCAGTCATTCCTTTGTTAACTTTTCTATTTGCCTGAATTTTCTCTATTTTATCATATTTTTTGCTTGTCGATAACCGTCATTTATAGAAAGAATTATGTTGGCGTCCTCGACATTAAAAATCATTTTTCATGGCAGGAATTTGCGTCAATTTGTTAAAAGCTATTATTAGAGGTAATTAATGTATTTAGTCTTATAATTGACAAATCACTGCGGACATTGATTTAGTTGCCGATTTTTATAGAAAGAATTGGGATATGGTAAGAAAAACAATGAAGTTAAAGATTGAAGCCCCGGAAGATAGCTCTGTACTCACAAAAGAACGGTTCCTGGCATTTATGCAGGCCTCATCAGATATTATCTTTCTTATGAGTCCTGATTGGATGACAATGACAAAACTTTACGGGAAAGGCATCATTGCTGATACTGAGGAGCCTGACATGAAATGGCAGGGTAAATATATCCCCCCTTCTAATTGGTTGTTTTTTAACAGCATGATCAATGATTGTATCAGAGAAAAAAAGGCTTTACATCTGGAACACCGTGTTTTAAGAAGTAATGGCAGCACAGGCTGGGCCGACACCAAAGTCGTCCCTCTGCTGGATGCAAAGGGCAGGATAAAGGAATGGATCGGTGCCTCCATCGATATTACCGCCCGCAAGCAGATTGAGGAGGCACTGCAAAAAAGTGAGGCAGCACTGCGGGGTAAAGATCGAGAAAAGAATAAGTATATAAGTATGCTTTCCCATGAATTCCGCAATCCTCTGGCAGTTATTGCCGCCACCATTTCCTTGCTGCAAATGTCGGATAATAAGGATGAAACAGCGAAATTGACTGATACGCTCAAGCGACAGAGTGACCAATTATGCAAACTGGTTGATAATCTACTGGACTTGACCCATATCAATGAAGATCTTCTGTTGTTGAAAAAAGACGATATATTGCTAAACGACCTGGCTGTAAATACAGCCAGTGACCTGAGGAAGAAATTCGACGTGAAAGGTATCCATTTTATAATGGATATAGACAATAAACCCCTTTTACTTCATGCCGACCCGGTGCGAATCACGCAAATCATCGGCAACCTTTTACATAACGCCATTAAATTCACCCCCAAAGATGGGACAGTGCTTTTATCTCTCAAGCAGGAAGAAGATGAAGCAGTACTGCGGATAAAAGACAATGGGATGGGGATCAGACGGGATTTGCTGCCCACTTTGTTCACGCCTTTTACTCAGGCAGATAACTCACTGGACAGGCAGAATAATGACGGACTGGGGCTGGGACTTTCCATTGTTAAAAGGATCGTTACCATGCATGGCGGTACTGTTGCGGCAGAAAGCGAGGGTTTGCATAAAGGTTCATTGTTTACAATTCGTTTGCCCCTGATAATCAGAGATGATGCTCCAGCGGACAATTCGACGGCAGAACCCGCCCCAAAGACCTTCAATATCCTGGTAATAGAGGATAATAAAGATCTGGCGGAGATATTTTGTTCCTTTTTAAATAAGCTGGGCCATAAGGTTTGGGGCGCCCATGAAGGCAGGTCTGGCGTTAAAATAGCCAGGGAAATCCGACCGGATATTATTTTTTGCGATATCGGTCTGCCGGGTATGAATGGTTACGAGGTCGCCAGTACTATAAAAGCCGATGTTTCTCTTAAAAAAACACTACTGGTTTCATTCTCCGGTTACACCGATGAAGCCAGTCTGCAACGGGCCCGGGAAAGCGGATTTGCTCGGCATATAGCCAAACCAGTCCGCATGGATGTATTGCGTCAATTCCTGGATGAATGTATTTAAAGGCCCCTGGCGCTGGTTTGCTGCAATATCCACTGGTAAGTGATTTTGACGCCTTCAATCAGCGGCATCCGTGGTTCCCAGGACAAAACTTCTCTGATAAGGGTGTTATCTGATTTGCGTCCTCTTACCCCCTGGGGTCCGTCGATACATTCTATGCCCAGTGTTTTGCCCGAGGTCTGGATGATCATTTGCGCCAGATCATAAATAGTGATCAACTCTTCCGACCCGATGTTTATGGGCTCAGAATGATCTGATTCCATAAGCCTTATGATCCCCTCTACACATTCATCGATAAATAAAAACGTGCGGCTTTGCCTGCCATCACCCCAGATTTCAATCGCTCTTTCATTTTCCGCCAGGGCAACTTTTCTGCATAAAGCCGCCGGCGCTTTTTCCCGGCCCCCCTGCCATACTCCCAGAGGGCCGAAGATATTATGTAAGCGAGCAATACGAACCTGAAGGCCATAATTTCTTTCATAGGATTTATACAGCCTTTCGCTGAATAGCTTTTCCCAGCCATATTCGCTGTCCGGCAGGGCGGGATAAGCCGAATCCTCACAGCAAACAGGATTGTCCGGATCTTCCTGATTAAAAAGAGGATATATACAGGCTGAAGAAGAGAAAAAGATCTTTTTTATTTTATTGATGCGGCAGGCTTCCAGGATATTTAAATTGATCTGGGCCGAATTATGCATGATATCCGCATCATTCTCGCCGGTAAATACAAAACCGGCACCGCCCATATCTGCTGCCAGCTGGTATATCTCATCAATCCCTCCACGGGTGAGTTTCTGGCAAAATTCCAGATTTCTCAAATCGCCGATGAAAAACTCATCGGCAGCAGTTGGTTCAAATTCAGGCCATTTCAAGTCCGCTGCAATGACTCGATTGCCGTCTGCTTTCAACCTTTTTACCAGATGATGCCCGATAAATCCCCCTGCCCCTGTGACTAAAATATTCATATCACCTTTAAACCTCCAAAATTCCGCTTAAAACTTCATCCAACTTGCAATAATTATGAAAATCCATAAATTTTTTAAACTGAGCCTGGGCCAGCATTTTTTTGCGTCTGTCATTATCCGTCATAATTTTTAATCCGGCGATTATTTCTTCTAAATCCCCTTCCCGGGCCGTCAATCCCAGACCATACCTCTGTACCCTTTCCCCCATACAGTACCCTCTGGTAACCAGCATCAATTTTTCCCGGGCAGCAGCTTTGGTCATAATCCCGCTGCTATAATAGAATTTTTCATAGCACAAACAGACGATATCGCATAAATCGATCCAGGCATTGACTTCCGCCGGATCGTCCATGTAGCCTGATTCAAAATGGAAACTGGTTTCTGGCAGTATTTCTAGAAGTTCCTTGATCTCCATTTGCTCATGCTTTGTGTATTCCGGCCAATGCAGATAACCTGCCAGCAAAAAGAAGCATTTCTCCGGATCCATAGCCTTTGCCGCCCGGAGGAAATTAAGCAGCCCCTTCCTTTTTTGCAGAAGACCCACCAATCCGATAATGGTTTTATCCCCCGCCTTCGCCTTGACAGCGGAAAACTTAAGAGGAAGGGGTGATGGCATGGTTTCATCAGTGACATCAGGCAGGACATAAATTTTCCGGTCATCAAAAAAATCCTGGCATTCATTAAAAGAACCTTCATCATAAATAGCTATTCCCTGACAGTTTTTTATCCCTTTAAAAACCTTTAAACTGATATGTTTTTTATAATAGTCAAAACCTTCCGGTTGTCGTTTGAATATCGGAGTCAAGTATAATCCCGCCCAGGGATAATTTATTTTTCTGGGGAAGAACACTCCCCGCCAGGTATTGTAAATCATCGAATCCAGGTTATTAAAGAAAACCATATCAATTTCCCAGCCCGATGCAGAGGCTGCTTTGTCAATACTGGCAGAAATATAACTCCAGGCCCATCCGGTTTTAAGTCTGACCCGTCCCCGGAGGCCCATCAAAGTGAACCGAGCAGTAAACAGATCAGCTTTAAAATCCGGCATATATTCCTCCACCCATTTCTCCACTTTTTCCGGTTCGGCACACAGTGCAATCACCCGGCAGTTTTTCGGCAGCAAAATAGATAAAAACAATTGCATCTGGGTTTCGTAATGGCCCTTATTCCAAATAGGGGCCGCCAGTACGATGGTCTTTTTACCCGCCTCAGTATCTTTGTCCATTATTGTAGATGTATTTATCAAAACAAGCTCCTGCCTTTATTTACGCACAAAACGGATCTCACAGACATCGTCGCCCCGGGCAATGGTTTTCGGGAGTTCCAGTACACAGCCATAACTTTCGGCAATACCCCGGTCACCGCACATGGCAATATCGCAGTATATGGAAATCTCTTCATCGGAGCAGCCCTGCTTTTGCCAGGCTTTCACCAGGGGGCAGTAATGGAAGTCGATATCCAGATGGTCGTCATCGCAGCGCAGGATCTTCATTTCAAAGACCATTTGTGCCGGTTTGGTAAAAAGAGTCTTTTTAAGGCCCTTAAGACTTTTGGTTCCGCCTTTATCCACCAGGCCCCCGCCCTGAAACAATCCGCATTGATGAATTGCCTCCGGTGCGTATGCATCCGGTTCCAAACCCTTTTTGCGCGCTTCCTCGCATAAAAGATACAGCCACAG
>JAAYZA010000254.1 GCA_012515055.1 Syntrophomonadaceae bacterium | reverse complement strand
TTTAATGCCGAATTATTTGTTTCTATTCATAATAATTCCGATACGGCCAGAAAAGGACATGGGACGGAGACATATTATTATGCGCCTTTAAGCATGCCGGAACTATATATGCAAATCGATGAAAGAAAACTTCTGGCCCAAAAGCTGCAAGAACAATTGATAAGCAAGCTGAAACTGACTGACCGGGGGGCCAAGGAAGGAAATCTGTCGGTGCTGAGGAATACCACAATGCCTTCGGCTTTAGTTGAGGTCATGTTTATCAGCTGGCCGGAAGAACATGAATTATTAAAACAGGAAAAAACCAGGGACCTGGCAGCTGAAGCCATTGCCCAGGGTATTTTAAATTATCTGAAAGCCAGGTAGAAACCCAAAACAATAATCAGGCTCGTTTCGGGACGCCAATTATACAACCCTGAGCAGACCCCGCTAAAGTTGAGGTGTTTTAAAACAACCTCAGGATGCGGGGTTTATTCTTAATAGATTTTTTAGCCGCAATGGGCTCCTTCCAGCCAAAGGGAAAAAAGGACCCCCGGGCAGAAAGCCATTATAAAAACCGCAAAAACAGTTATTTTGTTGCATTCCCGCGATATAGCAGGAAAAAGTTCAGTTATCTTGAACTTTATTACTACAGGTTTTCAGGTTGGAGGGTCAATGAATAATAAAAGCAGCAAGAAATCTCCAGAATCAGTATTTGAATTACAACAAGCATTAAGCCAGGTCCTACTTGCTGCCGTTTGTTTTTTGGTTTTTTATCCCCTTTTTCTGCGGGGCTTATACTTTGATAAACAAATGGCGGGGAATTTCATCTTTACAGCGGTACTGGCAGCCATGCTCATCGCGATAAAGGTCAAAAAACGGGATTATTCTCTTTTATCAACATCGCTAGACATTGCGATTTTCCTCTATGTTATTGCCTATCTGCTCTCAATGTTCAAAGCCATTCATATAGGTGATGCCGCCTGGGGGTTTTTAAAGGCCCTGGATTATTTTTTGATTTATATTCTGGTGGGTGAGGTGGCAGCAGATATCAAGGCCGCCCGAACCATATTGAAAATCTTGCTGGCGGCCGGTGTGGGAGTAGCTGTTATTGGTTTGCTGGCAGCGACGGGATATTCTAATTACCCGGGGGCCTTTGTGAACAACCATATAATGTCAACATTACAGTACCACAATACCATGGCAGCTTTTTTGGGGGCCATGTGTTTTATTGGTTTGGCTTTGCTGCTTACTACAACAAATATGTACAGGAGGCTGATTTACAGCGGTGCCATATTTTTAATGGCCTTGGTGACCATAACAGCAATTTCCAAAGGCGCCCTGCTTATAATCGTGATGGCAGCGGGAATCTTCTTTTTGATCCTGTCTGGCCGATTGCGGTGGGTTTATTTATTTGATTTTATTTATTTATACGTTCTGGCTTTTTTGTTTTCCAGTTTTTTTATGCAGCAAATAACCGGGGGGCAGGGGACGGGCGGCATTATTGTTGTGGCGGCTGGAACGATCCTGGCAATGGCTGGTCAATGGCTTAAGAAGCAGCTTTCATTACGGATCGGGGGCAAGTCTTTAAAAAAGGCGGCCTTGATCATATTGATCGTCCTGGCTGCCGGCGGTGGTTTATTGATGGCTGCCCCGGGGGGGCAAAATTTTATATCCCAGGAATTAAATCAGGAAATCAAGGAAATAGTCGATTTTAATGATCCCAGTTATCTTTACCGGGCAGATTTTATTCGCTGGGGTGTTGAGATAGCCCGGGATTATCCCCTGACCGGAACGGGAGCCGGCGGCTGGAAAGCTTTACTGCCCCAGTATCAGGATTATAAATACACGGCAGCCGATGCCCACAATCACATGATCCAGGTTTTAGTGGAAACCGGGATAATTGGATGGGCAGTTTTTGCAGCCATATGGGTCCTGGTAATTATGGCAGTGGTGAAATTCAAACGAAAGGCGAGTAAGGGAACAGATGGGAGCCATGAATTTATGGTCATGCTGGGAGGGGCATCAGCTGCGGCAGCAGCCATCGGGTTACATGCTCTAATAGATTTTGACCTTTCCATCCCGGCGATATTTATCGTACTGGTAACACTTCTGGCAATTATTAATAAAATCACGGGTTCTTCAGATGCCCGGCAGCTAAAAAGTTCGATACAGATCGCGGGACTGGGTGTGCTGGTATTGATGCTGTTTATAGGTGGATCCGGCTTTTATGCCGGCAGCGTCTATACAGATAAAGCCAACGGGTATTTGCAGATGATTGAACAGGATGCTGACTCCCTTGCTTTGCATCGTGATGCTGCTATTGACTGCCTGGAGAAAGCGGTCATCTATGACCCCTTCAAGGCAGAAAATCAGATCAGTTTATCCCGCTGCTATGCCAGTCTTTATCTTGATCTGGCTCAGGAAGAGAACCCTCTGGCAGCTGATGCTTATAAAAAGACCCTGGCCGCCATTGTAAAAGCGGAAAAACTGATGCCTTGTGATACCAGAACCATAAACGGAGCATTAAACACAGCGATTGCCATAGGGAACCTGGAGCATTCCGTGGGATTGGCCCGGAAAATGGTGGAGATTGAGCCCAATCAAATCGGAAGCTATGAAGTTTTGGGCGAGGTGCTTTATGGTGCATCCCGATACTTTTTGCAGAGCGGTGATGGGGAACAGGCGGAAATATATATGGCAGAAGTGCTGGAAATGCCTGATATAATTGCAGAACAACAGAATAACCTGAATCATGAACGTATAGCAAAACGCATGGGAAGAAATTTGAAAGTTTCCGACGATCTGGAAGCCCTGGTTGTGCAGACCAGGAAGCTGCAACAAGGTATCATCGGCAGCAGGCAAGGAGGCAGCTGATGCCAGGACTCAAATTCAACGAAAGTCTGAAAGGAATAACCCAGGTTCTGATCTTGCTGCTGGTCGATACGATGTCTTTATATCTGGCTTTTTTCATCAGTATCAGGATCAGATTGGATATACTGCCCAGGTTCTTCGGTTTTTTCCCGACAGATATTCCCCTGACACATATGGCTAATTTATGGTGGATACTGATAATTTGTCTGGGGTGTTTGACCTATGGCGGACTGTATTCAAAGAGGCTGCCTTTCTGGCCGGAAACCAGAAATGTTTTTGTCAGTCTGACCCTGGCATTTATTTTGATTATGGCGGTTGTCTCCCTGGGTAAATTAAGCGGTTATATCTCCCGGACCGGTGTGGT
>JAAYZA010000090.1 GCA_012515055.1 Syntrophomonadaceae bacterium | reverse complement strand
CTGGTCATAAATGGTTTTATGTTCTGGCTGACAGCAGTTACAGTCAAAGGTTTTGAAGTCACGGGCTTCGGCGCCGCCATTCTAAGTGCCCTGGTATTATCCGTTATAAGTTTCATACTCAATTATTTTGTCAAAGATAATTAATTATCATAATATATTTATAAGCAGCACCATGATTTTATGAGGTACTATAAGCCGGGCATCTGCTCGGCTTGTTGGTATCAGGCAAAGGAGGCAGCCATGAGTATAAAACTTGTAGCCATCGACCTGGATGATACATTGCTGGATTCGGGATTGAAGATCCCCCCCCTGTGCATGAAAGCTATTGAGGAGGTCCAGGAAAAAGGGGTCATCGTCACCCTGGCTACCGGACGCATGTTTGCATCCGCACTTCCCTATGCCCGGCAGCTGGAATCAGTCCGGGACATTCCCATCATCACTTATCAGGGAGCACTGGTAAAATGCAGCAATTCCGGTGAAGTGCTCTATTATCACCCCTTGCCCCGGGATAAAGCCATTGAAATAATGCAATACTTTAAAAGAAACCAGATTCACTTCCAGGCTTATTTCGATGATCAGCTCTGCATGGAAGAACTTACCGAGGAAGGGCGGGAATACTCACAGCTGGCAGGAATAGAGCCGGTCATCATCAAGGATTTGATCAGGGAGGCCTCCTGCCAGGATAGTTATAAGATCCTGGCGGTAATCGAAAATGAAGGGCTGCTTTTCGATATGGAATTAGAATTACGCGGGATCCACGCCCGGGAGCTTTATATAACCAGATCCAAACCCTATTACCTGGAAGTGATGGATCCCCGGGCCAATAAAGGCGATGCCCTGAAAGTCATCGCTGAACATTATGGTATCAATCGCAAAGAGGTCATGGCCATCGGTGACAGTTACAATGATATGTCCATGTTTGAATGGGCGGGTATCGGTGTGGCCATGGGCAATGCGCGCAAATCAGTCCAGGAAGCTGCTGATTATATTACGGCCAGCAATGAAGAAGAAGGAGTGGCAGAGGCCTTGCAGCGCTTTATACTGAACCCCCGCAGCAGTTAAGGGATGGCAGGTGGAGCAAATGAAGCAGGAAGTGATAATTGGTGTTGATCTGGGGGCCACCAAAATATTAAGCGGGATGGGAACACCCGACGGGCAAATTTTACAGAAGGCCAGAACCGGGACACCGGAAGGCAGCCCGGAAGAAGTACTGGATATGATTGCCGGGACCATTGCTGATCTGATCAGAAATGCCAGGACCCGGCAATATTCTATCAAAGGCATTGCCGCAGCAGTTCCCGGTCCCCTCACATTTCCTGAAGCTGTTATAGAAAATTCCCCCAATCTGGGCTGGCAGCGAGTGGAATTTAAAAAAGAACTCAGCCAGCGTCTGGGGAAAACGGTAGTGGTAGACAAGGACACCAATCTGGCCGCACTGGGAGAATACTATTATGGTCAGGACAAAAAATATAAAGACCTGCTTTATATAACTGTCAGCACCGGGATAGGCGGCGGCCTTATAATCGACGGACAGATTTATCATGGCCATCGGGGCGGCGGCGGAGAAATCGGCCATATGGTGATAGACCCGGCCGGGCCTGAATGCCGCTGCGGGCGGCGGGGATGCCTGGAGGCACTGGCCTCCGGTACGGCCATAGCCCTTCATCTGGAGAAACTGATCAAAGCCGGCCGGGGCCGGCAAATAGAAATTTGCGGGGCGGGGGCAGAAATAGGTGCCGCCCATTTAGGGGAGGCAGCGCGGCAGGGCGACAGTGAAGCAGTAAAAATCATGGAGGAACTAAGCGCCCATCTGGCCCGGGGGATCGCTAATCTGGTCAATATATTCGATCCGCCAATAGTAGTCATGGGCGGCGGGGTGATGGAGGGTCTGGGTGATCTATTACTGGAGCCCATCAGGACTATTACCCGGGAACAGGTCTTCCCCCTCCACCGGCGGGATCTGCAGATAGAAATTACCCGCTTGGGTGATGACATCGGCTTATATGGCTGTATGGCCGCTATTGCCCGGGGTATTTAAAAAATAAATTATCTGGGGGAAGTATCGAAAATGATCAATAATGAACAAATAATGGCCGGCTATATTCAGGGACTGCCGCAGCAATTTCGGGAATCCCTGCATATGGAATATGATTTCCTCGGCCGGTATAAAGGCAAATACGAAAACATCCTCATCTGTGGGATGGGGGGCTCGGCTATCGGCGGCGACATATTAAGGACCTGGGGCCTGGCAGAAGCCCCGCTGCCCATTATCATCAACCGGGATTACAATATACCCCGTTTCATCGGGAAGAATTCTCTGGTGATGGCTGTGAGCTATTCCGGCAACACGGAGGAAACCTTACAGGCCTATCAGGGAGCCAAAGAAAGCGGTGCTGCCATCATCTGTGTGACCAGCGGAGGAAAACTGGCTGAGCTGGCCCGGGCCAACGGCGACGGTCTGGCTGTTATCCCCGGCCATCTGGTTCCCCGGGCAGCCTCGGGTTATTTAATGGCCCCGGCGGCTCTGATCCTGGAACAATTGGACCTGCTGCCGGGAGCCCGGGCGGCCGTCGAGGAAACGGCTGATTTGCTGGCAGGAATGCAGCAGGCACTGGGACCGGAGGCGGAACCCGACAAAAACCAGGCCCGCCAAATAGCCGCCTGTTTGCAGGGCAGCCTGCCATTGATCTGGGGAGTGGCCGGCACTACTGAGGCAGCGGCGATGCGCTGGAAGGGCCAGATCAATGAGAATGCCAAATCTCCGGCCTTTTTTAATCTTTTTCCCGAATTGGACCACAATGAAATCGTCGGTTTTGAAATGCCGGAAGAGCTCCTGGCCCAGGCAGTTATCATCATTCTCAGGGACAGGTTGGGCCAGGAAAGGGTAGAACAGCGGATAGCGATAACCAAAGAGATCATCCTTCCCCGGATCAAAGCGGTCATTGAAGTGGAAAGCGCCGGAACCAGCTTTCTGGCCCGGTTGTATTCCCTGATTTATACCGGGGATTATGTCAGTTATTATCTGGCGCTGAATTATGGCCTCGACCCGACCCCGGTAAAAGCCATCGATTTTTTAAAAGCGGAATTGACCCGTAAAGGGCTGCCGGCGATATAAACCGGGGCAGGAAATATTTTTAGTACTATTGCGGAACAGGGCCTGGGCCAGGAAAACCGGCGGCCTTGATGGATCAATGTCACCGGAAATATTTCAAACTATTGAAGAGCAGGGCACAGGATGCCCTGCTTTTTTGCCGCGGTTATATTATTGGTTATGGGGAAATATTAAAAACACAAATATTTGCAGCAGGAGTGGAAAAACGAAAATGGTATTTTTCGGCGACTATCATACTCATTCCCGGCACAGCGACGGTCGTCAAAGCATAGTCCAGATAATAAAGGCCGCCCGGGAGAGGGGTCTGCAGGAAATTGCCATAACCGACCATGGTCCGCTGGCTCTGGGGATCGGCCTCAGGGACGCCGGGGTCCTGGCCGCTCTGCGCCAGGACATCGATGCCTTAAACCGTATTTACACCGATATCAATATACTGCTGGGAGTCGAAGCCAATATCCGGGATCTCCAGGGCACACTGGATATTCAGGATTTAAAGCCCTTAGATATTATTATTGCCGGTTTGCATCCCTATACAATTCCCACCGCCTGGTCAGACGGTGTGCAGATATTCGGGCAAAACTTTTTACGCCATGCGAGCCGCCGGCAGCGGCAAAAGGCAGTGGAAGCCAATACCCGCGCCACTATTGCCGCATTGGATAATAATCCGGAACTGGACATTTTATCCCACCCCGGATTGTTCTATCAGGTCGACATAAGGGCAGTAGCCAGAGCCTGCGCAGAGAACCAGGTCCTGTTTGAAATTAATTGTGCCCATGGATATCCCCCCGCATCTGATATAATGATAGCAAAGGAACAGGGTGTAAATTTCATCATCAATAGTGATGCACATTTCACCAGAACCGTAGGGCAGCTGGATTATGGACGGGCAATGATAGAGCGATTGGAGATACCACCGGAACGGATCATTAATCTGCGGGGACGAGGGGGGCATGGAAATTGGCCGAAAAAAGCGAAGGACTGCACACATTAATAATAACTGGTTTATCAGGAGCCGGCAAAACTCAGGTCATCAACTGCCTGGAAGACATGGGCTATTATTGTGTGGATAATCTGCCCCCGGCACTGTTGACTAAATTTGTCGAACTGAGCTGGCAATCGGAAGGCAAAATTGATAAAGTGGCACTGGTCATCGATGTCAGAGGTGGGGAGTTTTTCCACGACCTGTCCCGATCCCTGGAAGAAATGCACGATGATTCCATACCTTACGAGATATTGTTTCTGGAAGCATCTGATGAAGTTTTGGTCCGCCGCTTCAAGGAATCCCGCCGGCGGCATCCCCTGGCCAGCAACAGCAGCCTGCTGGAATCCATCCGCCAGGAACGGGGTATGCTGGAGGAACTGCGGGGCCGGGCCAATCTGGTCATCGATACCACCAATCTTTCCCCCCAGGAACTGAAAAACAAATTACAGAGCATATACCAGGAGCGCAGCAGCGGTGGATTTTTTATCAATATCATTTCCTTCGGATATAAATTGGGCATTCCCATGGACTCTGACATCGTTATTGATGTACGCTTTTTGGCCAATCCCTTTTATGATCCGGTCATGCGCCATCTTACCGGCGAAGATCAGCCGGTAATTGATTTCGTCCTGTCCTCACCGGTGACCAAATCTTTTATTCGCCGTTTCATAAATCTGCTTAAATTTCTCATTCCGCATTATATAGGCGAAGGCAAGACCAGTCTGGTGGTGGCCATCGGTTGTACCGGCGGGCAGCACCGCTCCGTAACCCTGGCAGATTATATCGGCAGTAAGCTTAAAAACCTGGGATATAGAATCATCGTACGGCATAGAGATATTGCAAAATACCAAATTGATAGAGATATCTCTCGGGATATGACGGAGGATTATAATGGCGTTTGATGAAAAAAAGGGCAGCCAGGAGCCGAAAATCGTCGTAATAGGAGGAGGAACCGGCCTGGCAGTCCTATTAAAGGGTTTAAAGAAATTCACCTCCCGGCTCACTGCCATTGTTACTGTTTCCGATGACGGGGGCAGCTCAGGGCGTTTGCGCACTGAACTGGGGGTCCTGCCCCCGGGGGATATCCGCAGCTGTCTGGTGGCATTAGCAGAAACGGAAACATTGATGGATAAAGTTTTTCAGCATCGTTTCGGACAGGGGGACAGCATCAAGGGGCACAACCTGGGCAATCTTTTGCTGGTGGCCATGACCGAGATAACCGGAGATTTCGTATCGGCCATCAAAGAGATGAGCAAAGTTTTAAAAGTCAGGGGACAGGTGATCCCCGTTACCCTGGCACCAATAAATCTGGTGGCAACAATGGGTGACGGCACAACGGTAGAAGGAGAGACCCTGATCAGGGAGCACCCGGACCGGATCGTCAAACTATCTTTGGAACCACAAGACTGCCATCCGGTACCAGCAGTTTTAAAAGAAATTGCCGGAGCCGATGCCATCATTGTAGGACCGGGCAGTCTTTATACCAGCATAATACCCAACCTGCTGGTCCAGGGGGTAACTGAGGCCATATCCCGGTCCCGGGGCAAAAAGATCTTTATCAGCAATATCATGACTGAACAGGGTGAAACGGATAATTTTACCGCCCTGGATCATTTAAGCTGTTTATTGTCTTATATCGCTGGAAATATAATAGAATATGTCATCGTCAACAATGGGTACATCGATGGGGCCCGGCTGAACCGCTACCAGGAGGAACAAGCCGTGCCGGTAAAGCCGGAAGTAGAAGCCATCAAAGCCATGGGCTTTAAGGTCATCGAAAAGGATTTGATCTCTGATGATGAAGTAGCCTGGCATGATTCCGATAAAATCGCCCGGGTGATAATGGACATCATCAATG
>JAAYZA010000176.1 GCA_012515055.1 Syntrophomonadaceae bacterium | reverse complement strand
TCAGTCCTGTTTCCTCGGCCCCCACGCCGCGTTTCAGCGCGGGTTTCGCCTTACTCCTCACGCCTCCCGCCTCACTTTTTTTCCTCTTTCATCTTTCCACTTTCTGCTTTCCCCTATCCAACCAAATACTCATGAATAGCTTTAGCAGCCTTTTTCCCGGCTCCCATAGCCTGAATGACAGTGGCGGCACCGGTGACTATATCACCGCCGGCGAAGACCCCTATTTTGCTGGTCTGGCCGCTGCCTTCATCGGCGACGATATTTCCGTAACGGTTAATTTCCAGATCGGGGGTGGTTCGGGGTACCAGAGGGTTGGGCCCCTGCCCGATGGCCATTATCACCGTATCCATTTCCATTTCATATTCTGATCCCGGGATAGCCACCGGCCGGCGGCGGCCCGATTCGTCCGGTTCTCCCAGCTCAAATTTCTGGCATATCAAACTCTTGACCCAGCCGTTTTCATCACCCTGGATTTCCACCGGGCTGGTGAGGAGCCGGAACTGGACTCCTTCTTCCCGGGCATGTTCTATTTCTTCCGCCCGGGCCGGCATTTCCTTCTCCGAGCGCCGATAGACGATATAGGATTCTTCCGCACCCAGCCTGAGAGCTGTGCGAGCACTATCCATGGCCACATTCCCTGCCCCGATCACTGCCACCTTTTTCCCCACCTTAATGGGTGTTATGTATTCGGGAAATTTATAACCCTTCATCAGGTTGGTCCGGGTCAAAAATTCATTGGCCGAATATACCCCATTCAAGTTTTCTCCCGGTATTTCCATAAAATAAGGCAGCCCGGCGCCGGTGCCGATGAACACCGCATCAAAGCCCTCCTCCAGCAGTTCATCAATAGTATTGATGGCTCCCACCACCATATTGTTCTTTATAACTACCCCTAATTGCTTGATACCCTCAATTTCCCTTTCCACAATAGCCTTGGGCAGTCTGAATTCCGGGATCCCGTAGACCAAAACTCCTCCCGGTGTATGCAGGGCTTCGAAAACCACTACTTCATGTCCCTGCATGGCCAGATCAGCCGCTGCCGTGAGCCCGGCGGGACCGGCCCCAACCACTGCCACTTTTTTGCCGCTGGCCGGGGGCAGGTCCTTTTTCGTCTTAATCCCCTGCTGCATTTCCCAGTCAGCCACGAATCTCTCCAGTCGTCCAATGGCAACGGGCTCAAATTTCTTACTTAAAACACAGTGTTTTTCGCACTGGCTTTCCTGGGGGCAAACCCGGCCGCAGATAGCGGGCAGATTATTCTTCTTTTTGATGGTATCGACCGCCCCCTGGTAATCATGTTCCTTGATATGTTTGATAAATCCGGGGATATCTATTTCCACCGGACAGCCGTCCATGCAGGTGGGTTTCTTACAATCCAGACAGCGGGAAGCCTCCAGAAGAGCCAGTTTCTCACTGAATCCCAGGGCAACTTCGCTGAAATTATTTACTCTGACTGCCGCCTCCTGATGAGGCATTGACTGCCTGTCTATCCTTACCCGTTCTTTTGACACTGGCAATCACCTCCTGAACACTTTTGTGCAATCTTTTCCTCGGCTAAAAACATGCGGCTGCGGCTGCGGGCCAATTGCCAGTCCACCAGATGTCCGTCAAATTCCGGGCCATCCACACAGGCAAATTTGGTCTCACTGCCCACTGCCACCCGGCAGGCGCCGCACATCCCGGTGCCGTCTACCATAATAGGATTCATGCTGACAATGGTCTTAACCCCATAGGCCCGGCTGGTTTCGGCAACTGATTCCATCATGGGCAGCGGCCCGATAGCAATGATCAAATCAATCTGCACTCCATCGGACAGCAGCCTCGCCAGTACATTGGTCACAAAACCTTCCTGCCCGGTGCTGCCATCATCACTGGTGATGTAGATATGGTCACTGACGGCTCCCATTTCTTCCTGCAGGATCAATTGCTCGGCTGTCCGGGCACCGATTATGGAGATCACCTCATTGCCGGCAGCTTTTAAAGCCCGGGTTATGGGATAAACCGGGGCTATCCCGACTCCCCCTCCAATACACACCACCCGGCCGTATTTTTCTATGGCCGAGGCTTTCCCCAGGGGCCCCACCAGATCCAGGATTTTATCCCCCGTTTCCATTTTGCCCAGATCGGCAGTGGTCCTGCCCACTTCCTGAGAGATCAGGGTGATGGTTCCTTTATCCCGGTCAAAATCAGCAATGGTAAGCGGAATCCTTTCCCCCTTCTCATCTATGCGCAAAATAATAAACTGGCCGGGCCTGGCTTTGGCAGCTATTTGCGGTGCCCCTATTTCAAAGAGCTTGATCCCCTCCGCCAGATTTTCCTTCCTTATTATTGCCAACATATTTGCCCCCCTCCTTTAGATTGCTTTTGCTTATATTCGAATCGTAATCATTAAAACGACCCTGTCCATTAAAACTTTTGCCCCCATAAAAAAACC
>JAAYZA010000304.1 GCA_012515055.1 Syntrophomonadaceae bacterium | reverse complement strand
GAATGAAAATGATTTGCTGATACTTGATGAACCCACCAACCATCTTGATCTATTCAGCCGGCAAGCTTTGGAGGAAAGCCTGGTAGAGATATCAGGAACTTTACTGGTTATTTCCCATGACCGTTTTTTTCTCCAGCAGGTATGTGACCATTTATTGATTTTTGACCAGCAGAAAATTATGCGTTTTTCTGGCAGGATTGAAGATTATCTAAACCAGAAGGAGGCAAATAAGATCCGGGTTGACAATACAGCAGAGGAGGAACTTTTATTGCTGGAAACCAAAATTTCCCGGGTAGTAAGCGATATCAGCCGTTATAAACCAGGAGACGCAGATTATGCAGTCCTTGACCGGGAATATGCGATGCTGATACAGCAGCGCCAAAAATTGAAAATGAATTTGCCGGCAAAATAATAATTGATAGAACCAGGACAGCATTAATTGGGTTTAAGTGAGAAGAATACAAAAGTGTTTGTTGATAAAAAGTGTTGACCTTAACGCAGCGTTAAGGTTTATAGTTGTTTCTGACGGGAGGTGATTTTTTGGAATACACGGTGCAAAATCTGGCCAGGATAGCTGGTATCAGCAGCAGAACACTTCGGTATTATGACGAAATCGGACTGCTTAAGCCGGCCAGAATAAACTCATCCGGGTACCGGATTTATGCCCAGGCAGAAGTAAACAGGCTGCAGCTGATCCTTTTTTACCGGGAACTGGAAATAAGCCTGGAAGATATAAAGAATATACTGAATGCACCTTCTTTCGATGAGTTACAGGCACTAAAAGAACATCGTGAAAAGCTGCAGGACAAAAAGCAGCAATTGGATTTGTTAATTGCCAATGTCGATAAGACGATTGCTGTAAGAGAAAGAGGTATTATCATGACAGACAAGGAAAAGTTTACTGGTTTTAAACAAAAAATGCTGGATGAAAATGAGCAGAAGTATGGCTGGGAAATACGAGAGAAATATGGTGAGGAATCTGTAAAAAACTCCAATAAAAAATTCCTTGCTATGACTGAGGAACAGTATCGTGAAATGGAAAAGCTGGGGGCCGAAATAAATGAGACTTTAAAAGCAGCCATGGCCGCCAAGGAGCCAGCTGGTGATCTGGCGCAGAAAACTGCTGATTTGCATCGCCGCTGGTTAGCCTTTACCTGGGAGAAATACAGTAAAGAAGCCCATGCCGGTCTGGCTCAGATGTATGTGGATGATGAAAGGTTTAATGCTTATTATGACCAGGTGGCACCTGGGGCTGCTGTATTCCTGAGGGATGCAATTTTAATTTATACGGGAATGGCAAAACAAGGTTAACCCTGTACGATCCCTATACCTATAGCATTAGGTCCGGAATGGGAGCCTATAACAGCTCCCACCGGACTTTGATATATGGGGCCATCATAGTTGAGTCTTTCCCGCAGCTGCTGGATCAAGAAATCAGCATCTTCTTTACATAAAGCATCTTGCACACAAACTACTATGTCTTCAGCCTGGGTAACCCTTTTCACCGCTTCACTGACCAATGTCTGCAAAGCTTTCTGCCTGGAACGTACCGGCTTGATGGGATGTACAACACCATTAACAAATTCACATACTGGTTTGATATTGATTAGTTTGCCTAAAAAAGCTGCCGCACCTCCTATTCTGCCGCCCGCCTGCATATAAGTCAGTTCATTAACACAGAAGAGTGATACAACGCGGGGCATAAATTCTTCAATTTTCCTGATCAAATCTTCAAAGGGGAGCTGATTCTGTTCGATAAGCTCTGCAATTTTGATTTCCAAAGCAGCCTGGCCGCAGGCACAAGTATTGGATTCCATAATGCATATGTTGATATCGGGATGTAAACGTTTAAATTCATCGGCCGCCATTGAAGCTGATTGAATACTGGCCGAAAGAGGTT
>JAAYZA010000055.1 GCA_012515055.1 Syntrophomonadaceae bacterium | reverse complement strand
TGCCGGGGAGAATGCAGCAATCCCTTGAAGAGCACCGCAACATTGTTGAAGCAATAGAATCCCGCGATGCAGCCCTGGCCAGGCAAACAGCCCAGGAACATATCGAAAATGCGGAGAGCTATATGATCGAATCCCTAAAAAACGAAGGTTTTCTATTAGCTGATTAATGGAGGAAAAGACGATGCAATACGATGCAATTATCCTGGCGGGCGGTGAGAGCAGCAGTGAACTTAAAAAAATTGCTCCCTATGACAATGAGGCATTGATCATTGTCGGCAATTATCCCATGATATATTTTGTTTACCATGCTGTCCGGCAATGTTCCCTGGTTCGAAAAATTGTTGTAAGCGGACCGGTAGAATCTTTGCGCAATATTTTACCCCGGGAGGAAAACCTGTTTTTTGTGGAAGGCGGAGAAAACGCCGTGGAGAGTTTCGCCAATGCCGCCAACTTTTTGAAAAGTGAAGAGGCCACTGAAAAATTATTGATAATGCCAACAGATATACCTTTTATTACCGCTGAAGCCATAACTGACTTTTTGCATCGCTCCCGGCAAAGCAATGATGATTTTTATTACCCTATAACCAGCAAGGAAGTAAATGAAAGATCTTTTCCCGGTGTACGCCGGACTTATGTGCGTATACAGGATGGTATATTTACCGGCGGCAATCTTTTTCTGGTGAAAACCGAGCTGATCGATGATATTTTGGACCTGCTGTTACAACTGGTGATAAGGCGCAAAAATCCACTGGCAATGGCCAGGCTTTTCGGGCTGGGATTGGTTTGGAAATTTATAACCAGGACACTTAATATTGCTACAGCAGAAAAAAGGTTTTTTCAGGTCACGGGCATAAGGGGCAAGGCTATTATTTCACCATATGCCCAGATAGGTGTGGATGTGGATAAACCAAGCGATTTGGAGTTAGCTCAGAAATATCTGGGGGACCGGGTGTTTTAAGTTTTTTCTCCAGGTATAAAACCCCGGGGCAGGAGGTTTTCACTCTGCCTGGAATCGACATTTAAACAGATAAAAGGTTATAATACGGATGGATATCATGTGAAACGATCAATTGACAATTATTTATATATATAAAATATATTATCCGGATTAAAAAATAGGCGAGGTGTACGAACAGGTGAAATTTAGTGCAGTAATACTTGCTGCAGGAAAAGGGGTGCGCATGGTATCAGCTTTACCCAAAATCCTGCATCCAGCAGCTGGAAAACCAATGATAACGCATATAATTGACCAGGTAAAAGCAGCGGGTATTAATGATATCGTTTTAGTTATTGGTTTCGGTCGGGAACAGGTGGAGGAAACTTTGTCCGGCGAACAGGTCAAATTTACTATTCAGGAACAGCAATTGGGTACCGGACATGCTTTGATGCAGGCTGTATCTGCCGTTGATCATGATGGACAGATATTGGTGCTGGCAGGTGATACCCCTTTATTGACTGCAGATTTGCTTAGAAAATTCATGGATCATCATGTCAGTCAGGGGACAGCGGCAACGGTTTTAACCTGTGAAATGGAAGATCCCCATGGTTATGGCCGTGTAATCCGTGATGGTGATGGTCTTTTTCACAGGATAGTCGAAGAAAAGGATGCTGATGCAACACAAAAAACCATCAAGGAGATCAATTCAGGAATTTATTGTTTTGCAGCTGATTTAGTTTTCGACTGTTTGTCCCGCCTGAGTAATGATAATGCTCAGCAGGAGTATTACCTGACTGAAGTGCTGGAAATCTTAAAAAACGAAAACAAATCGGTTTCTATTTATATGACAGCGGAAAACAGCCTGATATCCGGCATTAATGACCGTGAACAGCTGGCTTTTGCTGAAGCAGTATTGCGGCAGAGGAAAAACCTCCAATTGATGAAGGAAGGGGTTACGATCCGGGACCCGGCATCGACTTTCATCGACATGGATGTTGAGATAGGTCAGGATACGGTCATTTTACCCTTTACGATGATTGAAGGCCGGACGGTCATCGGGAAAGACTGTGCAATAGGACCGGGGACCCGTATAAACTCTTCTTCCATCGGTAATGGTGTGCACATAGAAAATTCCCGTATCAGCGAAGCCGAAATAGGTGACGACTGCAATATCGGCCCCTTTGCCTACTTACGTCCGGGCAGTGTTTTGCATAAGGGTGTTAAAGTGGGCGATTTTGTTGAAATAAAAAAATCAGTTATAGGAGAACATAGCAAAATACCGCATCTGAGCT
>JAAYZA010000414.1 GCA_012515055.1 Syntrophomonadaceae bacterium | reverse complement strand
ATTGCCATTATGCTGCCGACAATGGGCAGTTTGGGGACCAGGTTTTTTAAATATATCTTCACCAGACTGCGGCCGGAGAGGAAATAGCTTAATACCCAGATGGCAGCCACTGCCTGGGCAATGACGGAAGCGAAAGCGGAGCCTTTTATGCCCCAGCCAAACTTGAATATAAAGACATAGTTTAAAACGACATTGACCAGACCCCCCAGTATCTGTGTGTACATGGACATGCGGGGATTGCCTTCGGCCCGGATAAAATTATTGGCTCCCATGCTGAAGGAGGAAATAAAAGCACCGGCTATGATTATGGACAGATAATCCCGGGCATATGGTAACACGGCGGCACTGGAGCCCAAAGCCGTCAGGATGGGCTCGGAAAAAGCGAAGAAGAGAACGGCAAAAGCAGCCGGCAGCAGGACCAGCATCACCATGGCATTGCCGGCTACCAATTCAGCCTGGTCTTTTTTCCTTTCCCCCAGTCGAATCGAGATCAGGGCAGTGGCACCGACACCTATCAGGATGGATAAACCCATGATGATGGTCATGACCGGCAAAGCCACTGCTACCGCTGCCAGCCCCAGGGAACCTACCCCCCGGCCCACGAATATACGGGCTACTATATTATATAAGGCATTTACCACCATGCCGACAATGGCCGGTAAAGAAAAGTTCCACAACAGGCGTCCGATGTTTTCACTGCCCATCATTTCAGAGCGGTCCATAATTATATTCACCAAATTTCACTGTTATTTTAAAACTGACCCATTGGTCAACGTTAATAGTATACTACTGTTTCCGCAAATACAACAGATTAGATTTTGTTAACAGGACATCCAAATGATATAAATAATATCTTTTTTCTTTCCTTCCGGCGGGCAGGAATTCAGCCTGGATCCAGACACTTTTAACAGGTTCAGGCACTTTTCCTCCCGGCGGGCAGAAGTTCAGCCCGGTGATAGAATAGGGATGAGGTTCAAGGCCAAATAAGGTAAACTTAAGTCAAGGAGGGATCCCCATGCAGAATAATATTAATCAAATCGCCGCTCTGATGGCTAATTCCCGCAGTACGACAGTGGTTACCGGTGCCGGTATCAGCACCGAGGCCGGCATCCCTGATTTCCGCGGTCCTGAGGGTATTTATCGGAAATTAGGCGAGGACAAGGTGATGCGGATCATCAATATAGATACTTTTCGTCAGCGGCCGGAATTATTCTACGAGTTTTACCGGGAGCATTTCAAACTGGCGGAAGTGGCACCGGGCAGAGCCCATTATGTCCTGGCCGAATTGGAGGCCCGGAATTATATCCATGGTGTGGTGACCCAGAACATTGACGGCCTGCATCAAAAGGCCGGCAGCAAAAATGTGATCCCCGTTCATGGGACAGCGGACCGTTTCGTCTGTCAGAAATATCATTGCGGGGCGGTCTATGATGCCTCCACGGCTTTGAGCAGCCCGGAACTGGTCCCCCGCTGCGAAAAATGCGGCGGTGTGCTCAAGCCGGATGTGGTCTTATTTGGTGAAAGTATCCAGAATTTCATGGATGCTCAGGATAGTATCCTTTCCGCCCAGCTGCTCATCGTTATTGGTTCATCACTGACGGTCTATCCCCTGGCGGGATTCGTGCGGGCCTTTGACTCCTTCACCCAGGATCTGGTGATACTAAACAAGGGGCCCACTTCAATGGACCATGCCGCCCGGGTCAAAATAGACGCACCCGGCACCACCGGGGCGGTCCTGGAACAAATCGCTGCCCTGCTGCCGGAACGGGGGCGGGCATAACCGGGAAGGCCGGTTCTTGCAGCTGAAGAATATACAGCGAGTCGGAGGAGCACACCTGGGAATGATCGATAATGGAAGGTTCTGCTGCTTCTGGAGCAAAGAATCCCCGCCAGCTGGACCGGGCTGGAGCAAAAAGCCGGGCTGGCCCTGTGTTTGATCCGGGAAAAATAATTATTAAACTATATAATACGATTCACAATCGATTAGCAGAAACGGAGGACAGCTATGTTTAATTTTGATTTTTACAATCCCACCAAATTAATGTTCGGGCAGGGCCGGATCGCAGATATAGCCGGTGAAATCCCCCCGGGGGCCAAAGTATTGATAACTTACGGCGGCGGCAGCATAAAAAGCAATGGGGTCTATGATCAGGTTATGGCAGCCCTAAAGGGCTATGAACTAATTGAATTCAGCGGCATTGAGCCCAACCCGGTATATGAGACCCTGATGCAGGCCGTTGACCTGGTAAAAGAACGGGGGATCGATTTTCTCCTGGCAGTGGGGGGCGGTTCCGTCATTGACGGGACTAAATTCATTGCTGCTGCGGCAGTGCATCCGGGGGATCCCTGGGAGATCGTCCTGAGCCGGGGCACCGCCGCCCGCGGAGCATTGCCCCTGGGGGCAGTCCTGACTCTGCCGGCAACGGGGTCGGAATCCAATTATCGGGCCGTTGTCACCCGTCAGGCTATGAATGCCAAGATATCATTTTACAGTGATTTCTTCTTTCCCCGCTTTGCGGTTTTGGATCCGGTGACAACCTATTCCCTGCCGCCAGTCCAGATAAGCAATGGGGTGGTGGATGCTTATATGCATGTACTGGAGCAATATCTGACCTATCCCGTCAATGCCAGGGTGCAGGAGCGTATTTCTGAAGGCCTCCTGCTGACATTGATCGAAGAAGGGCCCCGGGCTCTGGCCGATCCCACCAATTACGAGGTCCGCTCCAATATTATGCTGTGCGCCACCCTGGCCCTGAACGGGCTCATCAGTTCCGGTGTGCCCACTGATTGGTCAACACATATGGTGGGACATGAACTTACTGCCTTGTACGATATCGATCATGCGGCGACACTGGCAGTGCTCCTGCCGGGTATGCTCCAGGTCACCAGGGAGGAGAAAAGGCTGCGCCTGCTGCAATATGCCCATCGTATCTGGGGCCTGACAGAGGGTGATGAAGATGAAAGGATCACTGCCGCCATTGAAAAGACCCGGGAATTCTTTGAACTGATGCAAATGAAGACCTGCCTGCAGGATCTCGGCCTGACTGCTGATAATATTCCGGAGATAATCGCCAGCCTGGAAAGCCATGACATGGTGAGACTGGGGGAAAATAAAAATGTCACACCGGAAAAAGTCCGTCAGGCCCTGGAGCTTTGTCTGTAAACGGGGGTATGCACCGGCCAGACAGCCAGCGGGTGGTTTCTGACAAGCATTTATAATCTATATGTTATGCACCGGCCAGACAGCCGATGGGTGGTTTCTGACGGGCATTTGTAATCTATATGTTATGCACCGGCCAGGCAGCCGATGGGTGGTTTCTGACGGGCATTTATATTCTATAATGAAAGGTTTGATAATATGATAGCGGAGAAAATGAAGGAATTGGTCCAGGGCAGTTCTGTTATCCGGGCCATGTTTGAAGAAGGCAAGCGGCTGGCTGCCCTCCACGGTGCGGAAAATGTCTTCGATTTCAGTCTGGGCAATCCCAATGTGGCGGCACCGGCAGCAGTTAATGAAGCCGTCATCGAGGTTCTGAAAAACCTGGATGCCATGCAGATCCATGGTTATATGAATAACTCCGGCCATGAATATGTCAGAGCCGCCATTGCTGCATCCATCAATGCTAAGTTCGGGACCCGTTTTTCTCAGGATAATATCATCATGACAGTGGGGGCGGCGGGGGGTATCAATGTTATTTTTAAAACCCTGCTCAATCCCGGTGATGAAGTGATCACTTTTGCTCCCTTTTTCGGGGAATACCGGGGCTATACCGCCAATTACGACGGTCAGCTGGTGGTGATTTCTCCCAATACCGTCGATTTTCAGCCCAATCTCACTGAGTTCAGGGCCAGGATCACCCCCCGGACCAAGGCAGTGATCGTCAATTCGCCCAATAATCCCACCGGGGTGGTTTATTCGGCGGACACCATCAGGGCAATGGCGGCTATTTTGGAAGAGAAACAACAGGAACTGGGCATTGATATTTATCTGATCTCTGATGAACCTTATCGGGAACTGGTCTATGATAATGTGGAAGTCCCCTATCTGACCAGGTTTTATCCCAATACCATCATTGGCTATTCTTTCAGCAAATCCCTGTCACTGCCGGGGGAACGGATCGGTTATCTGGTGGTACCTGATGAAGCGGCGGATCATGAAAATATAATTTCCGCAGCCAATATTGCCACCCGGGTCCTGGGCTTTGTCAATGCTCCTTCCCTTTTCCAGCATGTTATCGCCCGCTGCCTGGAGGTCAAAGTGGATATCGATGTTTATGACCGCAACCGCCAGCTGCTTTATAATGGGCTGCTGTCCAGCGGTTATGAGTGCATCAAACCCCAGGGAGCTTTTTATCTATTCATCAAAACTCCCCTGGACAATGATATCGAATTTTGCCATCTGGCTAAAAACAAAAATATCCTCATCGTT
>JAAYZA010000220.1 GCA_012515055.1 Syntrophomonadaceae bacterium | reverse complement strand
TATATCGTATCATCGATTTCAAAAGAAGAAAAGATGATGTGCCGGCCAAAGTAGCCGCAATTGAGTATGATCCCAACCGGTCCGCCTATATTGCTCTTTTGCATTATGCCGACGGACATAAATCATACATTGTAGCACCCCAGAACTTAAAAGTCGGGGACACCGTCGTATCAGGCCCCAAAGCCGACATCAAAGTCGGCAACACTCTGGCCCTGGAAGATATCCCGGTGGGTTCCCTGATCCACAATATTGAAATGAGACCGGGCAAAGGCGGACAATTGGTTCGCTCCGCCGGAACAGTTGCCCAGTTGATGGCGAAGGAAGGAAACTATGCCCATGTCAGACTGCCTTCTGGTGAAGTGAGGCTGATACTGGTAAAATGCCGCGCCACAATCGGTCAGGTGGGTAATCTGGAATATGAAAACCAGAACATAGGCAAAGCAGGGAAGAGCCGCTGGCTGGGGATCAGACCGGGCGTAAGAGGTTCGGTCATGAATCCGGTGGACCACCCTCATGGCGGGGGGGAAGGACGTGCCCCTGTGGGCCGCAAATACCCGGTATCTCCCTGGGGCAAGATTGCTGTTGGTGGTAAGACCCGCAAGAAAAAGCCATCTGATAATATGATAGTCAGGAAACGGAAATAAAGGGGGTTTCTAAGTGGGCAGATCATTAAAAAAAGGACCTTATTGTGAAGAAAAGCTGCTGAAAAAGATTGAAGATATGAATGAATCAGGTAATAAGAAAGTAATTAAAACCTGGTCCAGAAGATCCACCATCTTTCCGCAGATGATAGGACATACACTGGCAGTACATGATGGACGCAGGCATATTCCGGTCTATGTTACCGAAGACATGGTGGGGATGAAACTCGGAGAGTTCGCACCTACCAGGACCTATCGCGGTCACGCCGGCAGATCTGAAAAAGCCAGCAGAGCAAGGTAGAGAAAGGAGGACGCAGCAAAATGGAATCAAGAGCAGTTGCTCGTTATCTCAGGGTATCTCCTTTTAAAGCTCGTCAGGTAGCTGACCTGGTCAGAGGAAAAAGTGTTGCCGAAGCTACTGGTATTTTAAGATACACCAATAAAAAATCCGCACCTTTGATCGGAAAGGTATTGAAATCAGCGGTAGCCAATGCGGAACACAATTATGACATGGACTCAGACGAATTATATATATCAGCTATTTATATTGATGAAGGGCCGACAATGAAGAGGATGCGGCCCAGAGCTTATGGCAGAGCCGATGTGAAACGGGTCAGAATGAGTCATATAACCGTCGTGCTCCGGGAAAGGGAGGTTAAATAGTGGGTCAAAAGGTACATCCAAAGGGATTCAGGATTGGCGTCATCAAGGATTGGGATTCCAACTGGTACGCCGACAGGGATTACACTGAATTGCTCCATGAGGATTATAAAGTCAGAAAGCATATTAAAGAACATTTTTATACCGCCGGTGTCTCCAAAGTCGAGATACATCGTACCGGTAACCGGGTAAGAGTGACCATCCATACTGCCAAACCAGGGATCATCATTGGCCGCGGCGGTCTGGAAGTGGAAGCACTTAAAAATGAATTGAATAAAATGACCGGCAAAAATGTTAATATCACCATCCAGGAAATTAAAAAGCCGGAACTGGATGCCCAAATCGTGGCGGAAAACGTGGCACAGCAACTGGAAAAGCGGATTTCTTTCCGCCGGGCCATGAAGCAGACCGTAGGCCGGACCATGAGAATGGGAGGCGTAGGTATAAAAATTGCCATATCCGGACGTCTGGGCGGTGCTGAAATTGCCCGTACGGAGTGGTATTCCGAAGGCAAAGTCCCCTTGCATACTTTAAGAGCCGATATCGATTACGGTTTTGCCGAAGCCAACACGACTTACGGCAAAATTGGCATAAAAGTCTGGGTCAACCGCGGTGAAATATTGCCGGAACCCAAGCGCAGACCAGAGCAGAAACCAGCGGAGGAGGCTTAAACAATGCTTACCCCAAAAAGAGTAAAGTATAGAAAACAACATCGTCCCGGTCTCAGCGGCAAGGCCAACAAAGGTAATACCATAACTTATGGTGATTACGGCTTGCAGGCTCTGGAAGCCGCCTGGATAACCAACCGGCAGATCGAAGCCGCCAGAATTGCGATCAACCGTTACGTTAAAAGGGGCGGAAAGTTGTGGATTAAAATCTTCCCTGACCGGCCGCTGACGGTAAAACCAGCCGAGACCCGCATGGGTAAAGGGAAGGGTTCACCCGAATACTGGGTGGCCGTTGTCAAGCCCGGCAGGATCATGTTTGAATTGTCCGGCGTAAACGAAGAAGTTGCCCGGGAGGCGATGAGACTGGCAGCACACAAACTCCCGATCAAATGCAAATTCGTAAAAAGAGAAGAAATGGGTGGTGAGGTTAGTGAAAGCTAATAAAATACGGGAACTAACCGACGAAGAATTAAATAAAAAAGTCTCCGATTACAAGGAAGAATTATTTAATCTTCGGTTCCAGATGGCTACAGGTCAGTTGGATAATCCGATGAGAATAAGAGATGTCAGGAAAAACATTGCCAGATGTAAGACGATCCTCAGACAAAGAGAACTGGCCAGCAAGTAATTGTAAAGGAGGTCCCAGGGTGACTGAGAATCAAACGAAAAGAAAAGTGATGACAGGGGTAGTTACCAGTGACAAAATGGATAAGACCATTACTGTCAGTGTAGAAACTACCAAACAGCATCCTCTATATAAAAAGACCATAAAAACCAGCAAAAAATACAAGAGCCACGACGAAGAAAACGAAGCCAAAATCGGCGACCTGGTCAAGATCATGGAAACCCGCCCCTTGAGCAAAGATAAGCGGTGGAGGCTGATAGAAATCGTTCGCAAGGCCAAGACTTTAGAGTAAGCCTGAATATTGAAAGGGAGGTTTACATTGTGATACAACAGGAAACAATGCTTCAGGTCGGCGATAACACTGGCGCAAAGAAAGTTCTTTGCATCAAGGTTATTGGCGGGTCAGGCAGGCGGTATGCCACAGTGGGTGATACCATCATTGCCTCGGTCAAAGAAGCTTCACCTGGCGGAGTTGTTAAAAAAGGTGACGTGGTAAAAGCCGTGGTAGTAAGGACCAGGAAAGAAATCAGACGTCCTGATGGTTCATATATAGCATTTTCAGAAAATGCAGCCGTTATTATCGATGACAACAATAACCCCAAAGGAACACGTATCTTCGGCCCTGTTGCCAGGGAATTGCGGGACAGGAATTTTATGAAAATAATATCACTGGCCCCGGAAGTCATTTAGTTGATGGAGGTGTAATCAATGCAAATCAAAAAGGGCGACACCGTGAAGGTGGTAGCAGGCAAGGATGCTGGAAAAACCGGCAAGGTTTTGAGAGTACTTCCAGATGCTGATCGACTGGTGGTAGAAGGTGTCAACCGGGTTAAAAAACATCAAAAACCGAATCGGGCCATCCCCCAGGGAGGCATACAGAAAATAGAAACACCCATGCACAGTTCCAATGTGATGATCCTGTGTTCCAAATGCAAGAAGCCTACCCGGATCGGCCACAAAATATTGGGCAGTGATGAAAAGGTAAGAATATGCAAAAAATGCGGAGAAATATTAGACTAAAACTCCAGGAAGGGAGGCTAGCTATTTAATGGCTAGGTTGTATGAGTTATATAAACAGGAAATAGTACCCCGGATGATGGACAGATTTCAATATAAAAATGTCAACGAAGTCCCG
>JAAYZA010000056.1 GCA_012515055.1 Syntrophomonadaceae bacterium | reverse complement strand
GGGATTTGAACCCTCGATCTCCGGCGTGACAGGCCGGCATGTTAACCGCTACACCACGGCTCCGCAACGAAGTTTATTATAGCATCAGCTTAAAAAATAGTCAACAGATTAAAACCTGAATATATCTGATGACCCTCTGGCTTCATCTTCTTTCTGCGGGAAAATCCTCCTTTATGTTCATCTTATCGCCTGATAAGCGGGAAAACATCCTGTTATCAGGTTTCCTTGCCTGGTTTTATCCTTCTGATGCGTACCACTGCGGTCTTTAAGAGCAGTAATATCATAATCTTTTACTGACTTTTGCTTTAAATTATTATAAGATTGACTGTAAGTTATGAATACAGGGAACAGACGGAGTATTATTTTTATGAAGAATCCAGGCGCAATTACCAGAACTTTATATAATAATCAGACTGAAACCGGGGGGAATGCTTTTAACCGGCTCTTTAAAACCGGATTATATGTCCTGATCATTGCCGTTCTTCTTTTCTTTATGCCCTTGGGCCCCGTCAATGCTCAGGACAATCCTCCTGCTGACGGTACAGCTGGTAAAGCTTATATTATTTTAGTCGATAGATTATCCATTTACGATATTTCGCCGGAGATAACTCCGGAGATCTACGGGATGGTACAAAAGGGTGGTCTGGGCCTGGCCGCCAACCGGACTTTAAGGGGTCAAAACAATATTGACAGCAGCCTGACAATTGGAGCAGGCAATTTTGCCCGGGCTTATACTAATGGTATTATGGCCTATAATCATGATGAACTGGTTACGGGCCAGGGCAAAACAGCATCTCAGTTTTATTATGTTGTCACGGGATATGAACCAGGGGACAGCGAAGTTTTGTTGGTTAATCTCCCCGAAGTGGTAACCGGTATGATGGGCGAAAATGTTACGACAACTCCCGGCGCTTTAGGTGAAATTCTGCAGCTCAACCATCTTAAAACTGCTGTACTGGGCAATAGTGACTACATGGGCACCCAGCTGCGGCTGGGGGCGGCACTGGGCATGAATGCATCCGGGCAGGCAGCCCTGGGTGATGTGGGTGATGATACACTTATTGATCTGCCCCGCCGTTATCTCAATCAGGGTACCAATTATCCTTATTTGCGGCAAAAACTTTCCGCTATCAGCTCTTCTGCTGATCTGATCATTGTGGAATTATCCGATCTGGCCCGCTGGGAAAAAGCTTTTCCCGTTTTTCCAGCTTTGCAGAGTGCTGAAAAAATCCAATGTTTACAGGATATCGACCGGATGACCGGGCATATTTTAAATGGTGCGGACATGGAACGCGACCTGGTTTTGCTGTTTCCTGTTTCACCGGCAACTGAACAATTCAAACTTAAAAATAGTTTCCTGCCCATAATTGCCTGGGGGAAGGATATCACACCGGGTGCTCTCAGTTCTGGTTCTACCAGGCGTGATTTCATCATTGCCAGTACTGATATCGCACCGACTATTATTAATTTTTTCCAGGCGGAAAATGAAGGGATGTCCATTATCGGGCTCCCGGTCAGGAGTCTTCCCTATTCGGGAGACACTCTGGAGGCGGCCCGGAACATTTCTGCTTCCACCAGTACCACTACCCGCCTCAGGACTATCCTGGTGAAATCTTATGTAGTGGCCCAGATCATTGTCATTCTTTTAGCTGTTCTGGCACTTCTTTGGGTCAAACCCCTGAGAAATTTTGCGCAGGCACTGGTTTTATCCCTGGTTACAGTGCCCCTGATCCTTTTATTTCTGGGCAAGATCCCCCTACCCAATGACAACGCTTTGATTATTGCTGCTGTACTGCTGGTGGTCTTAATTACCGCTCTGGTGACCAGGCTGTATAAAAACAGCAGCCCTTTTAATGCCTTCATATTTATCAGCGGCATCACTTTACTGGCGCTGGTCATCGATTC
This sequence comes from Syntrophomonadaceae bacterium, assembly GCA_012515055.1. Lineage (GTDB taxonomy): Bacteria > Bacillota > Syntrophomonadia > Syntrophomonadales > Syntrophomonadaceae > UBA1368. Next base: position 2,702 of record JAAYZA010000056.1, on the reverse strand, counting down.
TTTGACCGGTACCAGGCTTATCCAGAGTTCCGTCCTGGGGTATGATCCCATGGTTGGTGCCCGTTATTATGGCATAGGCAATGAATACATGGGGATCATGGTGGGGGCGGCCATCATCACCGCTGCGGCGCTTTTTGAAAAATATCCTTCCCGCTGGTTTTTAGCTTTGCTGGCGGCCGGTTTTCTGTTCCTTTGTTTCATCATTGGCAATCCCTCCCTGGGGGCTCAATCCGACGGATTTATTACCGCCCCCATCGCTTTTGCCGTTACCATCTTCCTGCTGTCTAATTTAAAAATGCACTGGGGCTATGTGGCCGCAGCAGCCGGCATAATTCTGGCTGCAATTGCAGGCCTGATAGGTTATGAGCTCAGTAAGCCCCTGGAAATGCAATCACATCTGGGTCGTTTTTTCCATCATCTGATTCAGGGAGGCACTGTTGAATTGAGCCAGACCCTGCTGCGCAAAGCCAGCATGAATATAAAGCTGATCCGTTATACCATCTGGAGCCGGGTCTTTTTAGTAATGCTCCTGGTCCTGTCTTTACTGGTTTTCAGGCCGGTGGGGGCATTAAAACAATTATTGCAGGAAAGACCATTTCTGGTGAAAGGCTTTGCCGGTTTGATAACTGGTGCGATTGTGGCTTTGCTCATTAACGATTCGGGGATCGTTGCTGCTTCTACTACCTGTATTTATCTTGTGCCCCCCATAATACTTCTGACCTTTGAAATGCAGCAGAATAATTCCTCCGATGAATTGACAGCCATAGCGGAAAATAAATTAAAGGAATGAGATTAAAATGAAATATCTGGTAATTTTAACTGATGGGGCCGCTGATTATCCTATCGAGGAATTAGGTGGTCAGACCCCTTTGCAATATGCTAAGACGCCTTTTATTGATGAACTGGCCCGCCGTTCAATCGTGGGCAAAGCGGCTACCATACCGGAAGGATTTCCTCCCGGCAGTGATGTGGCCAATTTATCTGTTTTAGGTTATGACCCGGCCATTTATTATACCGGGCGCTCCCCCCTGGAAGCAGTAAGCATGGGTGTCGAACTAAAGGATGAGGATCTGGCCCTGCGCTGCAATCTGGTAACACTTTCAGGGGAAAAGGATTATGCCGCTAAAACCATGTCAGATTACAGTGCCGGCGAAATTGAGACCGCCGATGCCCATCAGCTGATGGCCGCCATTCAATCCGGGCTGGGTGATGGAATATTCGTTTTTCATCCTGGCATCAGCTACCGTCATCTATTGGTGTGGAAGGGCGGTTTTGACAAAGAGATCCTTTTGACCCCGCCCCATGATATATCCGGACAAAAAATCGCTGCTTTTCTTCCCCGGGGCCGGGATGGTGAAGCACTGCTGCAATTGATGAGAAAAAGTGCGGAAATACTGGGGGATCACAGCGTCAATAAATCTTTGCTCACTGCCGGTCATGAGCCAGCTTCCTCCATATGGTTCTGGGGCGAAGGGAGAAAACCTTCCCTGCCCAGTTTTGCGGAAAAGTATTCTTTGCAGGGCTCAGTGGTCTGTGCCGTTGATCTGGTGCGGGGCCTGGGCATAAGTGCCGGCCTTACTCCCATTACTGTAGAGGGTGCTACCGGCGGTGTGAAGACCAATTTCAAAGGCAAGGCCGAAGCGGCCCTCCGGGAACTGGAATCCGGCCAGGATTTTGTTTTTGTACATATTGAATCCCCTGATGAATCAGGCCACCAGGGGAATTTAGACAATAAGCTCTGGAGTATAGAACAAATCGACAGTCAGGTCATCGGCACCATCGTCGCTGCCCTGGACCGCTTTGAGGAAATCAAGATCATGATATTACCGGATCATCCTACACCCCTTGCCATCAAGACCCACAGCAGTGAGCCGGTGCCCTTTATGATCTATGACTCCCGCCGGGCTTTCACAGAGGGCAGCAGCATGTTTGATGAGGTCCATGCCGAAAAGGGGCCCTTTATCGATCCGGGACATACACTGATGGATTATTTTATACGCCTGTAATCAGGCTGATGTTTAAGCGGCTATGTAAGTGCTATGCCAGCATGGCCAGGAGTGCTGCCGCCATTTCTTCACTGCTGCATTCAGTTTTATGTCTGATTTCCCTGGTCATCAGTTCCTCAATGGCGGCGGGGATTTTATTACCAGTAAAATCGGCTAATTTTTGCAGCAGTAAAAACTCATCATCATTACCGGGGTCAAACAATGCTTCCGCAACACTGCGGCCGAACTTGAAAGGACTGGCAGTGGAAGCGATGACAACCGGTGTCCTGTCACCGGTTTCATGGCGATATTGTTCCCAGACATTTACCGCTACTGCTGTATGAGGGTCCAGTAAATATCCTTTTTCCTCCCAGAAGTCTTTGATAGCGGCTCTGGTCTCATCATCATCGCAATATCCGGCCCAGAATTTCTCCTGGATCTTTTGCCTGGACAGCTCATCCACCTCATATCGGCCTGTTGCCTGCAGGCTTTCCATCCACTGGCATATCTGCTGATGATCATGATCGGATATTTCATATAAAAGCCTCTCCAGATTGGAGGAAATCAATATATCCATGGATGGTGAAATGGTTTTTTCAAATTGGCGATTGCGGTCATAAACTCCGGTCTGGATAAAATCTGTCAGGACATTATTGGCATTGGAGGCACAGATCAGTTTATTGATGGGGACCCCCATCAAACCGGCATAGAAGGCTG
>JAAYZA010000009.1 GCA_012515055.1 Syntrophomonadaceae bacterium | reverse complement strand
TTTCTGTGGACATGCTGGATACCGGTATCGATATACCGGAAATTTTAAACCTGGTGTTTTTTAAAAAAGTAATGAGCCGGGCAAAGTTTTGGCAGATGATCGGTCGGGGGACTCGTCTTTGTGAAGGACTGATCGATGGGAAGGATAAAGAAAATTTCTATATCTTTGATCTCTGCGGCAATTTTGAATTCTTCCGCCTCCATGGGAAAGGACAGGAAGCAAAAATGGCAGTCACCCTGCAGGAACGGACTTTTAACACAAAAGTAGAGATGGTTTACAAACTGCAGGATATAGCTTTTCAAACAGAAGTATTACAGGCTTATCGCAAGGAACTGGTGCAGGACCTTTTGGAACAGATCAAGGCACTTCCGCGGGATAATTTTGCTGTTAAGCAGCATCTTCGGTTTATTGATAAATTTCAAGATGAAGATGATTTTGCCGCTTTAACATATGAGAATACTCTACAGATTGCGGAACACATTGCTCCGTTGATGCTGCCTTCAAGGGAAGATGCTTCAGCTGCTCGTTTTGATCAGCTGATTTATCAGATCGAACTGGCAATGCTAACGGAAAAGGCCTTTAAGAGGGCCAAAAACGATGTGTTGCACAAGGCCAGCGAGCTGACCAAATTGGGCACTATTCCAGAAATCGTTCAGCAAAAAGAATTGCTGGAACAAATCGTACACAACAATTATTTGGACAGAGCCGGCATAATGGACTATGAAGATGTTCGTATCAGACTGCGTGATTTGATCAAGTATATTCCTGAAGGGGAGCGCTATCGTTATGATACGGATTTTACAGATGACATCCTCAGTATAGAAGTGAAAGAATCTCAGCTGTACAATGATGATCTGGCTCAATACAAGAAAAAAGTGAATTATTATATCCTGCAGCACCAGGACATCCCTGCGATTGCTAAGTTAAAAGGAAACAGGCCTTTGACACCGGAAGATATAAAATCTTTGGAACACATCCTTTGGAATGAGCTGGGAACCAAAGAGCAATATGATGCCCAATACGGGGAAACACCTTTGGGTGAGCTGGTGCGCTCTATTGTGGGATTGGATCACCAAGCAGCCAATGATGCCTTCTCTCAATTTTTAAGTGATACGATGCTGGATAGCAGACAGATGTACTTTGTACGGCAGATAGTAAACTATATTGTAAGGAACGGTATGATGAAAGACCTGTCTGTATTGCAGGAAAGCCCCTTCACAGACCAGGGAAGTGTCAGTGAGTTATTTGATAATGTGACTGTATTTATGGATTTGAGAGCTGTTATTGATGGGATAAATCGGAATGCGATAGTGGCGTAGACGCTTAATTATCATGAAAAAGTTTATTATAGGAGACGAGGGAGAAGGAGGAGGCAAGTGTGAGTAAACTGAATGTAGATCAAAAAACTATCAAAGAACTGCTGACTGACAAATCAGCCAATTTTCTTATTCCAGATTATCAACGTCCCTATGCCTGGGAAGAAAATGAGTGCCGGACGCTTTGGGATGATATATTTAGCTTTGCATTTCCTGATAGCAATAAAGATTTATTCAGAGCTAATGATGAGTATTTTTTGGGAGCCATAGTTACATATAAAAATGAGAGCGGCCAGTCAGAGGTCATTGATGGCCAGCAAAGATTAACCACAATAATGCTGCTTCTGAGAGCCTTCTACGATAGATTTGAGCATATGGCAGATCAGCCATCTAAGGATATGAGAAAGAATATTTCACAGTGTATTTGGCGCACCGATGAATTTGGCAATGCCGATATGACGAACTTAAAGATTGATTCTGAGGTGGCAACTGATGATGAAAAAGAGGAATTTTTAGTTATTTTAAGAAGTGGTGAAATTGCTAAGACTGCTACTAGCAAATATGTTTTGAATTATCGTTTCTTCGAAAAGGAAATAAATACTTTTGTTGAAGAATATCCATCTTATTTTGCTTATTTGCCGGCACGGATCTTAAATAACTGTATCCTTTTACCAATAGAAGCTGACTCACAGGATACAGCTCTTAGGATTTTCTCGACGTTGAATGACCGTGGATTACCTCTTGCTGATGCAGATATTTTCAAAGCACAGTTTTATAAATACTATGAAAAGAAGGGAATGAAAAGCGAATTTATTGACAACTGGAAAGCATTATCCTCAGTAACAGATAAAATATTTCAACCAAGCAACGGTACCCCTATGGATGAGCTTTTCACAAAATACATGTATTTCATTAGAGCATCTGAAAGAAATAAATCTAGTACAACAGAAGCCTTGCGCAAATTCTACGAGCATGATAAATATAATAGGCTATTAAGGGAGCACACAATAAGCGATCTGATGAGCTTAGTTGATTTTTGGGAGAGTATAGTCGAACAAGATTCTGAACGGTTTTCAGAAGAGGTGTTGAAAAAACTATTCGTGCTAAAATATGCCCCCAATAGTATGTGGGAATACATTACCTCTGTATATTATTTATCTTCTAGAGATAATGACGGCAATTTGTGTAATTCAGCTTTTGCAGTATTTTTATCAAAGATCACGGCATTTATATTTGCGTACTCACTTACTAACCCGGGAGTAAATGCTCTGCGTACGCCGATATATACAGAAATGATTAAACTGTATTCTGGCCAATTATGTGATTTTGCGGATTTTAAATTTGAGGAAAATCATGTTCGAAATGTTCTCGAGAACTATAAGTTTACAAACAATCGAATGGTAACTCGGTCGATGGTTACATGGTATGCATTTACTTTCGAAGACCAGCAACGTCCTTCTTCAGATAGAGTGAGCTTTGATATAGAACATATTTATGCAAAAGAACGCCATAATAAAGAAAATAAACTTGAAAATCCTGAAAAGCTTGAAGACTTAGGGAATAAAATTCTACTTGAAAAAACCATTAATATTCGTGCATCGGATTATAGGTTCGAGGATAAGAAGAAATACTATATGGGATATACAGACGCAAAGGGAAAAATACATGCTGCAAGTATAATTAAAGAATATCGAGAATTGGTGCAAAAAGAGGATTTTCTTGAAGGGGATATTGAACATAGAGGTAGACAAATAAATAATAAGTTTATTGAATACCTTGATATCGAAGGATTAATCAGGAAATAATATTCTCATCTAGGCGAAGCTCAGACGCTTGATAATCTGCAAACTAGATGATTAGCAGAAATGTTAGTTACCCAAGAGTCCAAGGCTAAATAATTACCAGGAACTATTAGATCGCGTTTTTAAGGTTATGTTAGTGAATTAGGTAAACCGCGAAGGAGGGTTTTATTATGAGCCAAATATTTTCGACAAACTTTGTATCACATAAAATTCTAGAAAATTTGAAAAGCAGAGGATATGATCAATTTACATTAAGACCATTTAATCGTCATAAACCTGATAACACAATATGGTGGTTAGTTCCATCTACAGAATGGCCGTCGTACAAACATGGAAAGATTGCGGTCTTTAAGTCTTACAATTCTGAAGATTTTATGGTCGGGTTGTATTTTGAGAAAGGCTTGTCAGCAGAAGCAAGCGAAATGTCCTCACAAAAATTGCGTATTCAAGATGACTGGGCATGGAATATTTTTATTAAGGATATTGGAAATGGTAATTTCGAGAAGATATTGGCCGCAATTTTCAAGTCCACCGGTGAAGATATTAAATTGATTTTACAAGCTATTCCGGTAATGGATAAAGAGCAAGCAGATAAAGATTTTGAAATACCTGAAGCTATCAATACCATCGAGTTTAAATACAATGGAATTGAGCTGGAGTACATAAAAGAAAGTGCTAAAGGAGAAATGGTATCATTCAAAGATATTGGTAAATTCGAGGATCTTCTGAAAGTCTTTAAAGCAAATGATATGGAATGGTATTGGATTGATTTTTATGCCGTTATAGAAGTAACAAATTCCGAATGGAGCAAGATGGAAAGTATAGTTCCAATTATGATAAATAACTATGAGGAGATATTTTAGCGCCAGGATCGGCCCCAAAATTGTTAAGAACAACCTTGTAATTTGCGAGTGGGAATAAAACATCAGACCCCGGGATTTTGTCCCCGGGGTCTGTTATTTAAATGTGATATAAATGCATCTTTCGCGGGCTGCAAACCATGATCAGCAGCGTTTAAAACCGAGTAAAAACATTTGCTGCCTGGTAAACATATGATTTGGCCGGGTTAAAGCTTTTCGAGTTGTTAGAACCCGTGCATCATATATGCTAAAATGAATCTGGCCAAGTTGCAAAGAGACAAGAAACAATTGCCGCTAGTACTAAAAAAGGAGTGAAAAATATGGACAAAGTTTTGTTTTATGGTATGACAGGTGAAAAAATGGGTTTTTTGCATATTCTGCTTAATGCTCTGGATCTATCGGCAGCCGGTGCGGAAGTAAAAATTATTTTTGAAGGGGCCTCGGTGAAACTGGTGCCGGTTTTTGAGGAGGAAAACAATCCGCTGTACAAGAAGGCCAAAGACGCCGGGCTTATTGCCGGGATCTGTCTGGCCTGCTCAAAAGGCATGGGGGTTTTGGAACAGAATGAAAAAACCGGACTGCCCATGCTGAGTGATATGTCAGGCCATGCTGGCATGAAAGAATATATCAGCAGCGGTTATAAAGTTATCAGCATTTAAGAAAAAAGGGTAAAAAGCGCAGAGTAAGCTGTTGTGTCGGGTAGTTAATGCAATAAAGACAGGTAAGTAAGAACGGGGGGATATGGTGGAAAATTATAAATCTATTATATGGGAACAGGTGGGAGATGGAATCGGGCTTTTAACCCTGAATCGGCCCCAGGCTTAT
>JAAYZA010000408.1 GCA_012515055.1 Syntrophomonadaceae bacterium | reverse complement strand
GATATGCCAGGTGAGAAGCAATCGGGGCGGCCAATTATATACGGAAAACTACGGGGCCATTGCAGCCCTGGCCCTTGATCCGGTGGAAAAGAAACCCTTGTATCATTTCTATCCCGGCAGACAGATACTGTCGGCGGGGACCTGGGGATGCAATTTCGCCTGTCCCTTCTGTCAGAATTATCATCTGGCCCATGAAAGGGCGGCAACCAGAGAAATCATGCCGGAACAATTGGTCAGGTTGGCAGTGGAGGCCGGCCAGCAGGATTCCATAGGAATAGCCTTTACCTATAATGAACCAACCATCTGGTTTGAATATGTCCTGGAAACAGCCCGTCTGCTGCAGGAGGAGGGGTTAAAAGCGGTCCTGGTGACAAATGGTTTTATCGACCCGGAGCCACTGAATGAAATTTTACCCTTTATAAACGCGGCTAATATAGACCTGAAAGCATTCCGGGAGGATTTTTACCGGCGCACCTGCAAAGGACGCCTGCAGGAAGTCAAAGACAGTATTGTGGCCATGGCCGGAAAGATCCATGTTGAACTCACCCATCTCCTGATCCCGGGAGAAAATGATGACCCGGCGGAAACAGAGGCAATGGCAGCCTGGATCGCCGGGATAGATCCTTTGATCCCCCTGCATTTATCCCGCTATCATCCCGCTTATAAAATGGAAAAACCGGCAACGGAATTTTCAGCCATGGCAAAAGCCCGGGATATCCTGCACCAGTATTTAAAATTCGTTTATCTGGGCAACCTGCCCGGAATCAGCAATGATACTCCCTGTATAGAATGCGGCCAGCCCCTGATCCATAGAAGTTCTTACCGGACGGAAACAGGCGGGATCAAGGCGGGGCGCTGTGAATACTGTGGAGCGCATAATGATCATATCAAAGGCATTTAAAAGCTTCCGCAGGAAATAAGAGCCTTAAGGCTGCTCCCTTTCGACCCAGTCCAGGGCCGCATTAAGTAATAATCTTCCCAGGCGGTTCTGCTTGAATTTGCTGCTGCCGGTAGTCAGCCCCGCCATAAAAGCCAGGATCAACGAAGCATAAAGGCCCTCCGGCATATCCTCCGCTGGGGAAGCCGTCCGGGGTTCGGCTGCCTGGCGCAGAGCTTCTTTCGCTTCTTTTACGCGTTTTTGACCAGCCGTCGGGCGCGCCACAGGCAGACACCTCCTATAAGCAAAGCTGCCAGGGAACTGGCTAGAGCCGCCAATCCCGGCGACAGCCAGATCTGCAAAATAAAATATACTGCCCCCAGGAGAAAACCCAATGCTATTATAAGCATCAACCCGCCTACCAGCAGCAATACAACTGCCCCGGCCAGACGGAACACGTTCTCCTGCAATAAAGCTGCCTCAGCTTCCAATAACTCCATAAGGCTGATAATAATGCCGGCGATTCTGTCTGTTACCATTATTTACGCTCCATCAAACTGGAGGCCAGCCAGCCCAGTCCGAAAGCTATCAGAATGCTGACCAGAGGGTTCTCTTCCACTTTCTTTTCCCCGGCTTCAATTATATCTTTGGAATAATCCCCCACTTTGCCAGCCGGTTTTTTGACCTTATTAACAGTAGAACGCAGCACTTCTTCCAGTTGTTCCATCAATTGCCCGCTTATATCTGCTTTATCCCGGGATTCCTTTTGTTCATAACCGGCCAATTGGTCCTTTAATTCCTGTATCTCCCGTTGGAGTTCCTGTAATTCCCGGGTAAATTCCTCGCTCATATATATACCTCCCCGGCGATTGATCTGTTATCATTCTAGCAGAGAAGAGGTGTATATGGTCAATTATTCCTTATAAAGAGGGTTTTATAGATTTAAATAGGGAAAGAGGCCGAAGCATATTTACATGCTCAGGGCGCCAGTCGCCGTCGGACATAAAATGACCCCGTAAAAAATGAACAGATGACTGATTTTTAAAGATGGTAAAAAATAGAGGAGAATACCTGACGGTATTCTCCTTTTATATGAAAGCTCACGG
>JAAYZA010000239.1 GCA_012515055.1 Syntrophomonadaceae bacterium | reverse complement strand
TGTCGGCGGGGACCTGGGGATGTAATTTCGCCTGTCCCTTCTGCCAGAATTATCATCTGGCCCATGAAAAGGCGGCAACCAGAGAAATCATGCCGGAACAATTGGTCAGGCTGGCAGTAGAGGCCCGCCAGCAGGATTCCATAGGCATCGCCTTTACCTATAATGAACCAACCATCTGGTTTGAATATGTCCTGGAAACAGCCCGTCTGCTGCAGGAGGAGGGGTTAAAAGCGGTCCTGGTGACAAATGGTTTTATCGACCCGGAACCACTGAATGAAATTTTACCCTTTATAGACGCGGCTAATATAGACCTGAAAGCATTCCGGGAGGATTTTTACCGGCGCATCTGCAAAGGACGCCTGCAGGAAGTCAAAGACAGTATTGTGGCAATGGCAGGAAAGATCCATGTTGAACTGACCCATCTCCTGATCCCGGGAGAAAATGATGACCCGGCGGAAACAGAGGCAATGGCAGCCTGGATCGCCGGGATAGATCCTTTGATCCCCCTGCATTTATCCCGTTATCATCCCGCTTATAAAATGGAAAAGCCGGCAACGGAATTTTCAGCCATGGCAACAGCCCGGGACATCCTGCACCAGTATTTAAAATTCGTTTATCTGGGCAACCTGCCCGGAATCAGCAATGATACTCCCTGTATAGAATGCGGCCAGCCCCTGATCCAAAGAAGCTCTTACCGGACGAAAATCGGTGGTATCAAGAAGGGGCGCTGTGAATACTGTGGAGCGCATAATGATCATATCAAAGGCATTTAAAAGTTTCCGCAGGAAATAAGAGCCTTAAGGCTGCTCCCTTTCGACCCAGTCCAGAGCCACATTAAGCAATAATCTTCCCAGGCGGTTCTGCTTGAATTTGCTGCTGCCGGTAGTCAGCCCCGCCATAAAAGCCAGGATCAATGAAGCATAAAGGCCCTCCGACATATCCCCTGCTGGGGAAGCCGTCCGGGGTTCTGCTGCCTGGCGCAGGGCTTCTTTCGCTTCCTTTACGCGTTTTTGACCAGCCGTCGGGCTCGCCACAGGCAGACACCTCCTATAAGCAAAGCAGCCAGGGCACTGACCAGTGCCGCCAATCCCGGCGACAGCCAGATCTGCAATATAAAATATACTGCCCCCAGGAGAAAACCCAATGCTATTATAAGCATCAACCCGCCTATAAGCAGCAGCACAAGGGCACTGGTCAGACGGAACATATTCTCCCGCAATAAAGCTGCCTCAGCTTCCAATAACTCCATAAGGCTGATAATAATTTCAGCGATTCTGTCTGTTACCATTATTTGCGCTCCATCAAACTGGAGGCCAGCCAGCCCAGTCCGAAAGCTATCAGAATGCTGACCAGAGGGTTCTCTTCTATTTTCTTTTCCCCGGCTTCAATTATATCTTTGGAATAATCCCCCACTTTGCCAGCCGGTTTTTTGACCTTATTAACAGTAGAACGCAGCACTTCTTCCAGCTGTTCCATCAATTGCCCGTTTATATCTGCTTTATCCCGGGATTCCCTTTGTTCATAACCGGCCAATTGGTTCTTTAATTCCTGTATCTCCCGTTGGAGTTCCTGTAATTCCCGGGTGAACTCCTCGCTCATATATATACCTCCCCGGCGATTTATCTGTTATCATTCTAGCAGAGAAGAGGTGTATATGGTCAATTATTCCTTATAAAAAGGGATTTATAGATATAAATAGGGAAAGAGGCCGAAGCATATTTACATTCCCAGGGCGCCAGTCGCCGTCGGACATAAAATGACCCCGTAAAAAATGAACAGATGACTGATTTTTAAAGATGGTAAAAAATAGAGGAGAATACCTGACGGTATTCTCCTTTTATATGAAAGCTCACGG
>JAAYZA010000085.1 GCA_012515055.1 Syntrophomonadaceae bacterium | reverse complement strand
TTGAAGTCGGGGTTTAGGTGAGTGCATATGCCCCCAGGAAACCGGCTATTTTAATAATAACAGTCAGGACCTTATCATGGAATCTTTTCCGACCGGAGACTTCATCAGCATTTTCCTTATAAGGAGCAAATAGCGTGCTTTTCAATTCTTATGAATATATTTTTGTCTTTCTGCCCGTCGCCCTGATAATTTATTTCCTGCTCAATTCACCCAGATGGTATACAGCCGCTAAAATCTGGCTGATCCTGGCATCGTTGTTTTTTTACAGCTGGTGGAATATCGCTTACCTGCCATTGATACTGGTATCCATCATTACCAATTACCTGATCGGTACAGGTTTGAGCAGCCATAGACCACTGCTGTACCGCCGCCGCCTTTTGCTCGGCGGCCTGATATTTAATATCGGGCTTTTAGGCTATTTTAAATACGCTGATTTTTTTATTGTCAATTTCAATTCGATCTTTTCCGGCGGAATTCCTTTGCTGCATCTGATATTGCCCCTGGCCATAAGTTTTTACACCTTCCAGCAAATAGCCTTCCTGGTTGACACATACCGGGGGCAGGCCCAGGAGAAAAACTTTTTAAACTATGCCTTGTTCGTCCTGTTTTTCCCCCAATTGATTGCCGGTCCCATTGTACATCACCGGGAGATGATGTGGCAGTATGAGGACCGGGAAAAAAAGAGAATAGATTATAAAAACATTGCCGCTGGTTTATTTGTATTTTTTATCGGTTTATTTAAAAAGGTAGTGATCGCTGATACTTTTGCTGTCTGGGCCACCTATGGTTTTGATACGGCCCCGGTCCTATCCCTTATTGAAGGCTGGATCGTTTCATTATCGTATACCTTCCAGCTTTATTTTGATTTCAGCGGCTACACTGATATGGCCATAGGTGCTGCCCTGCTCTTTAATATCCGTTTGCCCCTGAACTTTTTTTCGCCCTATAAAGCTTTAAGCATCCAGGAATTCTGGCGCCGCTGGCATATGACCTTAAGCCGTTTTTTACGGGAATATATTTATATTCCTTTAGGAGGGAACCGGGTAAGTGAAAAACGACTTTATATAAATATCATGATAACTTTTTTAATCGGTGGTTTGTGGCATGGCGCCGGGTGGACATTTGTGTTCTGGGGATTTTTGCATGGTGCAGCCCTGGGGGTGAACCGCTGGTGGCAAAAGCAGGGCTGGCATATGCATAAAATTCTAGCCTGGTTTTTAACCTTTAATTTTGTCAATATCGCCTGGGTATTCTTTCGGGCCGCCAGTTTTGCCGACGCTGCCAAAGTATTGAAAGCCATGTTTGGCTTCAGCGGGGTCATCCTGCCGGAATCCACTGCCCGCTGGCTGGGTTTTTTGAGCCAGTACCAGATTAATTTCGGCGGTTTTTTGATGGCAGACCAGATGTATCCCGCCCTGGCCATGTGTGCAGTATTTTTACTGGTGGTAACTTTGCTGCCCAATTCGGTGCAATTGATGAAAAATTTCCGGCCCAACTGGTTAACAGCTGTTTTTACCGGGGTTATTGCATTAACCGCCATTTTGATGTTGACTAAAATCAG
>JAAYZA010000231.1 GCA_012515055.1 Syntrophomonadaceae bacterium | reverse complement strand
ATTGGGTTTCCCCGAAGATCTCAGGGAATACGGCATTGGTGCTCAGATCCTGGTGGATCTGGGCGTTAAAAAGATGCGGCTGATGACCAATAATCCCAAGAAGATCAAAGGGCTGGAAGGATATGATCTGGAGGTAGTGGAAAGAGTGCCAATTGAAATGGCCTGTCAGGAAGAAAATATCCGCTATCTGAGAACTAAAAAAGAGAAAATGGGACATCTATTAGAAAACATATAAGGGGGAAAAGAAGTGACGAAGATTTACGAAGGAAAACTGGCAGGAGAAGGACACAAATTTGGTATTATAGTTTCTCGTTTCAATGAATTTTTTACCGGCAAACTTTTATCTGGCTGTCTGGATGCCCTCACCCGGCACGGCGTAGCTGATCAAGACATTGAAATTGCCTGGGTGCCTGGTGCCTTTGAGATGCCGCTGGTCGCCCAAAAAATGTGTGCTAAAGGCTATGACGCAGTTATTTGCCTGGGAGTGGTCATCCGCGGCGCCACACCTCATTTTGAATATGTTTCAGCCGAAGTTACCAAAGGAATTGCCCAGGTGGGACTTAACACCGGAACCCCGGTCATTTATGGAGTTGTTACCGCTGATACCATTGAACAGGCCGTTGAAAGGTCGGGCACCAAAGCGGGCAATAAAGGTTCAGATGCTGGTGTGACCGCCATTGAAATGGTGAATCTGCTGAAAGAAATAGGGTAATCACCATATATTATCGAAAAACAGGATCATGAAGATATGCTCCTCCCTGAGCGGGTGCGGGATGATTTCAGCCTATGCTCTGGGAGGAGCATATATTTTATCAGGGATATCTGCATTTATATTTAATTTTTTAGCCAATCTAAGCTTGAAATAAACACCGATTTTTTGATCTGGGTCAAAGATTCGAGTGACCAGCAGTATTATAATTGATATTGGAAAAAACTTTATCAAAAAACAAGGAGGATGAACCCATGAAGAAAACCTATCAATTAGAGACCCTGACCTGTCCGACCTGCGCCCAAAAAATCGAATCAGCAGTCAAATCCTTGCAGGGCGTAAAAGATGTTGAAGTCCTTTTTAATTCCAGCCGGGTCAAAGTGAATTATGAAGATGAAATGGCTGACGGCAAAGAGGTGAAGAAAACAATCGAGAGATTGGGATTTGGAATACTGGGGGAAAAATAAAACCTGGCAGGGGAGAAAGTTATGCTAAAGGATCCTAAAGGTCAAAGAGTTATAGTATCCGGCCTATTAATCATAATAGCTCTATTTTTATATGGATCAGATTATGGCTTCAGTTTTACCCCGGGTTTCTATCTCCGCATAGCCGATGTATTCATGCTGGCGGCAGCCTTCACAGCGGGGTATCCCATTGCAGTCAATGCAGCCCAGGCCCTGCGCTATAAAGTAGTGGGGATTGATGCATTGGTGACACTGGCTGTTATCGGTGCCATTTATATCAGCGAGTACTGGGAAGCGGCTGCCGTCACTTTTTTGTTTATGCTGGGCAACTATCTGGAATCCCGCGCCCTGGATAAGACCCGTTCCGCCATAAAATCCTTGCTGGACCTGGTTCCGGATACAGCCAGGGTGCTTCGTAATGGTGAAGAACTTTTGATAGGACCGGAAGAGGTCATCCCTGGAGAGATCGTTATTGTCAGACCGGGAGAAAAAATACCTGTGGACGGAATTGTTGCGGAAGGAACTGCTTATGTTAATCAGGCTGCTATTACCGGCGAATCGATGCCAGCAGCCCGGGAGGAAAACCAGGGAGTTTTTTCCGGCACCATTGTGGAATCCGGCTATCTGAAAATACGGGCGGACAAAGTTGGTGAAGATACGACCTTTGCCCGTATCCTGGAAATGGTGGAAGAAGCCCAGGACAAAAAGGCTAAAACCCAGAAATTTTTAGAAAAGTTTGCCCGCTGGTATACTCCGGGGATTGTGGTATTATCAGCTGTGATCTTTCTTTTTACCCGGGATCTGCCCTTGTCTCTGACTCTGCTGGTCATCGCCTGCCCCGGCGCCCTGGTCATAGCCACCCCGGTTTCCATCGTGGCGGGGATAGGTAATGGTGCCCGGCACGGGGTTTTAATCAAAGGCGGGGAAACGATTGAAAGCATCGGCACAGTAAAAGTCATTGCTTTTGACAAAACCGGCACTTTGACAGAGGGGAAGCCCCGGGTCAATAAAATCAAAGCCTGTAATGACATGAATTCAATGGATGTTTTGCACCTGGCTGCCAGTGCAGAGATGTTTTCAGAGCATCCGCTGGCCAGAGCCATAATTGCGGAAGCCAGACAGGTAGTTGACAAAGACCTGTTCGAGCCTGCCGCGGCAGAAATAATCACCGGTCAAGGGCTCAAAGCTCTGGTTGATGAAAGAAGGGTAATAATTGGCAATAGAAGAATAATGGCGGAAAATGGGCTTGAAATAGGCGGAGAAATAGCTGAATATATATCCAATGAAGAAGCTGCCGGGCAAACAGCTGTTATCATCGCCGATGCCGATTCCAGGCAGATCCTGGGTGTGATCTCCATTGCGGATACCTTAAGAGAAGGGATCGTGCCCCTGATAAAAAGGCTCAAAGAATCTGGAATCAATAAAATCGTCATGTTAACCGGGGATAACCAGCGGTCTGCAGCAGCTATTGCCAGAATGACAGGCCTGGATGATTACTACGCCGAATTATTGCCGGAAGATAAAGTAAGGGTCTTAAAGGAAATTCAGGCCAGGTATGGGACCGCTGCCATGGTGGGTGACGGGGTCAATGATGCTCCGGCCCTGGCTTCAGCTGATCTGGGCATTGCCGTCGGCGGGGCCGGGACAGATGTGGCCATGGAGACAGCGGATATGATCCTCATGTCCGACGAAATCGATAAATTATCCTATGCCATCGGTTTAAGCCGGGCCACGGTACGCAATATGAAACAAAACATCTGGTTTGCGGTTGCTGTTGCCGTCGTATTGTTAATTGGGGTACTGGCCAAAGTGGTGTTTCTGGCCTCGGGGATGCTGGTGCATATCTTAAGTGTGTTGATTGTAATAGTTAATGCCATTCGCTTGCTTAAGTATCAAGAAAAGAGGGCATGAACATCCGGAACGGAAAGGGCGGGGCAGTATGGAGGGAAGTTATTGCGGAAATAATGGTTGTGGCTGTCAGGCAGCAGAAAGATCCTGCCTGCACAAAGTGCCCATATTCAGCAGTTTAAACCAGGAGGAAATGGAAAGGATTGCAGAAATAATCTCCGACCGGGAATACGTCAGAGGAGAAACCATTTATTTCAGCGGGGAAGCCCGGGAGCAGCTCTATGTGATCAACCAGGGCAAAGCCAAAGTTTATAAAGTTTCAGAGGCCGGGAAAGAACAAATTATCCGGATACTATATCCCGGGGATTTCATGGGCGAGCTGTCCCTCTTTGTCAATTCACCCTTAAACAGCAATGCCGAGGCTTTGGAACCAACTGCCGTATGTGTTATCGACGGCCATAAACTCAAGGATATTATTAAGGAAGTACCTGGTATTGCCTTAAAGATAATCGAGGAATTGAGCAAAAGACTGGATAACGCCGAAAATATGATCGAGTCACTGGGTTTACATGATGTTGAGCAACGGGTGGCCGATATTTTATTGAGCATGTCCGGGGACCAGAACGAGATCAAACTTACCATCAGCAAAAAAGACTTGGCAGCACATATGGGTATGAGTCAGGAAACCCTCAGCCGCAAGCTCACATCTTTTCAGGAACGGGGCTGGATCAGACAATCAGGACAACGGGTTATTAAAATTATCGATCGACCCGCATTGGTAAACATAAGCAAGGGCTGATTCATATTTGATTCACATTCGCTGGCAATGAACCAGAAACAGTTCATGCTTTAAACACACCACTGGATTTCATATCAATTACAAAAGCACATCAAATCCAGGAGAATGGGGAATATAAGTCTGCTTTTCGAAAAACAAATCGAAAAATCCGGGAGGGACTCCATTCTCCAGAGCGTGGCACAGAATTTGCATATATAATAATTGTAAACAAGATCTGTATTTGATGATAGATATTTTTTAAAGGAGTGGTTAACAAATGGCTTTAAAAACACCTCAGGAATACCTTGATGACCTGCGGAAACACAATATCGAGCTGTATATGTTCGGCGAAAAAGTCGAAAATTATGTGGATCATCCTATTATAAGACCATCCATCAATGCTATGGCCATGACTTACAAGCTGGCACTGGAACCGGAATATGAAGATCTGATGACAGTCAAATCAAGTTTGACCGGCAATAAAATCAACCGTTTCACCCATCTGCATCAGAGCCCGGAAGATTTGATGAAAAAAGTAAAAATGCAAAGGCTGCTGGGGCAAAAGACGGGCTGCTGTTTTCAAAGATGTGTGGGGATGGATGCTTTCAATGCAGTCTTCAGCACTACATTTGAAATGGATGAAGACAAAGGCACCGAATACCATCAGCGCTTCAGAAAATATATGGAATATGTACAGGAAAACGACCTGGCTGTTGATGGATGCATGACAGATGCCCGGGGCGATCGTTCCAAGAGCCCGGGTGCTCAGGATGATCCTGATGCTTATTTGCGTATTGTCGAAACCCGGGAAGACGGCATCGTTGTTCGGGGCTGCAAACTGCACCAAACTGGCATGATCAATTCCCATGAGATGCTGGTGATGCCCAATAACACCTTGAAAGCAGAAGATAAGGATTATGCTGTTTGTTTTGCCATCCCCATTGACACACCGGGAATGATCTATATTTATGGCCGTCAATCATCTGATACCAGGAAAATGGAAGGCGGAACCATTGATATCGGCAACAAATATTTCGGCGGGCAGGAAGTAATGACAGTATTCGAAGATGTTTTCGTTCCCTGGGAAAGAGTATTCATGAACGGGGAGTGGGAGTTTTCTGGAATGCTGGTAGAACGTTTTGCCGGGTACCATCGCCAGAGCTACGGTGGCTGTAAAGTAGGAGTAGGAGATACTTTGATCGGTGCTGTAAAGGCCATAACTGATTATCAAGGGGCCTCATCTGCTTCCCATGTCAAAGACAAAATTATTGAAATGTGCCATCTAAATGAGACCCTTTATTCCTGCGGCATTGCCTGTTCAGCTGAAGGCAGAAAAACCGCCTCTGGAAATTACCTCATCGATGTGCTTCTGGCCAATATCTGTAAACAGAATGTGACCAGATTTCCATATGAACTAGCCCGGATAGCTCAGGATTTAGCCGGAGGTCTTTTAGTGACTATGCCTTCGGAACAGGATTTCAAGCATCCGAAGGTTGGACCCATCCTGAATAAATACCTGGCTGCCAAAACCGATGTTCCTGCTTCCGACCGGCAGAAGATGCTGCGTTTCATTGAGAATCTGACAATGGGATGTGCGGCGGTTGGATACCTGACGGAATCAATGCATGGTGCGGGTTCTCCTCAGGCCCAAAGGATCATGATCGCTCGCCAGGTGGATCTGGAGCATCGCAAGGAACTGGCGGAAAAACTTTGCGGGGTTAAAGAAAACCTCGATGTGGATTGGAAATAATTAAATTATCCTGGGCAGTGATAATGCAGCAATATAACCAGTAACTGACGATGTACTGACGAAGCAGCAATAAAGACATTAGTAATGACAGTCAGTTGAATTGACCGATAATTATTTGCAGTAAAAGCAGCAGCAATGGAACAAGGCATGAACCATAATTGCATCACTATTGGCAGCAATGGATCACAACAGGATGAACCAGGAAAAAAAGCATCACTGCCCAGTTTAATTAATGCTTGATCTTTAATTGACAGGAGTTATAGTTTTAATGAAACTAAGGGTCAAATATTGCGGCGGCTGCAATGTGATCATTGACAGAGTTAAGGTACTGAAAGCAGCAATAGAAATTCTAAAACAAAGCGAAGAAGTTGAAATAGTGGCCGAAGGTGCAGATGTAGGAATAATTGTAGCTGGATGCCACACCGCCTGTGTGGATTTGAAAGAAATAGAAGATCAAGCCAGACAATGGGTGATAGTGGGCGGAGATCTTGTAGACGACCGAGCTTATTCCGCCCACCAATTACCCGAAATCATTGCCCAAAAGGTTTTAGATAAATTATAATTGTTTACTCCTCTTAATAAAATACATTCCCCATCCCCCCTCGATCGGACCAGGAATAAAATCCTGGTCCGATCGCTCTATTTTACCGGATTATAAAACGCAACAAAAAAGGTTAATGCCCCCTGCCAGTTTCCTATACAGAACAGGGCATTAACCTTTTTTTAAGAAATTACTTTAATTTAAAATGCCGGTACACAGGCACCTTCATAGGTGTCTTCGATGAATTTCTTCATTTCTTCCGTCTGCAAAGCAGCACCCAGTTTTGCTATGAGCTCATCATTTTCTTTTTCGCTTTTCACTGCAATTACATTGGCGAAAGGAGAATCCTTGTCTTCCATGAAGATGGAATCCTTAACCGGATTAAGACCGCCTTCCAGGGCATAGTTGCTGTTGATGACGCATATTGCAGCATCTTCCAGAGTACGGGGCAGCATGGCTGCATCCATCATAGTGATTTTAACGTTTTTTAGATTTTCCACGATATCAGCATCAGTAGCAGTAACTCCCGCGCCTTCCTTTAGCTTGATGATCCCGGCACTTTCCAGAACAGCCAGAGCCCGGCCGCCATTGGTGGCATCATTGGGGATACCGATGATGGCATTATCAGCCAGATCTTTGATGTCGGTTATTTTCTTGGAATAGATTCCCATTGGTTCGGTATGGACCTTAACTGTCCAGACCAGATCACTCTTATTTTCAGCATTGAAATTTTCCAGGTAGGGAACATGCTGGAAGAAGTTAGCATCGATGGTGCCTTCTTCTAAAGCCGGATTCAGCTGAACATAGTCAGTAAAGACTTTGATTTCAAGATCGATATCTTCTGCAGCCAGGACGGGAACGATTTGTTCCAGAATTTCCGCATGGGGCTGAGCGGTTGCACCAACCACCAGTTTGGATACTTGTTCATTGCCGGGGACCGGCTGTTTTTTTGCATTATCGCCGCATCCAGCCACCAGACCTACCAACAAAACCACACTTAATAACAATCCAAGATACTTTTTCAATTCCCACTACCTCCCTTGATTTGTTGCGCGATGGGCCAGGCTGTCGCCAATCATCTGGAAAGCCTGAACCATTATGATCAAGACGATTACAGTTATAAACATTATTGAATCTTCATAACGTTGATAACCGTAATAATATGCCAGGGTTCCAAGTCCACCTCCCCCCACGATTCCGGCCATAGCTGAATAGCCGATCAGATTTATGGTAGTTATTGCAACCCCCAGTATTAATGAAGGTTTAGCTTCCGGTAACAGCACTTTGGTAATGATTTCCCAGGTACTGGCCCCCATGGCCAGAGCGGCTTCAATCAGACCCCAGTCGATTTCCTTCAAAGATGTTTCCGTGAGTCTGGCGACGAAGGGAATGGCTGCCAGAGTCAGGGGAACAATGGAGGCGATTGTCCCGATGGAGGTGCCTACGATCCAGCGGGTCAAAGGGATGACCAGGATCAAAAAGATGATGAAGGGTATGGAACGGGTGGCATTAACTATGGCCCCCAGCACCAGGTTGATGGATTTATTCTCTGCCACATGGTTTTTGGTGGTTATGACTAAAATGATCCCTAAAACCAGCCCCAGTATATAGCTTAAAAAAGTGGAAATACCCACCATATAAAGGGTCTCCCAGGTAGCGATCAGGATTTTTTCCGGGATCCAGGTTTTATCGCCGAAGAGGCTTATTATCCAGCTGTTTAAATCGATAGCTGCAATTATTTCAAACATTTTCCAGCACCTCTATTTCCAAACCTTGTTGGTGTAAATAATCAACGGCTGCATCAATAACATTTTCTTCTCCAACCAGTTCCAGCACCAGATTGCCAAAAGGGGTGTCCTTGACCCGATCGATATTGCCATACATTATATTGGCCTGGATATCAAAATTTTTGATCATGGATGATATTATGGGTTCCCCGGCTGATTCACCGATAAAGGAAGCTCTGACCAGACGCCCGGCTTTAACAGACCCCCGCCGGAAAACCTCATCGGGGATTTCCTGTTTAACGATGGAATCGATGAAGCTTTTAGAAGTGGGTGTACCCGGATTGGAAAAAATCTTTAACACATCATCTGTTTCTACGATCTGAGCGTTATCGATAACTGCCACTCTGTCACAAACCTGTTTGATCACGTTCATGTCATGGGTTATCAGTAAAATGGTCAGATCCAGCCGTTGATTGATATCTTTCAACAGTGTAAGGATGGATTTGGTTGTCTGCGGGTCCAGGGCAGAAGTAGCCTCATCGGATAAAAGCAATTTAGGCCGGTTAGCCAGTGCCCGGGCAATACCTACCCGCTGTTTCTGCCCGCCGGAAAGCTGATCGGGATAAACCTGGGCTTTATCAGTCAAACCGACAATTTCCAGTAATTCATGGACTCTTTGCCGGGCTTCAACTGTTGGTACTTTACTTATTTCCAGGGGAAACATAATATTATCAAAAACACTGCGTGATGACAGCAGGTTAAACTGCTGGAAGATCATGCCAATCTTCTGCCGGGTCTGGCGCAGATCCTTTTTAGCCAGAGAAGTGATGACCTGTCCATCAACCATGATGGAACCGCTGGTAGGCTTCTCCAGCATATTGATACACCTGATCAAGGTACTTTTGCCAGCACCGCTCAAGCCAATAATGCCAAAAATTTCGCCCTTGTTGATTTTCAAACTGACCTGATCCAGAGCCAGGACATCATGCTGGGGAGTTTTATAGATTTTAGTAAGATTAGATATTTCAATCAAAGTAAGACCTCCCGCTCAAAATAAAACCTCTTTGTCTGACACAAAGAGGCAAGTTAACGAATCTCGCTCTTATCTGCCAGACATATAGCCTGCAGGAATTAGCACCATGCATTAAAGCTGGTTGCCGGGCTTCATCGGGCCAGTCCCTCTGCCACTCTGGATAAGAGATATATAGCTGGATAATTTAATATATATTATCATCTGTCAAAGAGACCGTCAACATCAATTGCCTGTTTATTCCCTGCTTATTCCTCGCTGCAGAATGATTTTCACTACCATTTGATCCTGAACATGGAAGATAATATCATTATTACCGTCACAGCCATAAATAGCCTCGAAATAGCCCTGTCTGTCCGCCCGGGTCATTTTAGTGTAATCCGATCCGTAGCGGGCCTCAACATCAGCAAAGGGATCACCAATTTTGATGCCCCGGCTGGTTGTCAGATAATCTCCATAGATATGCATTTTATCCAGGATATTTTCCTCTTTGGTAAACTGCAGCAGGCAATTGTCGGATAAAGGACGATAAACAGTGCTCTTCCCCAGAATTTCACCTCCAGGGAACACCCCTATGACCTGATCCCAGGATGAAAGGCCGACTGTGACCTCACCAGTATCACTTCTGACGATAAAATCCTCCGCCGTCAATATGGTGTCATTTTCGGGATAATCTACGAGCAGTGCCGGCTGGGTAAAAAGGACCACCAGGCCGATAACGGTGAAAAAAGTGATTAACAAAGTGATTTTCACATAGTCTATTTTAGAAAAATCGCACAATAAAATTACCCCCGCAATTTGATATCCCCACAACTATTTTAAACTAAATCCCGGCCAGTTCAAATCATTTTTGGCGGAGAGTTCATCACCACAATATTTTGTGCTATTATACCTGCAGTAAATAGATTAGGGGCAATTATGCAGT
>JAAYZA010000261.1 GCA_012515055.1 Syntrophomonadaceae bacterium | reverse complement strand
CAGCTGTTCCCGTTGATATCAAACTGGGCGAGGATTATGATATTTTAATTATTACCGGACCTAATACCGGCGGCAAGACCGTGGTCTTAAAGACCCTGGGATTGTTGACTATAATGACCATGTGCGGGCTCTTCATCCCGGCCCGGGAAAACAGCCAGATTTCTATTTTTGAGGGGATATTTGCCGATATAGGCGATGAACAAAGTATTGAGCAATCCTTGAGCACTTTTTCCTCCCATATGAAGAATATAATCGACATTTTAGGGCAGATAAATGACCGCTCCCTGGTTCTGCTGGATGAATTGGGAGCGGGGACTGATCCGGCGGAAGGTGCAGCACTGGCCCGGGTCATTTTGGAAGAACTGAAAAGAAAAAGAGTCCGGGCAGTTGTTACCACTCATTCCAGTGAACTGAAATATTTTGCTTATCAAAATGAGCGGGTGGAAAATGCCTCGGTGGAATTCGATCCGGTAAAACTCTTGCCCACCTACAAGCTTACCATCGGTATGCCCGGCAGGAGCAATGCCCTGCAGATAGCTGCCCGGTTGGGACTTGATCAGCAACTGGTGGAAGAGGCCAGGAAGCTCATGCCTAAAAGAGAAGTGGAAATCGGGCAGATGCTGACGGAACTGCAGGAAAAAAGAAATCAGTATGAAACAACGGAGAAACAAATTGCCCTGACCCGGGATCAATTATTGCAGGAAAAAGAAGAACTGGCCCTGCAGCAGCAAAAGATGATAGAAGAAAGTGAAGCGATCCTTAATAAAGCCCGGGCAGAAGCCCGGCAGTATTTCAAAAATGTTAAAGACCAGGCTGATGAAGCCATTGGTGAATTGAAAGAACTCCTCAAACAGAAGGACAATCCGCCTAAATGGCATGAGGTGGAACAGACCCGCCAGAAATTGAAACAGATCGATTTAAATGACGGTCAGGACAATAATCGCAGCCAGGCCGATCAGGCCCATATAAAACCCGGTGATTATGTCTTGATCAGGAATATCAAACAGAAGGGCTATGTGGTGGAAGGCCCCAATAAACAGGGGGAAGTATTGGTGCAGGCCGGTATCCTTAAATTGACCGTTAAGGTGCAGGAACTGGTGAAAACAGAATCAGCCGAAGAAAAAATTGCCCGGGTCAGACATGAGACCTATCTGGAAAAAGCCAAACATATATCCAGAGAAATAGATTTGCGGGGAAAAAAGGCGGAAGAAGCACTGGAAATCATCGAGAGGTATCTGGAAGATGCCCATCTGGTTAACCTGGATTCGGTAAGGCTCATCCATGGCAAAGGGACCGGGGCTCTGCGTCTGGCAGTACGCGACTATCTGCGGGGACATTATTATGTTAAATCATACCGTGACGGACTCCTGGAAGAAGGCGGACATGGAGTGACCGTTGTTGAATTGAAATAAATTATTGATCATATAAGCATTAACAAAACCTGGCTGTGGAAAAACCCTTGATTTTCCTGACAGGTTTTTTTGTGCGGATATTTTTAAAAACAATTGTAAATAAAAGGAACAAATGTTATGATATGTGCATAATTATATATAATTGGTAAATGTCTTGGCCGGATTTTGCTTTGATGTTTCCAGGGGTTTCTATTTCCAAGTAACAATAATAATGGGAAGGAGAGTTGTCAAAATGCCAAAAAAATACTGGTTTTATATTCTGCCCTTGATGGTATTATTCTTAGCCGCAGGAGGTATTCTGATTCTAGACGCCACTGCCGTAGAAAAGGACGGGGGTGCACTGGCACAGGTTTCCGCCGGAGATATTCTGATTCCGGAGGCCGCTGCCCTTGAGGAGGACGAGGGTTCCTGGGCGCAGTTTTCCGCCGGAAGTATTCTCATTCCAGAGGCTGCTGCTCTTGAAGAGGACGATGTTTTCCCGCCACAGGTCTCCGCCGCAGTCAGTCTGACAGCAGTGGGTGATGTCATGCTGGGGCGTAATGTGGGCAAAGCCATCGAAAAGCAGGGATATAATTATCCTTTTAGTGCATTGGACGGATATATGGCGAAGGCTGACATTACCTTTGGGAATCTGGAGTCACCGCTGTCCACTGGGGGTAAAAAACTTTATGGTAAAAGCGTG
>JAAYZA010000235.1 GCA_012515055.1 Syntrophomonadaceae bacterium | reverse complement strand
GCTAAAGATAATGGAGGGTTCGTTTTAAATGGCCGCAAGGATTGGGTGATCAATGTTGATCGGGCGGAATTTATGGCGGTGATCGGGGCTGTTGCTGAAAATAAGAGAAAATCTGCCTTGAGGGTTTTTATCGTGCCGCGGGCGGCCCAGGGCTTTTCTCTGGGAATTAAAAGGAGGACAATAGGGCTGGACCATTTATATATAGGCGAAGCCATATTCAATGATGCCTGTATTGACAAAGGCAATGTGATTAAAATTGATGAAGCGGGCAGCGGCTATTTATTGCTCACCCAGACCTTTGATCTGGGCCGGGCCATGGTAGGAGCAACTTCAGTTGGAATTGCCCGGGCTGCTTACGAAACTGCTCTGGATTATGCGGAAAATCGCTGGCAATTCGGTGCCGCTATCAGGAAGCATCAGGCCGTCGCTTTTGCTCTGGCCGAAATGGCGACAAAAATAGAAATGGCCAGGCTCATCACCTGGAAGGCGTGCTGGCTGATGGATCAAGGCGGTGATTATTCAGTGTCTTCTGCCATGGCCAAGATGGCGGCCAGCAATATAGCTCAGGAAGTTACGGCTCAGGCAGCTGATATACTGGGGGCGGCGGGCTGTGAAAAAGGATCTTTTATTGAACAGCTGGTGCGGGATGCCCGGGTCCTGACCACCATTGAAGGTACCAATAATATGCAAAAATTGGTTATATCTTCGCAGTTATAGGTGTTATTCATGCAATATATTATTATAGAGGAAAAATGTTCTTCCTGCGGTTTATGTGCCGATGTCTGCCCTGTTGAAGCGATTAATCAGATGGGACCCTATGCAATCGATGACCAGTTGTGTATCAAATGCGGGGTTTGTCTGGATGAATGCCCTAGTATGGCCATCAAGGTCATGGAGGAAGAGGGAGTCTAAGGTTCGGTGTCACCAGTCATCATCGCTTGCTTTTTCTGTAATGCCCAGCGGGTTTGCGGGCCGACTATACCATCTATTATCAGGCCATTATCGGCCTGGAATTTTTTCACCCCTGCCTCGGTCAGGGGGCCGAAATCTCCATCGGCTTTATATTTATAATAGCCAAATTTTTTAAGTATCAATTGGACCTCTTTCACATCAGAGCCCTTAAGTCCGGACTGTAAAAGTCTGCCGGTATAGGCCTGACCCAGAATGTTAACGGGCGTGCCCACGGGAGTCAAATCATATAGTTCGATCACTTCATTATTATACATGCGGACACAGCCATGACTGTAAGCCCGGCCTATTGATTTAGGATTATTGGTCCCATGTATGCCGTAACCCCCCCAGGGAATGCTCAGTCTCATCCATCTGACTCCGAAAGGTCCCCCGGGATTAAGAGATTTTTGAACTATTGACCAATTACCCAGAGGCGTGGGGGTGGATTTCTTGCCAACTCCAACTTTATAAACTTTGGGGGACTGGCCATTCTGGCTGAAGGTTAAACGCCGCTTGGAAATATCAATGCTGATCAGGGGCAAATCAGATTGATAGTCGGGTTGATAGGGCAGACTAAAGCTGGGAGTGGTTTTCAATTTTATCCATGTTTCAGGCCCGACGATGCCGTCGCCGACGAGAAAACGGGAATTTTGAAAGGCAATGACGGCTCTTTCCGTTGCTTCATCATATAAACCGTCAATTGGTCCGGAAAAAAAACCGATTTTTTTCAGGCTTACCTGCAGAGTTTCAATATCGGGGCCTTTCATGGGAACATTATCGCGGCGCAAAAAACGACTGGCATATATCATTTTTTCAAATCCTTGTCGGAGGAATTATTAATAATATTATATTAGGAGAAAATAGATTTAGTGACAAAACAGACAGTTAAAACTTCTCTGCCCGGGAGGCATGATATGAAAAAACAGCGTGCCCCAGAGTTGCACACTGTTTTTTAAAAACATGACGTTCATATTTTCATAAGTAACAATTTATAAAAAACCTTGACACTTTATACTGACATTAAGCCAACTGCAAGTCAAGAGTGCAATAGTAATTTTATCACTGGATATGATAAATTTATCTTAAATCACCAGAATCGTATATAAGAGTTCGAAATGACAAAAAACTAGTCTTTTATTTATGATTAAGAAATTCTATGATTGTAGTAATTAGTAAGGGCCTGTATAAATTACCTTAACAGGCGTTTTTTACTTATAATTTAAAAGGAGAGTGATCGGTTCAATGAAGCTTATTAGCTGGAAGAGGACTTGGCAGGGGGGGTTGTTAAGCCTGCCTTTGCTTGCGCTTTCACCATCTTTGGCATTTGCGGGTGAAGCCAATCTCGTTTTGCCTCAATTGGAAGCTTCACAGGTGTCTTTGCTGATTATGGGTATGGTTGTTTGCGTCCTGGGAATGCTGTTTGGATTCTACCAGTATAAAAAGGTGGAAAAATATCAAGCCCATAAAAGCATGCTGGAAGTTGCCAACACCATATACGAGACCTGTAAGATTTATTTAATTCAGCAGGGTAAATTTCTTATAGCATTATTCCTTATTATAGGTCTGTGTATTGCCTTTTACTTTGGTTTCCTTTCTAAAATGCCCATCGGGTCAGTTTTATTCATCCTCATGTGGACGGTAATTGGTATTCTTGGCTCATACAGTGTCGCCTGGTATGGTATCCGCATGAATACTCTGGCCAACAGCCGGACAGCATTTTCCTCGCTGGAAAGAAAACCTCTTAAAGTATTGAACACAGCTTTGGATGCTGGCATGAGCATTGGTACTATGCTGGTTTGTGTTGAACTTATCATGATGCTGGTCATTTTAATTTTTGTCCCCCGGGAATTGGCGGGTGCCAGTTTTATTGGATTTGCCATTGGTGAATCACTGGGTGCCAGTGCCCTGCGTATTGCCGGCGGCATATTTACCAAGATTGCTGACATCGGTGCTGACCTGATGAAAATCGCCTTTGGCATCAAAGAAGATGATCCGAGAAATCCTGGGGTTATTGCTGATTGCACTGGCGATAATGCTGGTGATAGCGTCGGCCCAACTGCTGATGGTTTCGAAACATATGGGGTGACCGGGGTTGCCCTGGTTACTTTTATTGTTCTGGCTGTTGCGCCTGCACTGCAAACGATTCTGCTCACCTGGATATTTGTTATGCGTGTACTTCTGGTTATCACTTCGGTGGTTTCCTTCTACATTAATAAAGCTGTCAGCCAGGCAAGATTTGGCGATGCCGTTGACATGGACTTTGAGCAACCGCTGACCAGCCTTATTTGGATCACTTCTATTCTTTCCATTGTCAGCACCTTTGCAGTAAGTTACTATCTCCTGGGTCCCGGTGCGGGAACCGAGACAATGCTGACAGGTTTGTGGTGGGCCATGGCAACCATTATCAGTTTTGGTACCCTGGGGGCAGCCTTGATTCCCGAGTTTACTAAAATATTTACCAGTCCCAAATCGACCCATGTACTGGAAGTAGTGAAAGCCTCCAGAGAAGGAGGACCTTCGCTAAATATCCTGTCGGGTCTGGTGGCCGGTAATTTTAGCGCCTTCTGGATAGGCATGGTATTTTTGGCTCTTATGTTTGGGGCTTATGTAGTCAGTGGATTTGGCTTGAGTGAAATCATGATTTATCCGTCGATATTCGCTTTTGGATTGGTGGCTTTTGGAATGATGGGAATGGGACCGGTAACAATTGCTGTTGACAGCTATGGACCGGTAACTGATAATGCACAATCCATTTATGAACTTTCTTTGATTGAAGAAATTCCTGGTATCGCAAAAGAAATCCAGAAAGATTTCGGTTTCAAACCTGATTTTGATAAGGGCAAATACTATCTGGAAGCCAATGACGGTGCGGGTAATACCTTTAAAGCTACTGCCAAACCGGTATTGATTGGTACTGCTGTAGTGGGTGCCACCATCATGATCTTCTCTATCATTCTGGTTATCGAGGGCGTTTTGGAGGTTAACCCCATAACTATTCTTAATATGTTAAACCCCTATACGATTTTAGGATTTATTGCCGGGGGTGCTGTTATTTATTGGTTTACCGGGGCATCTACCCAGGCGGTTACTACCGGAGCATATCGGGCAGTCCAGTTTATTAAAAACAATATTAATCTGGATGAAGATTCTGATGCTAAAGCTAATATGGAAAATTCTAAAGAAGTGGTTAAAATTTGTACCCAGTATGCACAAAGCGGCATGATCAACATCTTTATTGTGATTTTCTCCTTTGCGCTGGCTTTTGCGCTGCTGTCGGCCCCTAAGACCGGAAACGCCCAGGTGGCTTTCTTTATCTCCTATCTCATCGCTATTGCAGTATTTGGCTTATTCCAGGCGGTATTCATGGCTAACGCCGGCGGTGCCTGGGATAATGCAAAAAAGGTAGTTGAAGTTGATCTGCAGGAAAAAGGTACGCCCTTACATGAAGCATCAGTGGTAGGAGATACCGTTGGGGATCCTTTTAAGGATACTTCCTCGGTAGCCTTAAACCCCATCATCAAGTTTACAACTCTTTTTGGTTTATTGGCTATGGAGATTTCCATCTCCGAGGCATTCAGGGATGTTGCGCCTTTCGTTGGCATTGTGTTCTTTGCCATTGCATTGATATTTGTATGGCGCTCTTTCTATGCCATGAGGATCCCGGAAGAAAAATAAAAACAAGCAGTTGTGGGGGAGCGTATCAGGTTTTATCTGGTACGCTTTTCCCATTTTGAAAACGAGAAAGAAAGGGATTGAAGCTGGATAAAAAAATGATATTTTACGATTAGTGAATAGTTTATCAAAACCCGAGGGGTTTTTTTTGATATTATAGTAAGTGAAGTGTTTTTATTTTTCTAGATAATGCAATTTTATTCGCGGTAATTATACATTATTTTTAAACTTCGCCCTTGGTAAAAGCTATTTAGAATTTGGGGGAGGATCCTAACATGGCTAATATACCAAGTCATGAATCTTTATGTCCCTGTGGCAGCAATAAACCCTATAATCAATGCTGTGGGGCGGCCGAAAGCGGCGTTATTCTTCATTTCGCCAAAGGCAGAAAAAACAAATATAATAGTCTGATCGATAATGCGGTAGGGGAACTTGCTGATTATGCCAGACAATACTTTTATAATTGGGAATCGGCAGCCTACAGCCGGTTTACTTCTTATGCCCAGGATCATCATATAGATGAGGAGTTTGTCCCCCTTTTCCGCGAATGGTTCATAATCAATTTTCGTTTTCAAAAAGATGTATCCCCCATTATCGATTTTTATCTGGCAGAAAACGATGAAAAATTGGACAAAAAATATATTCCCATCTTTCAAGCTTTGAAAGAATCATATTTGTCCATTTATCGGATCCTGTGGATAAAGAATAATACACTGGCTGTCCGTGATATATTGACCAGTCGGGAGTTCATCCTGGAAAAAGATATGGGCTCATTAAACCGTATTCTCCAGGAAGGTCTGTTGTTATTTGCGCGCATAGCAAATATCGGCAATACGGCTGTTATAGTCGGGAAACCCCGGGCCACATTTTCCGAGAATCGGCATTATTTATATGAAGAAATAAACTCCATAAGGGCAGAGGAAGGAATAGCCGATCCAGCGTGTTTTCAAAAGGAATTTGCCGAAGTTGCCTGTGGGCTGATGATGGATTTGAAAAAGGGGATCAAAAAGAATCGGTTAAAATCGCGTACTTTAAGTTTTACGGTTTATGATAGTGACCGATTTCGACAAAAGTTACTGGACAGCCTGGAATTTGCATTATTGGAAAAACGGGATAATTTGTACAAATTTACCTGGAATAATAAAAATGCCTCATTTACCCGCCTTTATTTAACGGAAAAAAACCTGATAGTTTCCGCCGATGAATTGAATGATTTGATTAATATCGCCCAGAGGATAAGTTTAATATGGGAGGAACTTTCGAATTCTCAATCAGCGGAGTGGCTGGATGGCTATAGCTTTTCTTCGGAACAGGAGGCCGAAGAAATATTAGTAGAAGTGATGCACGACAAGTATTACGAAGAATGGATCAATACGCCCCATCTGGAACTGGAAGAACGGACCCCTTTGCAGGCTATAAAAGATACCCGGGGCAGGATACTGCTGGAAGGCTTGCTCAGTGAACTGGAGACTATTGAGCTTCTGGCCCGCAGTCGGGGGGAGTACTATTTCCCCACTGCCGTCATCCGTACCAGGCTTAATCTGGACCGAGAAGGGATCTCCAGGGAAATGATGCAGCCGGAAGCGATTGTATTACAGGCCAGAAGACATAGAACCACCCAGGAATTGAGCAATTTTGTCACCGTTTATAACTGGGTCAATGAAGAGGTTCGCAATGTGGCTGTCGCTGCTTTTGATTTTTACAGTAAAAATTCGCCGGATAAGGAAATGCTGGGCTGGATACTTTTTATCTGGAACGAATTCAGCAAGATATACCGGCCTAAAATATCACAGACCCGCGAATGGCTGGCTTCCCTGGAGTACAGCTATTGGAACTTGAAAGGTCAAAAGGTTAATTTTGCTCAGGTAGCCAAAAAATTTAACGTTTCCACCGGTCTGGTCAGTAAAAAGGCGCAATTGATCATACGCCACTTCCAGAATATACCTCTGGATTTTAATACTGAATTGGTTGCTTATCCCTTTTGGAATGAAATCAACAACCGGGAAAAAATAAGGGCTTATGAGGAAGTGAAACAGCATTTAAAACTCTTCTCCTATTCTGTGAAAGAAGAGTGGGGGCATACAGAACAACAAGTACATGAGGATTTCTATGACAATATCAATACAGCCGGCAAATTCTGGGATGAAAGCAATAAAAAGATTTATGGACAGTTTTATCAGCAGTTTTATGAGCTTGATTGTCAAAATAATGACAGCAGTACCATTGCCAATCTGTTCTGGGAGAACCAGGCGAAAAGATTCCCCGGCAGTTTAAAAACCGCCGCCTTCAATTTAATGACCAGTCATGTCGGTGCCTATAAAATTAAACCAACTGGCAGAAATGAATTGATTTTTGAAGATTATTTTACCGGTAAACAGTATAATGCTCAGGGGAATTTTGGTGTTAATGTTCATAAAAGTATTGTGCCGGGAATGATCAGCATTACCCGCCTGCTGCCTCTGGAGGCAAATAGTATGTGGGTGGAAGAGCCTATGTTCATTGTGATGCCTGATATGCAGGATTTGTTTGAAAAAAACTATCAGATGTTGATGGAGAGATTAAACCCTTTTGATATTACTGATATAGTTTATCTTAAAAACAGGGGCAAGAATATTTTGAAAGCCAATATAATGGCAGTAGACGACCTGGAGCAGAACGCCGTCCATTTAGCCAAACAGCCATTACAAATGAAATGGCAGATTGCCAGTGTGAT
>JAAYZA010000229.1 GCA_012515055.1 Syntrophomonadaceae bacterium | reverse complement strand
CCCCGGTATTCCATATAACGGCGGATGGTGTCAAAAACCACCAGGGGCCGGGCATTGCCCAGGTGAATATAATTGTAGGTGGTAGGTCCGCAGACATACATGCTCACAACTGCATCAAGATCCATTTTTTGTTTTTCCCTGGTTAAAGTATTATAAACTTTCACTTTTTCTTCACCTCTCTTACTTGGCTGCCCCAGCCATTTTCCCTTTTCTCTCGGCTGACAGATGGGGCCAATAAACCAGCGGTAACGCTGCCAGTTCAATTATTGACTCTAAATAGCCCGGCATTAAATATTTATAAAATAAAAGCCTGGCGTCTCACTAGAGACGAAAGGCCAGGCTTCCGTGGTTCCACTCTTTTTGAATGCAGTTTATGCATCCCCCTCGTAAATGATAACGGTTTTAAACCGGATATGCCTGCCAAACTGCGGACATCTGCTCCGGGGCGCACTTTCATTACCCTCTTACCGTAAAAGGCTTACAGCCGTGACCTTTTTTCTCTGTCAGCGATGGGCAGTTACTTTTCCCCTTCATGGCATTTGCTATGATTTTAAATTATTATAATTACCCCCCGGCCCAAATGTCAACCGGGAAGATATCCATCAGCCCTCCACAGCTGTTTCGATCATATACAGAGTGTAATCGATCCTTTTAATGGTTTCCTCTCCACCCCAGATACTGATCAAAAATGGCAGTTCCGGTCCATGGGTAACGCCACTTAAAGCACATCGCAGGGGCATGAAAACCTCTTTGGGTTTCAATTGGTTTTCTTTGATAATTCTTTTGATCAATTGCTTATTAGCTTCCACATCATCGGCAGCCGTCAATTGTTCTTTAAAAGCTTGCAAAACTGGTATAACAGCTGGCTGGCTTAAGACCTTGCGGGCTTCCTCTTCATAGCTGTCATCCCCCAGGGGGGCAAAAATAGCCGCCGCTTCCTCTTTTATATCTTTAAGGGAAACCAGCCGTTCCTGTACCGCTGACACCAGCAGCAAATACTGTTCCTCGGTGAGCCGGTTCAATTCCTCCTGGTAGGGGAAATCCTGCAGAAACGGCTTTAATAAAGGAGCCAGTTCAGAGGGGGACATTTTTTTGATATACTGGCTGTTTAGCCAGTTCAACTTATCAACATCAAATACTGCCGGACTTTTAGACACCCTTTTCAGACTGAATTGCTGGATGATTTCCTGGGCCGGCAGGATTTCATTTTCCCCTTCCGGCGACCAGCCTAAAAGGGATAAAAAATTAAACAGGGCTTCCGGCAAATAACCATTTTCCCGGTATTGTAAAACGGAAGTTGCCCCATGGCGTTTGCTCATTTTTTGCTTATCACTGCCTAATATCAAGGAAATATGCGCAAATTGCGGCAATTCAAAACCCAGGGCATCATAGATCAGCATCTGCCGGGGGGTGTTGGATAAATGTTCTTCCGCCCTGATGACATGGGTTATTTCCATTAAATAATCATCGATGACCACGGCAAAATTATAAGTAGGGATGCCGTCTGATTTGACTATGATATAATCACCTAATAAATCCGTCTCAAACATCACCGCGCCCCTGACCAGATCATCAACCACCAGCACTTTATGTTCAGGGACCCGGAAACGCACGGTGGGCTTTATCCCCTGGGCCAGCCTGGCGGCCACATCCTCGGCCGTCAATGAGCGGCATTTGCCGGAATAACCGATCATTTCTCCTTTTTCCCCGGATTGCTGCCGCTCAGCTTCCAATTCCTCCGGCTGACAGAAGCAATAATAGGCTTTAT
>JAAYZA010000106.1 GCA_012515055.1 Syntrophomonadaceae bacterium | reverse complement strand
CATTCCATCTCCGCTTTTAATAATGCCGGATTTGATTTATTCGGTAATTTTGCCAGTTTGACGGGTTTCACCGGTGATGCCATGCTGGCCATAACCATTTCAGCACTTTTGCTGATTGGCGGTCTGGGCTTTATTGTGATTTATGAATTGATAAATTACCCCCGCGAGCGGAGTCTCACCCTGCATTCTCGGGTCGTCCTCATCACCACCGCCATTCTGGTCGGGGGCGGAACTCTCCTGTTCTGGGCTCTGGAAAATAACCTGCTCCTGCAGGGGTTAACAGCGGGAGAGAGTTTCATTACTTCATTTCTTCAGGCATCAACCCGCACCTGTGGTTTTACCATGGTGAACATGGCAGATTCATCACTTTCCACCCAGATTTTCATGATGTTCATGATGTTCATCGGCGGGGCCCCGGGTTCAACTGCCGGGGGCGTTAAAGTAACTACTCTGGCCATTCTTTTTCTGGCTGTTATCAGCAATTTGAAAGGGAAAAATGATATCGAGGTCTTTGAAAGAAGGCTGGCGAATGCTGATTATCAAAAAGCCATCACTGTTTTCAGCATTGCCTTTGTATTTATAATCCTGTTGATTTTTCTGATTTCCATCGGCCATGACTATCCCTTGAACATCATAGCTTTTGAGGTAATATCTGCTGCCGGTACCGTAGGACTAAGCCTGGGCCTTACCCCTCATCTGGATACACTGGGACAATTACTTATAATTATTGCCATGTTTCTAGGCCGGGTCGGACCACTGACCATTGCCTATTCCATGATTTATGGTAAAAAACCCGTTGATATAAGATATGCGGAAGGCCGTATAATGGTAGGTTAAAAAAAGGGCGGGATGAATTCCCGCCTTTTTCTATCTATTCTCCCGCAATAATTTTTTGCGGGCTATTTCCTTATCCTGCCGTTCATATAATTGCTCACACAGACCCTTTACCACCATATCCGGCAGTCTGGTGATGGGCCTGCCGCTGCTTAAAGCATAGTAGTAGGAACGGGCTGCTTTTTCCAGCAATTCCACATTGCGAAAGGCGTTTTCCATCGATATTCCCATGCTCAGTGCCCCATGATTCTGGATGATGTAACAATTGCAGCGATTGCTTATTTGATGGATCACATTTTGCGACAGCTGATGGCTGCCTGACAAACCATATGGTATCACATCGATACTATGCCCCACATTGAAGGTGACTTCATCGAAGATGGCCGGGATGGATTCATTGATCAATGCAAATATACTGGCATAAACCTGATGGGTATGCATGATGGCATTAACATCGCGCCGATTTTTATACACTTCGATATGCATCGCCGTTTCAATGGAGGGTTTGAATTTGCCCTCCAATAACTCTAAATTGAAATCAACGATGCAGATATCATCTACATGTATGCCAAAGTAATCCATACTGGTGGGTGTAATAGCGATCAGATCCTCCCCTTCTATCAGCATAGAAATATTGCCCCCGGTTCCAACCGTATAACGCCTTTGTGATAACAGCTGACTATATTCTAAAACAGTTTCTTTATAACTCTGGTACTTACTCATTTTCCAGCACCCCTTCTAACAAATTATCCTTGTAGTTTAATATATCATATGTAAATGGCTTTTAAAATAAAAAAGCGCCGACAGTATTCATCCCGGTTGGGCAAAGAAACTAAAAAGTACCCTCCATGATAAGACCCCGGAAATAAACCAGCCCGGCTGTTTATCGCACCTGTGGTACTGGCTGTAGCCGGGCTGGTAATGTATAAATGTCATTCTTTTAGAGGGCAGCTGTAAAAATTATTGATGTTCCTTATTAGAAGGGGATGCGATTGGTTTTTGACCAGAGTTTCATTTCTTTGGCTGCATTAAGCAATTCATCTCTGAAGTCAGGGTGGGCAATATTTATCAATGCTTCCGCCCGGCCCCATACAGAGGTTGCTTTCATATTGACCAGTCCATATTCAGTTACCAGATAATGAACTACGGTACGGGGTACTGTAACAACGGAACCAGGAGTCAAAAGTGGCTTGATGCGGGAATACATCTTGCCTTCTTTGTCTTTGTAGGTGGAAGCAAAGGCCAGAAATGCTTTTCCCCCTTTGGAATGGAAGGCACCAGTGACAAAATCCAATTGCCCGCCGGTTCCCGAGATTTGTCTTAAGCCGAAGGTTTCAGAACATACCTGGGAAAGCAAGTCAACTTCCATAATATTATTTATCGCAATCATATTGTCATTTAAAGCAACATTGACCGGATTATTGGTATAATCCACCGTATATGATGCACAGCGGGGATTGCCGTCAATGAAATCATAGGTTTCCTGTGTCCCCAGACAGAAGGAAAAAGCACTTTTGTTTATATCCCGGGCCTTTTTGGCATTGGTTATTTTCCCGGCTTTATAAAGCTTGGTAAAAGCATCGCAGAACATCTCGCTTTGAACTCCCAGATCATGCAAATCGGAATCCGCTATCAAATTCCCGATGGTATTAGGCAGACTGCCGATTCCCAGCTGCAGGCATGCACCATTAGGTATTTCAGACACGATCAGTTCGGCAATTTTCTTTTCTTCCGGCGTGGCTTCCGGCATTTGGGGCAGGGTAAATATGGGTGTATTACTGCCTTCAATGACATAATCTATTTCACTGATATGTAAGTATTCGTCACTGCCCCCCAAACAAAGAGGCATGTTCTCATTAACTTCTACCACTACAGCCCTTTTGGTACTCAAGGCTGTTCCCCGTAAATGTGAATTCCCCAGACCAAAGTTAAAACAGCCGCTGTTGTCCATGGGGGTCGCCTGGCACACCCACACATCGGGCATTCTATCCATGTATTCATTGCTGTAAGCCAGCATTGTCGCTTCATGATAGTTAAAGGGTAAATGGGCAACCAGACCCAGATCTCCGGCTTTACGATCAAGGGCAGTAAAATACCAGCTAAAACATTGGAAGGTTTTCTGCTCCGGGTCTTTAAGCAATACTTCCGGTATGGGCAAAACGGATCCGATAAACCTCATGGAGACGTTTTTCAGGTCTTCACCAGCCCGCTGACCCAGTGCCACATCAAAATCAACGGGTTTGGTGGCAAAAGCCCCATAGTCAACAATATCACCGGATTGGACCAGTTGCGCCGCCTGTTCTGCTGTTATCAATTTCTTTTTGTACTCATCCATATAGGTACTCATGTAAAAAATCCCTCCATTCTCCTGAATTTTTCGATTAATTCGAATATTTTAACTAATTATAACACTTCGCGCACCAATTGTAGCAAAAAATCTTAAATTTCATTTACTCTTTTGCCAGAACTTGATTTATTGCATAATGGATAGAAATAATGGCATGATTAACCTTATAGGAGGTTGTGATATGGATGAAAAGAAAATAACCCGGCAGGCCACTTTTGCCGGGGGATGCTTCTGGTGTATGGTCCCCCCCTTCGAACACTTGCCCGGGGTGCAAAAGGTGGTATCGGGGTATACGGGCGGGTACAGTGAAAATCCTACCTATGAGGAAGTCTGCCGCGGAAATACCGGGCACATGGAAGCGGTGCAGATTACTTATTACCCCGGGATAATAAACTACCGGGACCTTTTAGAAGAATTCTGGCGGCAGAT
>JAAYZA010000326.1 GCA_012515055.1 Syntrophomonadaceae bacterium | reverse complement strand
CAAAGACTTTCGGGACGAAGCGAAGAAAGTTCTCGATAACATAAAAAATAATTTTTCTGGTAAATCCCTGGCGGAACTGATGGATGATTTGAACCGCCTGCATCCGGCCATGGAATACCTGGAAAAAATGGTTATCCGGTTTAGCACAATTTATCAAAACTTAAAAAGTGAAAAAGGTCTGCTGGATTTCAGTGATTTGGAGCATCTGGCATTAAAAGTTTTAAGCCACGAGGAGATGGCTTACGAATACCGCCAGCGGTTTGCTTATGTATTCGTTGATGAATATCAGGACAGCAATCAGGTCCAGGAAGCCATAATAAATCTGGTTAAAAATGAAGACAATTTATTTCTGGTGGGGGATGTCAAACAGAGTATCTACCGATTCCGTCTGGCCGATCCTACATTGTTCATGGGGAAATACCATGCTTTCAAAGACGGTGAAGATGAAATTGACCGCCGCATCTTCCTGCGCAAGAATTTTCGCAGTACCGACAATATATTAGCAGCGGTCAATTATATATTCGAAAATATCATGTCCCAGGCTTTTGGTGAAATAGATTATGACAGTGATGCTGCTTTGTACCCGGGAAAAGATGACATTAATATCACTGAGGGCATGAAAGAAGTGGAATTGACCCTCATAGATAATCAGGACCCTGCAGCCGGAGAGGAAATGCCGGAGGAAATCGGGGAACTTAATCAGATCCAGCTGGAAGCCTATGTGGCAGCAGCCAGAATAAAGGAATTATTAAAAAATAAAATTTATGATGAAGGGGCCGGTACATACCGGGATGTAATTTACAAGGACATCGTTATTTTGCTGCGCACCAATAAAAACTGGATCGATGTGTTTACCGAGGTGTTCACCAGTGAAGGGATACCTTCTTATGCCGATGTCAACAGCGGTTACCTGGATGCAGTGGAAATCAGTATGTTCATCAATCTATTGAAGATAATCGATAATCCCCGGCAGGATATCGAACTTATCAGTGTTTTAAGATCGCCGGTCTTTCATTTTAACCTTGAAGAACTGGCCCATATACGCCTGAGCAGCAGCAATAAGAGTTTTTACCTGGCCCTGGTGAACTATCAGGAAGAAGGGGTACTGCAGCAAAAGATCAATTCATTCCGGGAAGATCTGGATAAATGGCAAAAGATGGCCCGCTATCTGCCTTTGGAGGAACTGATCTGGCAATTGATGCTGGAAACGGGCTACCTTTATTATGTAACAGCTATGCCGGGGGGGACTCAGCGTATGGCCAATATAAGATTATTGTTTTCCAAAGCCAGAAATTTTGAGACCTCGACCATGCACGGTTTATTCAGTTTCCTGCGCTTTATTGAGAAAATATCGGCATCCCAGGCGGATATCGGTACAGCCAGGACTCTGGGGGAAAATGACAATGTGGTCAGATTAATGAGCATCCATAAGAGCAAGGGTCTGGAATTTCCTATTGTGATTCTATCGGGCCTGGGCAAACAATTCAATCTTTCTGATATGAGGGGGAATATACTGATGCATAAGGATCTGGGTCTGGGTCCCCGCTATGTGGATACCAGTCTCAGGACCTATTCCAGTACTATCCTGCGTAATGCCATAGGAGAAAAGATTAAATTTGAAAACCTGTCCGAAGAGATGCGAATATTATATGTGGCTATGACTAGGGCCCAGGTCAAACTTATAATGACGGGGTCGGTAAAGAATATCGAAAAAGGGGTCAAGAAATGGAGCAAAGCGGCGTCGCCTTACAATCTGGCCCAGGCCAGATCTCCCCTTGATTGGCTGGGAATGGTATTGATGCGCCATGAGGATGGACGGGCATTAAGGGAGATCTCCGCGGAAGATTGGAACTCCGGCGATATCCGGGGGCATGAATCCCGCTGGCATATTGAGGTCATCAATAAAAACAGCATAAAGCTTGATGTGCAGAAGAACACTGCAGAAAAAGAACAGCTCTGGCAGGGATTAATAAATTACCGCCGGGATACGGGAAGTCCCTGGCAGGATACGGTTAACAGCCGCTTAAACTGGAATTATCCATACAAGAGTGCCGGGAAGATTCCGGTGAAACTATCCGTTACTCAGATTCAGCAGCATAAGGAAAAAAACCTCAGTCATGGGGAATTGAATCTGCCCGCCCTTATTCATCGTCCGGTTTTTGCCGAAAGCGGTAAGGGGATCAAGGCGGTTGAAAAGGGGACCATCATTCATTTCGTTTTGCAGCATCTTGATCTGGGGCGGGTCGGCAGTGTCGAAGAGATACTTGAGCAAATCCAGGAAATGGTCGACAAACAACTTCTGAAACCTGAAGAAGCGCCAGCGGTGGAAATTGAAAAAGTGCTGAATTTTTATCATTCTGCCCTGGGGCAGAGGGCTCTGGCCTCAAATCTGGCCCGGAGAGAGACGCCTTTTAATTTTATTTGTAAAGCTAGTGAGGTTTTAAGCGGCATTGCTGATGATTCTGAGGAAGAAATGATGGTGCAGGGAATCATCGATCTTTATTTTGCCGAGGGGGATGAACTGGTCTTGGTGGATTATAAAACCGATTATATCGATGCCGAAAACCGCCAGAATAAAATTGATTCTTATCGTATACAGATACAGTTGTATAAACTGGCTTTAGAGAGCATTCTGCATAAGAGGGTCAAGGAGAGTTATCTGTATTTTCTCAGCAGCAATGAAGCGGTGCTGATGGGGGATTAGCCGTTTTTGTAGCGACGATCTGCTGCTGCTGTTATGTTGTGGTTGGTTAGTTGGATAGTTGGATAGTTGGGTAGGGGAAAGCAGAAAGAGGAAAGTTGGAAAGAGTGAGGAGTAAGGTGTGAGGCGTGAGGCGAACCCGCGCTGGCGCGCGGGTGTAGGGCTGACGCCCTTGTCGGTCCGCGGGGGCCGAGGGCTAGTTGGTTAGTTGGCTGGTTAGGGGAGAACGGCCGGGGGCCGAGGAAGCAGGAGCCATGGGGACGGACCATTTGTCCGGAGCGAAGCGGAGCCGAAGGGGAGACGAAGGGCCCGTCCCTGTGGCGGGGGATTAGTAAAGCCCACACCAGTAGCTTATTGCTGGTATCTGGTCTATCCCTGTGGCGGGCAGGGCAAAGCAGTAGAGCTAAGCCTCCCGGGGGGGGGACTGTCCTGCGTCTCGCTCATGCGGTGCAGGAGCAATCATTGTATTCCGGAAAAGCCCGGTCTTCTGCTGGTGGTAAGGAGAAAGGCTGAACTCTGACAAAAGGCTTTTACTATGGAGGCTTCCGGTGGGTAAACCCTCGCCTTTATCTCTTTTCCTCCACACAAGGATCTGCGCCTGCTGTTATGTTAGCTGCAACATAAACTTGTAAATAGATCGGGCTTAACTTAAAATATACAGGGAAAGGGGAGAACCTGAAGTGGACGATGATAAAGGGAAACTAAATCTAATTGCAGTTAAAACTTTTCCCGCCGATGATAAAATGATTTATATGGTCGATTTTTTAAATAAGAGCCTGAAGGAGAAAAAGGTCATGTTTGGTCTTACCAAAAACAAGGAAAAGAATGAGATGACCGTAAATATATATGAATTTTAAGTTTTGGAGTGGGGCAATTGAAACAGGATGTAAAAGAATTTTTTAAAGAAATGATCAGTATCATACTGATAGCTTTTATTTTAGCTATGATTCTGCGGACTTTTGTCATTGAGGGCAGGATCATCCCTACCGGGTCCATGTTGCCTACTGTTCAATTGCAGGATCGGGTCATGGTCAGCAAATTTGTTTATCGTTTTAAGGAGCCTCAGCGGGGGGATGTTATCGTCTTTGCTCCTCCGGAAGTTATTAATTCGTCCGATGATTTTTTAAAACGGGTAATTGGACTGCCGGGTGAAACAGTGGAGATCAAAGATGGTAAGGTGCATATTGATGGCCGGGAATTAAACGAGCCCTATGTAGCGGAAGAAATCCTATATACTTTTGGACCGGTGACAGTTCCTGATGACAGTCTCCTGGTTCTGGGGGACAATCGTAACAGCAGTTTCGACAGTCATTCATGGGGGGCCTGGATGCAAATTGATCACATCAAGGGGAAAGCCTTTATGATTTACTGGCCCCTTAACCATATCACTCTGCTGGAAAGGGAGGCGGCTTTTAATTGAAAATCCTGGTGACTAATGATGACGGCATTGCGGCCCGGGGCATCCATGCTCTGATAAGTGAATTAAGAAAAATAGCTGAGATCTATGTGGCGGCACCTGACCGGGAAAGAAGTGCCACCGGTCATTCTATAACTGTATATGATCCCATTAAAGTAGTTCCCCGCAATATCATCGATGTTAAATCCGCCTGGATCATTGGCGGCACACCGGTGGATTGCGTTAAACTAGCTGTCAGCCGACTGGTGCCGGAGGACATAGATCTCATTGTTTCCGGTATCAACCACGGACCTAATCTGGGTACAGATGTATTGTATTCGGGAACTGTTTCGGCAGCGGCAGAAGGTGTTATAATGGGGAAACCATCGATAGCGGTTTCCCTGGATTCGTTTTCTGAGGAGATGGATTTTACTTTTGCTGCCCGCTTTACCCGGCGGATGATCAAAAGTTTGATGCAGGAAGGGATAAAGCCCCATACTCTTTTAAATGTCAATATACCGTCAGTTTCTGAAGAGCATATTAAAGGCATACGCATAACCAGGCTGGGGACTCGTAATTATGAGAATCTCTTTGACGAAATGAAAGACCCCCGGGGCAACAGCTATTACTGGATGGGCGGCGGTATCAAGGAAGAAGTGCAGGATCCGGAAAGTGATGTTGCTGCCGCTCGGGATGGCTTTATAAGTGTAACACCCATTCATCTTGATTTAACTGATTATCATCTTATCAACGAATATAGAATTAAGTTCAAAGAATATCTTGATTAAAGACAGGAGACCGCGATGATCTATTTTAGCCTGATCATCAATTGCATTCTTTTTTTCCTATTATTTAATATAGGTTATATAAAAAAGCGGAGATCGGATCCCGAACATCCGGACAAGCCTTTCAGTAAATTGGTGGTTTTTCCTCTGGTTATGGGTATTTTGTTTACCTTGTTGATGGATGTTATGAAAGGGATAATGTATTATCAAATTATAATATTT
The DNA here is from genome assembly GCA_012515055.1 of Syntrophomonadaceae bacterium. Lineage (GTDB taxonomy): Bacteria > Bacillota > Syntrophomonadia > Syntrophomonadales > Syntrophomonadaceae > UBA1368. The sequence continues at coordinate 17,179 of JAAYZA010000326.1, read as the reverse complement.
ATATTTGCGGCTCTGATTCTTTATTTTTTCTTTTATGTTTTCAATGTGAAGAAATAAAATGTTTAACAAAATCTTTTTGATACTTTATAGAAAGTATAGTAACATTTTTTTATCCATAGAAAATTGTGAGGAGGTTTTTTAATTGAAGGAATACCCTACCAGTAAAATACGCAATATAGCGATTGTGGGACATGGAGGTACGGGAAAAACTTCGCTGGTGGAAGCAATGATTTTTAATACCGGGGTATTGAAAAGACTTGGCAAAGTAGATGATGGCAACACTGTTTCCGATTTTCAGCCAGAGGAGATCAAAAAACAAATAACTATCAGCAGTGCAATCGTTCCCTGCGAGTATCGGGACCATAAAATAAATCTTCTTGACACACCGGGATATGCTGACTTCTATTTCGAGGTTATCGGTGCACTTAATGTTGCTGACAGCATGATGGTGGTTTTGTCTGCGACGGCAGGTGTTGAAGTTCAAACTGAAATCGTCTGGCGGGATTTCCCCGATATTCCTAAAATAGCCTTTATCAATAAAATGGATCGGGAAAATGCCGATTACTATAAATCTTTAAATGAAATGAAGGATACTTTTTCCGACAACATAGTTCCTGTTCAATTGCCCATCGGCGCAGAACAGGATTTTAAAGGGGTAGTCGACCTTATCAATATGAAGGCTCTGCTGATCGAAAACGGCAGCGGTAAAATAACCGAGGCTGATGTTCCGGCAGATATGCTGGATGAGGCTAATAATTATCGGGAAGAGCTGGTTGAGGCTGCCGCAGAGGCGGATGACGATTTACTTACCAAATATCTTGAAGGTGAAGAACTCAGCAATGAAGAGATCCTGGTTGGTATAAAGGCCGCTGCTGTAAAAGGGTCAGCTGTATTTGTCTTTTGCGGTGCAGCACTGCCCAATATGGGTGCGACTCCCGTTATGGACTTTATTGTTGATTGCATGGCTTCCCCCGACCAGAGTCTGCTGGCAGCAGGTAAGGATATTGAAAACGATCCCCTGGTGGCACATGTTTTTAAAACCATTGCCGACCCCTATATTGGCAGGATAACCCTTTTCCGGATCATCAGCGGTAAAATGAAAAGCGAAAGTGTAGTATATAATGCCAATAAAGAAAAAGATGAAAGGATCGCCCAGTTGTTGATAATGACCGGTAAAGAACAGGCCCAGGTAGCAGAAATGCAACCGGGGGACATTGGGGCACTGGCTAAATTGTCGGTTACTGTCACCGGTGATACCCTGGCAACCAAGGGTAATCCCGTCATAATCGATCCCATCGTATTTCCCGAACCGACTTTCAGTGTGGCCATAGAACCTAAGAGCAAAAAAGATGAGGACAAACTCAGCGGTGCCATTGGCAGGATTCTGGAGGAAGACCCCACAATAATCGTGGAGAAAAACATTGAAACCAAACAGACTATTTTAAAAACCATGGGTGACACCCATCTGGAAATAATTCAGGAGAAATTGGCCAAAAAATATGGGGTTGAAGTGGTCAGCAAGGAAATGAAAATTCCTTATCGGGAAACGATCCGGGCCAATGTCAAAGTGGAAGGCAAACACAAGAAACAATCCGGTGGTGCCGGACAATATGGTCATGTCTGGATAGAATTTGAACCCTATGCCGACGGCGAATTTGTCTTTGATGAAAAGGTATTCGGCGGTTCAGTTCCGCGTCAGTATTTCCCCGCTGTAGAAAAAGGACTGCTGGAAGCTATTGAAGAAGGGGTCCTGGCCGGTTATCCAGTGACCAATATCAAGGCGACTCTATATGATGGATCATATCATGCAGTTGATTCCTCTGAAATCGCCTTTAAAATGGCAGCTAAACTGGCTTTCAGAAAAGGGATGGAATCTGCCCGCCCGGTACTTTTAGAACCAATTGTTAATGCTGAAATCGAAGTTCCCGATCAATATATGGGTGACATCATTGGAGACCTTAACAGTAAACGGGGCCGGGTGCAGGGCATGGAACCCTCCGGCAGCATGCAGGTAATTAAAGCCCAGGTGCCGCTGGCCGAAATGGCCCGCTATACCATTGATTTAAAATCCATGACCCAGGGACGGGGCAAATATAGAATGGAGATCTCCCATTATGAAGAGGTTCCCGGTCAGAACACTGACAAAATAATCGAAAAAGCCCGACTTGAAAAAGAAGAAAAGAACTAATGATCTTCAGTTAATATGCAGTGGAGGGCTCATGCCCTCCTTTGTGTTTGGATACCGGCAAAAGCTCGCATAAAGGAGGTCGAAAGGTATAGCTATGAAGTTATACCGCTGAGATGACTGATTTACTGGCATCATCAGGTTATTATACCATGGTAGATTTCCTGGCGCTTCACCAATGGATATATTCCATAATAATTGCTGCAGTAATATTCCTGGTTTTTTGTATTCTGGGACGCTTCCTGTCAACATATATCCTTAACTGGCTGCAAAATATTGCTAAAAGAAATCAAATGGAATTTTGGGTACAGGTTTTTGAAACTTTGCAGGAACCAATAAAGGTCCTGTTTATAGGAATAGGTTTTTTTGCGGCGCTAAGCGTCCTGCCGATACCGGCATCTTTCCAGAATAGCATCCACCATATTTTGCGCTCCCTCATTATAATCTTTATTGCCTGGTCTTTATTACGAATGACCGAACATGCCAGTAATTTACCTGATGAGATCAAAGATACATTCCATTTGGATAAGATTTTGATCCCTTTTTTAAACAATGCGATCCGTTTTATAATTGTAGCATTGGCCATCGTGATCATTGCCCAGGAATGGAATTATAATGTTAATGGCTTCATTGCCGGTCTGGGACTGGGAGGCCTGGCCATTGCCCTGGCAGCCCAGAATTTTCTTTCCAATTTGTTTGGCGGCATGGTCATTATTACCGAAAAGCCTTTTACTCTGGGTGACTGGATAAAAACTCCCAGTGTGGAAGGATCTGTCGAAGAGATTAATTTTCGCAGCACCAGAATCAGATCCTTCGATCAGGCTTATGTAACCGTTCCTAATTCTACTCTGGCCGGTGAACCAATTACCAATTACAGCCGTATCGGCAGGAGAAGGATTACTTTCAGGCTGGCTCTGGTTTACAGCACTCCACTAGATAAACTGGAATCTTCCATGGGGAAGATTAAAAATTTGTTGAAGGATCATCCTGACATATATGCCGATACCATCACAGTTTATTTTGAAAAATTCGGTGACAGCAGTCTGGATCTGTATATAGATTGTTTTACCAGAACCAGCCTGTTATCGGACTTCATGTTTATCAGAAATGATGTCAATTTAAAAATTATGGGGATATTTGCTGATGAACAAATAGAATTCGCCCTGCCCAGCCAGAAGATTTATATAGAAAGCAAGGCGAAAACAGACCTCATCCCGTAAGCAAGGCCGGGATAAAGTCCTCTGATACAGCATTGATGCGGCACATATTGTATTAACGGTTAAAAAACCAGGGCAAGATTAAAACTAATTATGGGTGAACATCTCTTATTTTTTTACAACCGGCATGGCGATTATTTCTTTAATGACGGTATCATAAAAATGATTGGCATGTTCCGGACGGATTATTATGGCGGCATCGGAACCGCTGGCAGTACCGCCAATGGAAATAATATCTTCGCCATGGGGGATCAAACCCGCATCCAGTACCATAACAGCTATTTCCACTGCCACTTTGACCCCCTGGCCAAACATTCTTAAAGTCTGGGCAATTATCTCTGCGGGATAAACGCCGCCGAAATGATTGCGGACACCCCGGTCCACACCGGCCAGCAAATGTGTCCCCGTATATACCGGGATCCCTTTTTCCTGCAAAGAAGCTCTGACTTCAGCCGGCATTTCATCGACACCAGGATCTTTAAAGCCTACATGGTGGGTAACTGCCACCACATTTATGCCCGCGGTGTCCTCGGCCAATAATTGACTAACACTGGCACCGCTGTTGCTGGCAATAACAATATATTTGATCCCGCGTTCCCTGGCAGCAGCAAGGGCCGCTTTAATGGTATCGACAGTATTGACCGGTCCGGGCTCTTTAAAATACATTTATTTTTCCTCCTTTTACTATAAAAGCCACGCATTATATGCGCGGCCTGAATTTCGAAAATGGCAGGGGAGACAGGAATCGAACCCGCAGCCCTCGGTTTTGGAGTTAGAATATTATGCCTTTTTACCTATCACTACCTATCACAAAGCCCGCTATATCCACACTGTTTATTTTTACCTTTTACAGCTTATCATTCCTGTTGCAACACGGTTGCAACAAATAAACCTAAAGAATTATTATATACATCTGGGGCCGTGTGAGTTTATTTAGTGAAATTGAGCGCTTATTTATCATAGCAAATAAAGCTTAAATATAAAAGTATGTACGAATTAAACGAATTAAACGAATTAAGTCAAGGAAACCCCTGTATATAGGGGTTTAGTATGTCGTGGGGGTTAACGAATTAAGTACGAAATAAGTACGAATTAAGTAAATATTTATAGTTATTATGTGTTTTTAAGCACTTTTTTCCTCGCCCGGTCAGCCCTGGACCAGACGGTTTTATAGTTGCAATTGTCGCAATATTTCTTGTTTCCTTTGCCCGTGCCCTTTTCAATCATGAAGAAGGATCGGCAATCTGGATTAGCGCATATTTTAAAACCACCGGCGTCTCCTACGGTTATTAAGAGGGTCAGGAATACGTCACAGGCATTAAACAGATCCCAGGTGATGATATCAAGCTTAGGCCCCTCTGGCGTAAAGTCTAATTCAAAGTTTGCGCGCCCGCCTGCCTCCTGTTTAAGCCAGTCCATGGCCACGGCCCGTAATAGATCCTCGCCTGCTTCCTTCATGCTGGTTGGTATTAAACTTGACGGGATAACCTTCCGCATCATGTCAAAATCCTCATGATAAAGTGCAGCATATACTGAGAATCGCCAGTGCAACAGGAACATCTTTCGTTTTATGTGCCGAAGCTCAACCCCCGCGATTTTATGCTGCTGCCAGATCGGATCATCAAAACTAAAATCAAAGCCATATTTTCTGCACAGATCCAGGATCCCTTCCGTTGGTATAGCCTTCTCCGTCTCAGGTCCGAAGCCTTTTTGTAGATTTATATCTTTCGTAAGGGCCATCACTTCAAAAAAATCTTTCGCTTCTAAATTCTTTTCAAAAACAGATTCTGATGCTTGTGTGTAAATTTTAAAAGTTGGGCCCGGGTTTTTAAGTGCCGGCGGCACAGCCGCAACTATCTCAACGTTATTTTTGGTTATTCTTTCATTTCCTGCGGATAAAACCAATTCGGGCAACACTTTGATCTGATAATCAGAGAAACGGCTAAATCTTAGTTTTATAGACCACAGAGAACCTAAATCTTGTTTTTTATCGCTTAAAAACGTATTTAACATGCGTTTATTCTCCTTGCAGATGAATGTGCAGATGTATAAAGGTTTTATATATCCTCATTTTAGCTTAAATTTTTCATAAGGGCAACAAAAACAAGAAAGGAGAAAAAAAAATGAACATCAAGGAGCGAATCTTAATTTCTGGTTTTCGTCAGTGGGAAATCGCCGAAGTGATGGGTGTGAGTGAATTCACCCTGAGCCGTTATCTTCGGCGACCAGATCGAATGGACCCACAAGTGGAGAAGAGAATCGAAAAAGCCATGGATGAATTGCGGGCCGGGGAGGGCGTAAAAAATGATAAAAAAAATGGATGCGCAAAATAAACTGGCCCTGTCCATCCCGCAGGCAGCCGACGCTCTCGGACTCTCCGAAACTTTCACTCGGCAGCTGGTTTATTCAGGTGAGCTCCCCGCGGTCAAAGTTGGTCGGCGGTGGATAGTACCCGTCAACGCTCTGGACCGTTGGCTGGCAGAGAGAACAGGGGAGGGATAAAAAAAGCCCGCACCCGCGGGCAGAGAAGGGAAAGAGGAATGAAAATAACTAATACAGATTATAACACATTGTTTGATTTTATTCAATTCCCGATCGAGGTCCGAATCCCGAGAGCGAGAGGGCGGGCGACGGTCGCGGGATATTTTGATAATCTGGATGATCTAAAGTCATCAATTAAATCGTGGGATGGGAAAGCAAATATTTACATGACGATCAACCCCGTTCCTTCCGATCTTATGGCACGAAGCAATAATAAGTTAAAAACTTTGAGCGCCCTGACTGGCGATAATGACATTCCACGTTTAAAAAAGTTGTTAATTGATGTTGACCCGCCCAGGCCGGCCGGAATTTCTGCGACCGATGAAGAAAAAACGGCCGCCGTGGATAAGGCGCGGGCGATTCGTGATTTCATCCTGGCGACTTATGGGGTTGATTCCTGGCTTGCGGACAGCGGCAATGGCGCGCACGTCATAATAGAAATTGATCAGCTGAACACACCGGAAAACGTGGCAAATTTACGAGCAGTTTTAAATTATCTGGGGGCACTGTTCGATGATCAGCAAGCCGCCGTGGATAAAACCACATTCAATCCCTCGCGGATCACGAAATTATATGGCACAAAAGCAGTAAAAGGCGATAATATCATGGACCGGCCCCATCGTCAAAGCGGACTGATTGAATGCCCTGCTTCGCTAGATCCTCAGGATCTAAAAGGGCTAATAAACGACGCCCTGACGTGCGCGCAGGAAGAAAAAAAGAAGAGGCAACCACAGGCCCCGGCGGGGAAAGGGATAGATGCAGGCGAATGGTTGGCGAAATACGGGATCGAGGTCGCGCAGGTTAAATTGGCAACATATGGCAAAATTTACGTTCTGGAGGCCTGTCCAATGGACCAGACGCACGAGCAAAACCAGGCCAGCAGTTTGATCCAGTTACCCAACGGTGCCTTAAAATTTTCTTGTTTTCACGATCGATGCAGGGATTACACATGGCGAGATCTTCGAGAAAAATACGAACCAGGCTGTTATGATTCTGACTTTGATAACCTGCCGCCTAATTATGACCAATTTGGCGGCCGCAAGAAGTCAGGAGAGCTGCCCCGGGAACTTGGCGAGATCAAAAAAAAGCCGTGGCCCGATCCCATGGATGATGCTGCTTTTTATGGGCTTGCGGGCGAAGTTGTTGAAACTTTAGAGCCATACAGTGAAGCGGACAACCACGCCCTGCTAGTAACCTTTTTGACAATGATCGGTAGTTTAATCCACCGCAAATATTTTGCACCGGTTGCTGCCGACCAACATTTTTGCAATCTCTTTTCCGTTATCGTGGGAAATTCAGCGAAAGGCAGAAAAGGAATGTCTGCAAACTTGATTCTGCAGCTGCTTGAAAGCGTTGATGAACGTTGGGCTAAAACAAGGGTTACGGGAGGCTTATCAAGTGGCGAGGGGCTGATATTCGCGGTTCGCGACCCAGTTTTCACCCGGGTCCCCATAAAGGAAAAGGGCCGGGTCAAAGATTATGAAGAAGTGCTGACGGATTCCGGGGTTTCGGACAAACGGTTGATGGTGCTAGAAACTGAATTTGCTCAGGCATTGAGGGTAATGGCAAGACAAGGGAATACCCTAAGTCCCGTCGTGAGACAAGCATGGGACAAGGGGAACCTTAACACACTCATCAAGAATGACAGGAACCGGGCGACGGATGCACATATATCGATTATAGGGCATATTACGATACACGAACTGATGGAGCTTTTACAGAACGCCGAGGCCTACAACGGATTTGCGAACCGTTTTCTTTGGATCCTTTCAACTCGCAGCAAGCTTTTGCCAGATGGAGCAATCGTGCCGGATAGTGTGCAAAATCAACTGGTGTACAAAATCAATAAAGTTGTGTCATTCGCGGGACTTCACGATGTGTTAAACGATTTTGAGGACTTCGAATCGGATTCGTGTGCATCACAGGGGAAGGTTCCATTTGTGACCGAGCCGGTCGAAAGGGACCCCGCCGCGCGGAAATATTGGCGCGCTTTGTACGAAGAATTAGCCGCCGATGTTCTTGGCCTTTACGGTGCAGTAACTGCTAGGGCGGAGGCTCAGGTCTTGCGCCTGTCTTTGATTTATGCCATTTTGGATTGTTCCACAGTGATTAAAACCGCACACATTAAGGCCGCCCGGGCCGTTTGGGACTATGCGGACCGCAGCGCGCAATATATTTTCGCCGGGCAGACGGCAAACAGTGACGCGCAGGAAATCCTCATAGCACTTGAAGCTGCCGGCGGACAGCTCAGCCAGACCGAAATCAGCAACTGTGTCTTTCAGCGCAACACACCATCAGCGGTGATAAAAAATGCGATTGCAGAACTGTTGGAAACCGACAGGATAGAAAAAGTCGAAGAACAAACCGGCGGCCGACCAAGGATCCTATGGAAATTAAGGCCCACCAATGCCGACAAATAGGAAATTAAGGAGGTGAAATCATGGCCGATAAAATCATTCAGATCATCCCGGCGCCGGCGGGCATATACACAAGGACCCTGGATGATGACGGGAAAGAAAAAACAATACCCCTGATCGCTCTGGGCTTGACGGAGCTGGGACAGATCCGGTTATTATACTTAGATTTTGACGGTGAGATCCGAGAAGCAGAGACGGTCAGATATTTTTAACGGAAAGGAGGAAGAGCCATGAAAAGATTTGACGAGGATAAACTGAACGATTTAATCGATGCATTCGAGGCCAGGGGTTATGATCAAAGCCCTGTGGCACTCGCTATCGATAGTTACGTCGGCCTGTTAAATGCCGGATTCTCGGAGCCGGAAGCCATGGAACTGAGCAGTTTAATCTGTGAAAACTTTTATCGGGATAAGGAGGTGGGACAATGAGCGCGAAAAATCTAATTATTCGCGGCGGCGCGGATTTTACAAGCGTTCAAAAAGAACTGGCGAAGACGCAGGCGACATTGACGGCGTTTAAAAGAGGAATCGGCAAAACTATGCTGGGCATAGGTGCTGTTTTAGGCGGGCTGTCCCTGGGCAGCCTGGTCAAAGACATTTTACAAACCTCCGCCAAGACAGAGACCCTGAATGTGGCTATGGCTGCGGTAGCTAACTCCACCGGCACCTCTCTGGACGCACTCAAAGAATATAAAAAGAGTGTAATGGGGCTGGGGATCGCGGAGCAAGCCGCAACACAAGCAATGACTCGTTTCATGCAATCTCAACTGGATCTCGCTGACGCGGCTAAAGTTGTCAGGGTAGCTCAAGATGCCGGCACTATCGCAGGGATGAACAGCTCGGAAGCAGCCGAACAGATGGTAGAAGCGATAGCGAAACTGCAGCCAAGACTGTTGACCGCTTTCGGATTTACGGATAGCCTAACGGACATTTATGGTGCGTACGCTAAAGCTGTCGGGAAGACTACTTCACAATTAAGTCAGGTCGAGAAAAAGCAGGCAATGGTGAACTATATCCTGCGGGAAGGTACAAAGATTGCAGGATCCTATGAGGCCGCCATGGGCACCTTCGGGAAGAAACTAGGATCCATAGAGAAGTTGTCCCTGCCTAAAAAATTGATGCAGGAGCTTAAAACTTCACTGGGAGCGCCTTTGATTTTACCTGGTGCCGGAGCGGTCCTGGACGGGCTGATCCAACAGCTTGACACTCTTAGACTGTGGGCTGTGGACAATGAAGTGACTCTGCGCCGCTGGGGGCAGACGGTTGCAGATGCTTTTGCAGCAGTAGGCAAGGGTTTTAAGGCTGTTACCGGTGTTATCGCTAATAACTGGGGCTTGGTCAAAACCATAGGTATTGCAACAGGTGTTTCCCTGGCTTTCGCTAATGCGCAGACTGCCCTAAAAGGTATTTTAACTTTAATGGGTCCGGCGTTACAGATGGCCAGAGTAGGAGTTTTAACCTATACTCTGCAGATGGCAGCGGCGCCCGCGGCGACTAATATCTTCACAGGAGCCTTGTACAGCCTTCGCGCGGCCCTTTTTGCCGTACATGCAGCTCTCGGACCAATAGGCTGGGCAGTATTGGGAGTAACAGCAGCAGTTAGCGGCGGCATGGCTCTTTGGTCTAAATATAGTAACTCGCTAAATAACATAAATGTAACCGGCGGCGGTGTCGCGAAGAGTGCTGGAGCGGCCGCGGAGGCGATAGGGGATCAGGCAGAGGCCCTGGGGGAAGCCGGGAAAGCCGCGAAGAAAAGCCTGGTCGGCTTTGATGAGATCAACCAGCTGCAGAAGGATATAGCCGGTGGCGGCGGCGGAGCTCTTGATGATATCGATTTAGGTGATATCGGAGAGATCGGCGGCGGGGGCGGCGGGTTAGGCATGGATGATATGCTAGCCGAGTTGGAACAAGCCAAGCCTACAATCAGTGGATTCTGGGAGTGGATCAAGCAGGGAGCTGGAAGTATATGGGACGATTGGTCGAACTACGTCAAGAGTTGGGGATGGGTGCAGACGTTATCCGACTGGATCGTTGATACTTTCTTTGACGCCGAGGAAGGTGTTTGGAGTCTCAAACGTACCTGGCAAAAATGGACTGATTACGTTCAAAGCTGGGGATGGGTAAAATCGCTAACTGACTGGTCAGTGGGCGTGCTGCAGAAATGGGACGATTTCAAAACAAGCGCGGGGGAAACTTGGGAGAACATCAAGAGCTCTATAAAAACGAAATGGGATGATCTCAGTACTGGAGCAAAAAGCACCTGGGGAAACATTAAAACTACGATAAAAACTAAATGGGAGGATCTAAAAAAAGACGCTCCTACAGCCTGGGAGAATGTTAAAAAAACCATTGAAACAAAGACCAAGAACACTCAGGAGACAGCAGCTAAAAGCTGGGGCGAAATCACAAAATCTATGTCTGATACCTGGAGCGGTATCAAAATTACTGCAGATACGTCATGGGCTGAAATCAAAACCACTCTGGAAACGAAATGGGGCAAGATCAAGGAAAGCGGCGAGACCACTTTTGAAACCTTGAAAAAAAATTTAACCAGTAAATGGGGCAACACAAAAACAGAAGCTGACACGGCTTGGGGCAAGATTAAGACTGCCATAGAAAATCCTATAGAAAAAGCGAAAACAACCGTATTAGATATTATTGAAGACATAAAAACGGCTTTTTCCAATATGAAAATTGAAATTCCCAAGCCGAAGCTACCCCATGTTTCGGTAAGTACTAAAACCAAAACAGTTGGCGGCGTTAGCATACCTTATCCTGACTTCGATATTGATTGGTTCGCCCAGGGCGGCGTATTCAACAGTCCTAGTTTGATCGGCGTCGGCGAAGCAGGAGCCGAGGCGGTCCTGCCTCTGGAACGCAATACCGGCTGGATGGATGCTTTGGCTCGTAAAATAGCGGCATCAATGCCGGGTGGAACAGCTGGGGGCGATATAAAAGTTTATATAGGAAACGAACAAGTAGATGCGTATGTCCAGCGGTCGCAGGACCGACGTAATATTCGGAGCAACGGGAGGTAAACAGAGCTATGAAATTTGAAGATATTGATGCGCCTTGTCTCGTTGTTCGGGGGTTCTGGAGCGCATTAAAAGCCCGTGATTACATTACGGCATTTCAGTTTTTATCGGCAGAGAATAAGGGTTTTATACTCGGCTGGCTGCACTATGCTGATGTAATCGATATAAACGATGAGCAGCCTATCTGTCATCAGCTGGAATCGGAACGGGCAAAGGAAGCATTAAAGAGGGCAATCAATCAATTTGTCGAAGGTTTGCCTTTGGACTATGCACCCACCAGCAAAGCGATTTATTATGATGACGGTGTAAGATCTGATTGCAAAATGTTGCCGGAGAGGTATGAAAATGTAGTTGCCATCCGGACTACGCAACTAGAAGGAGAGTCTTTTAAATTATCCCTGGTGCTGGAATTGGTTACTCTATTCCCGGCAGCTGGGCATTGGCGAGTAGATTTTTTCAAGTTAAGTGACAAAGGAGGAATTTGGGATGAAAGGTACGGTTGTTAATTGGAAAGATCGACTGTTTCAGAATAAAAGACACGAGGAAGCTCAAATAAAGGAAGTGCGACAGATGAAGGATCAAATATTAAAAGGCGTGATCACGGATCTAAACGGTAGGCATAAGTGCTGGGGGACTATCATCAGCGAGGATGGCAAGGATTTCTTCCTGTTTTGGCAATATGTTACGGAGCGCCCTGACTTGCTTGCAGTGGGAGATATCGTTGAGTTTACAGCTGATGAAGAAGATCCGCGGACAAAGATCACTCGCGCCCTGCAGATCCGACAGACCGGCGAAAAGCTGGAGACTATTAAAAGCTCTGGCGGTACCGGCTTTCAAGAGATCAAAATAGCCCCGGCGACTCTGCAGGAATTCATTGGGAGGGAGTGTATCGACATTGTATAAATATTTTGAAGTGACGAACAAAGCTGTTGGACAATGGCGCTGGTCTGCAGCTCTGCGGATGCTGGCCTTCTGCAGCTATGAGCTGAAACTTCCCCAAATGGGGATCAAATGGTTTATGCCCTATTATCGACAAGATCATTGGGACAAGCGGGTGTCAGATGGACTCATCAGATATAAAAAAGAAGTATTAGGATTTTACCGGCCCAGCAATAAGAATATGATCTGGGTCCGCGCCGATCTGGCCGATGATGAACTGTTAGGAACGGTTGCTCACGAGGTGCTGCACGCCATGCAGTATTATACACTTGACGGATTTCCTGAAGATCCTATATGCGAAATGAGCGCCGATGAATTCGCGGAGTTTATGATCGCTAAATACAGCGACGCCTGTTCAGCAAGCAGTGAGATCTACCTTGATTGGTTGGCCGGAGCCGATTATTCCAACGGCAGATTCGACCAGGGACCTATTAAGAAGACGCCAGGCCGATCAGTAATTGATCCCGTGGATATAATCGATGAGCCCTGGTTCATTGAAGCAGCCCGGCGGGAGTCTCGTTACTGGCGCGAGGCAAGAAAAGCTGGTTGGGCGTAAAGCGCGCCTGGAAAGGGCAGGGTGAACGGAGGTTTTACGAACAAATGTACGCCCCCCTACCCGGAAAAATTGAGGGCCCTCTATCCAGACCACGTGTCCTTATGCGCTTACACTGCGGGTAATATTTTACAGGACCCCTACCCCAAAAGCAAGGTGGTGAAGCAAATGGAGAAAGAAATCAGGATCAAAAAAGAAATAAGCCGGCTGAAAAAGATCTACAAAGAGCTGCCGCCGGGCAAGAAAAAATTAAGTGCCGGCCTGATCGAGAGGGCCGCCTATATCAAGGTCTCCCTGGAGGATCTGGAAGTAGATTTAAACGAAAACGGTTTTGTTGAGTTATTCACTCAGTCTGACCGCCTGGATCCTTACGAAAGGGAACGACCAGCTGCCCGGTTGTACGCCAACCTGGTGGCCAGGTATGCTGCAATCCACAAACAGCTGACCGGCCTGTTGTCGGAAAAAGAAGGTGTTCAGGCCACAGATGATTTTGAAACATTTTAAAATAAGGAGGCAATCAGATGTTACCGATCATAGATCTTGAAGGATTGAACCTTAACGATTTAAAGCAGCTGAGAGATGATACTGTCGAACTGCTGCAGGGGATCATGGAAGAAATATTTTTGCGCATAGGCGGCAACGATCCCGAATCCCGGGCAATGATGCACGAAGTTTATAAAGAACTCAGCAACCACTGAAAAACAGGACCGGAGGCGGGGCTTAACCGCCCGATGCTGGACACCGGATCAGGTAACAATGAAATAAGTTGCCGGGGATCCTCAACACTAACACGGTATATCCTGGCCCCCTTTTTCACTTCCTTTCCGGGGCCGGTTTATACATAATTCCTCCTGACCCCCTGGTTTTACTTAGACCAGGGGGCCCCTTTTAACAAATAGAAGAGGAAAAACAGGAGGAAGCTGAACCTTATATATAGCCATAAAACCTTATTTACCCGCATTTATCCGGGTATTAAACCATCAGGACGCCTTTAAACGGCGCTTAGAACGCATTTAAGAAGGAGTTATTTTCCGATAAAACCGAGAAAAACGCATTTTTACGCTAACTTGTGGAAGTTGATCGGGCTTTGCCCTTTGACGTGAAGGAGGTCTGCCGATGGAAACCTTAAATAGCTACAAGACAAGGCCGCTGCTGGCCGAACGAGCCACTGACGAGGCCCAGCGCTGGAGTGCGCTGAGCACCACCTTTTCATATATTTTAACGGCTGCGGACATGGAGAAAATACAAGACATCATCAAGAGCTTAAACGAAGAAGCGGCCCGCTGTCTGGCCGAGTTAGAAGAAACAATGGGGAAAATCGAAGCCGCTGACGAGCTGTCAGCCCAGCTGCTTAGGCTTCGTTATTTAAAGGGGCTGACCTGGGATGAGGTCGCCGATCAGATGAACTATTCCCTTCGACAAGTTTTCCGCCTGCGCAAAAGAGCACAGGAGTTTCTCAATTAAAATCATAAGACACAGGTTGACTTGAAGGAAGGTGTTATTTTGGATAAAGCCGAAAAAATAGCCTTATTACGCCGATTTATGGAAGCTGGCCAGATTTTCAACCGGAAGGCGGGGGAAGTGGCTTCCTTGAGGGAATCTCTAGGCCGGGTAACTTATTCGTACGAACCGCGGATAATTGGTGGATCTATTTACCGGAGCCGGGAATTTGACACGGTAGGCCGGATAGTAGATCTGGAGAAAGAAATCAGGGACACTTTATCGCTGATGTTGGACCTGCGGGAAGAGATAGAATTTTTAATTGAAAGGGTAGAAGATGCCCGGCTGCGCCTGCTCCTGTATTATCGTTATATTGACTGCCTGCCCTGGGAGGAAATCGCGGAAAATTTAGAGGTAGCCAGCCGATCAGTATTCAGACTGCACGCCCGCGCATTAGATGCCCTAAATATATAGCAGCTATACCGAACATATGTTTGATTATTGTGGTCGTTTATTCAAGATTCATATTGTGGTTTATTTTTGAACCAGTCCTATAATTCCACACGAAACAAGGGGCTAAAACCTTAATAGGTATAAGCCCCTCAACTTAATTCGTGCTTATTTCGTACTTAATTCGTTAAGTCGCGAATAGACAGCAATCCCATTATTTAGCCGTTCATGCGACTTAATTCGTTTAATTCGTTTAATTCGTAAGTATCTTTAAGGTTGTTCTTTTATAGGGGCTTAATTCGTATTATTTCGTACTTATTTCGTTGAGCCGGCTAACAGGCAAAAGGCCAATATATAGGGTTTACTTTGACTTAATTCGTTTAATTCGTTTAATTCGTAAGCATATTATTTAATTCTGTTTTCTCGGAGCATTTCATCCAGGACATTTTTATCGATGCGCCATACTCCACCAACTTTAATTCCTTTTAATTTGCCTTCTCTGAGCCACCGGCGCACTACTTCGGGATGAATCTTTAAATAGCTTGCAGTTTCTTCAACGCTCATTAATTCCATCTTGTCACCACCTTACAGCTAATAATAGCATA
The DNA here is from genome assembly GCA_012515055.1 of Syntrophomonadaceae bacterium. GTDB lineage: Bacteria > Bacillota > Syntrophomonadia > Syntrophomonadales > Syntrophomonadaceae > UBA1368. The sequence continues at coordinate 1,798 of JAAYZA010000326.1, read as the reverse complement.
GCACTGCATATAGTTGCAAATAGTGGTTGCGAATAGTTGTAATTGATTGTATGATGTTGTAAAGCAGTTTATTTAAACCTACACAAAAAAAGTAAATCAGGGAGGTATGAGTAATGATGACATTAACAGAACAACAGAAACAGGAGCTCATCAACATTATTGAAACGGTAGCCGCCGCCCCGGTGGATTCCATGCCCTGGCCGATGATTTTAACCGTTTATGAGCAAGCGTTAAGGCGTATGGGGCAAAGCCCTGCATTAGCCGCAGTATATGAGCTGGGAGTCAGGCAGGGGGCCAGGAAGTAAACAGGCCGGCTTTGATAAAAGCCACCAGAAAGGGAGGTAAACCATGGAAAAGAAGAAACAAAAAAGAGCAAACGGTGAAGGCAGCATCTGGCAAAGGGCTAATAAAACCTGGGTCGGTCAAGTCAGCTACGAAGATCCGATAACCGGACAGTCTAGCCGTAAGTCAGTATCAGGTAAAACCAAGCAGGAAGTATTAAAGAAAATGAGGGACCTGGAGAACGCTAAAGACGTTGGCCGCCTGGCAGACAACGGCAAGCTCACCCTGGGCGAATGGATCGACCGTTGGTTAGAAGTTTACAAAAAACCTAATATTAAATATTCGACATGGCACTCTTATCAGCAGCTGGCCGATCTGCATATAAAGCCCGCGCTGGGTAAAAAATCATTAGATCGCTTAAGAGCTAATGAAATACAAGCGCTCTATAATAAAATGGCTGAAAGCGGGCGTATTATGGAAAAGAAAGGCAAACAAACATTAAAAGAGGACCAGCCTAAAGGATTGTCATCACAAACAATAAGGAACTGCCATAATGTTTTAAGAGGGGCCTTAAATCAAGCCTACAAAGAAGCATTAATCAGGTGGAATCCTATTACAGCCGTTGAGTTACCACCGTTGAAGCACAGGGAAATTCAGCCGCTTACAGGCGAACAAGTCCAGTATTTCCTTAAGGCCATAGAGGATCATGAACTTTATCCAATAATATTTACTGATCTGGGCACTGGCCTGCGGCGCGGTGAATTACTTGGATTAGAATGGCCTGTTGTGGACTTAGAAGCCAGAACAGCCCGTATTACTCAATCATTAATACTTGTTGGCGGTGAACTGTATCTGCAGGATGATGTTAAAACAAAGGCCAGTAAGGCGACTATAACACTGCCCGGGGCAGTAGTAACAGTATTGAGGCGAGTAAAGAGGCAGCAAGCTAAAAACAAGCTGTTGCTGGGTGAGGCATACATGGATAATAACCTGGTGTTTTGTCGTGAAGATGGCACCCCGTACAGACCAGATGTTGTGTACAGACAGTATAAGAAACTGCTTGAAACACATGGCTTGCCTGATACGACCTTTCATGCATTAAGGCATACATTCTGCACCTTGCTGCTGGAAAGCGGGGAAGATCTGGCGACCGTATCAAAGCTGGCCAGGCACAGCACTTTTTCAATAACATCAGACTTGTATATCCACAAAACGGAGACAATGCAGGAAAGAGCTGCCAGTAAGTTAGACAGCATATTAACCGGCCAACAATTGCCGCAGCAATAAAGTAAACTCATGCGGTTGCATCACGGTTGCAACATTTCTGGAAAATAGTAAAAACGAGTAAAATATAAAACCGCGCTATCATGCGCGGTTACTTGTTTCTGTATGGCAGGGGAGACAGGAATCGAACCCGCAGCCCTCGGTTTTGGAGACCGATGCTCTGCCAATTGAGCTACTCCCCTTGGTTGGCTGTATTCAGCAATGCTCATTTTAACATAAAGTCTTCCCGGGT
>JAAYZA010000140.1 GCA_012515055.1 Syntrophomonadaceae bacterium | reverse complement strand
TTTTTAAGCATCCCCCCTTCAATTTTTTCCGGCAACAAAACAACAGCTTTTTATTTACAGCACGCGGGTGCGTTACTGACTAAGAGATAGTAGTAATAATATTGAATATGGGCAGATAAATGGCTACGATTATGGAACCGATGAGTGCGCCAACTATGACGATCATGGCTGGTTCCATGGCTTTTAACATGGCATCGATAGCGAAGGTGACTTCATTGTCATAAAAACCTGCCATCCGCTCCAGCATGTCATCAAGTGCCCCGGTCTCTTCACCAACTGCTATCATCTGGGGGACCATGGGTTCGAATACCCCGGTGGCAGCTATTGGTGCGGCTATTGACTGGCCCTCTCTGATACTGGCCCGGGCTTCGCCGACGGCATTGCCTATCACCTGATTGCCTACCACTCCTTTAAGGACATCCAGGGCTTCCAGTATGGGGACGCCGGATTTCAGCAGGGTCCCTAATACTCTGGTGAAGCGGGAGACGGCGATGCGGTTGACCACCTTGCCGATTATGGGCATTTTAAGGTACATCCCGTCGAAGAACAAGCGGCCTTTTTCCGTTGTTCCAATATATTTAAGGCCAAAGACCAGGATGAGGATGACGCCCAGGATGGCATACCAGCGGCTGCGGATGGCATCACTTATGTTCATGAAGAACTGGGTATAGGCCGGCAGAGGCGTTCCTGATGAGGCGAACTGGGCTACGAATACCGGCATGACAAAGGTCAGTATTATCACCACCACCAGTATGGCCATTATCAATACCATTATGGGATAGACGGAGGCGGATTTGATCTTGGATTCGATCTCTCTGTCTCTTTCCAGTGTATCGGCCAGACGGTTCAGGACGGTGTCCAGTGCGCCTCCGGTCTCCCCGGCTTTGACCATGCTGTGATACATCTGGGTGAAGATCTTGGGGTGCTGGGCCATGCTGGCATTCAGGGTCATGCCGCCTTCCAGGCTGGTTTTGATCTCTCCCACGGCTCTTTTTAACATGGGATTTCTGGTCTGTTCCTCCAGGATCTCAAAACTTCTCACAATGGGAAGGCCGGCACTGATCATTGTCGATAACTGGCGGGTAAAAAGTGACAGATCAGCGATTTTCACCTTTTCAAACAGGGTGATATTGATCTGGCTTTTTGCCGTAATGGCCTTTTGCCGGTCTTCCTTGAGGTCCACTATTGTGTAGTTCTGCCCCAGCAGGGCTTCCACCACCATATTGCGGTTTTCCGCTTCCAGGGTGCCGGTCACCAGGGCGCCGGCTGCATCCAGAGCCCGGTAGGAATAAATCATTTTCTCCCCTCCTGCCTTTTATTGTTTCAGCTTCATCAAGCGCCTCTGGGCTTCTTCTGAGGATATCAGCCCTCTTTCCACAAAGGTCTTGATGGATTTATCCATTGTTACCATGCCTTGAGCTGTCCCGGTCTGCATGACTGTATTAAGCTGGAAGCTCTTGGCATCTCTGATCAGATTCCTTACTGCCGAATTGGCTACCATTACTTCACAGGCTAAAACCCGGCCGGTGCCGTCGGCCCGGGGGATCAATTGCTGGGAGATGATTCCCAGTAAGGTATCGGCCAGCTGGACCCGGATCTGGGACTGCTGGTGGGGCGGGAATACGTCAACGACCCGCTCTACTGTCTGGACAGCTGTTGCCGCGTGAAGGGTGGCCATTACCAGATGGCCGGTCTCCGCTGCTGTCATGGCGGTGGAGATGGTCTCCAGGTCCCGCATTTCCCCTACTAGAATAACATCGGGGTCCTGGCGCAGTGAGGCTCTTAAGCCCTGGGCAAAGTCGGGGCAGTCGGTGCCCACTTCCCGCTGGTTTATTATGCAGGTCCCGTGTTTATGTAAATATTCGATGGGGTCTTCCAGTGTAATAATATTGGCATTGGCTGTCTTGTTCAACAGCTGGATCATGGCGGCCAGGGTGGTTGATTTACCGCTGCCGGTTGGTCCTGTCACCAATATGAGACCGCTGTTGGCTTTTATCAGATCTTTGGCCACCGGCGGCAGTCCCAGTGTATCGATGTCGGGAACCGTGGGGGGGATCAGACGGATGGCAATGGCATAGGACCCCCGCTGCAGATAGACATTGACCCTGACCCGGCCGGCATTGGGGATGGACATGGAGAAGTCGGCATGGCCCTGGGTCTCGATCTGTTTGATCGTCCGGTCGTCGGGCATCAGTTCCTGGGCAAATTTATAGGTGTCGTCGGGGCTGAGGTCGGGATAGCCGTCCAGTCCCACCAGCTTTCCGTCCACGCGGAAACTGGGGGGCCTGCTCACTGTCAGATGGATGTCGGAGGCGCGCATTTCCACACCGATGCGGGCCAGTTCCACTACTTTCATTACCTGTTCGAATTTAACCACCCAGATATACCCCCTTCATCACTTCCTGTAATGAGGTCAGGCCC
>JAAYZA010000354.1 GCA_012515055.1 Syntrophomonadaceae bacterium | reverse complement strand
TGTTTGGCGTATTTTCTGGCTCCGGCGGAGACCTGCAGGATCAAAGGGGCCTGTTCCTCCCGGGCGGCCTCGGTGATCCCCTGGATGATCTCCATATTGTTAACATTGAATGCTCCCACGGCATATTGGCCGTAGGCTTTTTTAAACATTTCCGTCGTGGTTACCAGTGGCACATTTATTCCCTCCCTATTATCAATCAATTTTAGTATTACCCCGGACAAGCTCTTTCTTGCACATCGTTCCGGCGGTTTGCTTTCCGTTTCCCCGCCGGGCAGTTTAATGGGCATTAAACATTTCCATAATAAATTAATTATACCATTCCTGGCCGGGGGGCGCAGGCAGTCCCCGGTCTATACTCAGCGGCAAACCAGCAATTGCGACAATTTTTTCTTACCTCGGTAAAAATAATTCTTTTTTTTTTACTTTTCCAATTGCCAAATTTTTCCCTTTCATCTAATATATAGGTAATCGTATAAAAATAATTACATCTAGGGGGAGGGTAAATAGTGTTTAAACTTTCCGGGAGTATTCCGCGTAAAACCATGCAAATGATGCTTCTTGCGGCAGCCTTTTTTATGGTGCTGGCTGTCACCGGTCCTGCTTTGTCCTGTGATGTGGCTGTAGTATCCGGTAAATACACCACGGACGGCAAACCTGTATTATGGAAGAATTTTGACTGCTCATCGGACTGGGAACAGCAGGTCAAAATCTTTCCGGCTAAAAACGAAAGGGCTGGTGATTATTTTTTACTCTACCATAATGATGATTATATGAATCTGATCAATAATTCGCCCATCATGCCCCAGTCAGGTGCCAATGCAGCCGGCCTGGCCGCCTCGGTCGCCGCAGTGTATGAGGATTTTTCTCCCGTGCATGAGGCGGGAAATCTGAATACTGATCTGGTGCAGAAAGCTGTTGAGCAATGTGCTACTCTGGAGGATTTCGAAAATCTGTTGAAGACCTGGCCCCTCACCAACCGGAACCGTGCCATCAGTGCCAATTATGTGGTGGTGGACGCCCAGGGCGGGGCGGCTTTATATGAATGTTTTACCGGTGATTTCTCTTATGGCCTCAAATATATAAAATATCGCAAATATGATGCCAATACCGGTGAAGTTACCGATGACAAAGGCCAGGTCGTGGTGGCGGCTCCCGCCAATCATCCGGGCTTTGTCAACCGCACCAACCTCAATAATTTTGTCTGGTATAATTCCGGGGTCGACCGCTATTTGCGGGCCCAGGACCTGTTGACGGATCTGGCGCAGAGCAGAAGTCTCAATGCCCAGACACTTATGCAGGTGGTCAGCAAAGATGTGGTGGGCAAGCAGGCTAATAACAATGGGGACAGCAATTACAGCACCACCTATTGCATCAGCCGCAACCAGACCCGATCGGGGACGGTTTTCCAGGGAGTAAAAGCGGGGGACGACCCCTTGAAGTCCGTTTTCTGGACAGCCCTGGGGGAACCATCTGTGGCGGTTTATGTCCCCCATATGATAGGGGCCCGGGGAGTCACAGAGTATGCCTACATGGACAGGATGAACAGTGTTGGAACCATGCAGGATACTACGGATAATTCCCTCCTGACCATCGCCGAAGATAAACTGGAAATTTCCGCGGGGATCCATACCAGTAACCGGGGGTCGGTCCTGACCGGTCCTTACAATAAATACATCAACAAAAATGCCCTGGCCCGTGTTCAAGAATGGACCTTCCCTCTGGAAAATACGGTGATCGCCAGGACCAATGAATTTGTCCGCCAGCTGGACAGGGATCCGGTTCTCCTGACACAGGAGCATTTATGGGCCTTTACCAGTTATTGCGGTAAATTTATTTATGATAACTATCTGGCCCAATCGGCGGAGGCGGTCCCCTGGACCCTGGAACTGCCTGGAACGGCAGTGATCGAAGCCCTGGAAGAAGAGCTGACTGAGCAGGAAGAAGGGGACCTTTTATGTGAAGATGATGAAGGTACAGAACCCGGTGCAGCCCCTGTTTTGCTTCTGAACATCGATGATGATGACAATGCGGGCACCGGCGGCGCCGATACCGGCGGCTCGAATCCCGGCACAGACCCGCCAGCTGATCCGGAAAATATTTCCGGCAGCGATCCCGTTGAAGAGGGCGGCACCCCGGACTTAAACGATCCGGAAGCGGGCACTTCTCCGGATGTTGATGTACCGGAAGAAACCCCTGACAATCCGGATGATAATAATAACGACACATCTGCCTCTGGTCAGGATCCGACTGGTGAGCAGGAAGGCGATGCCGAAGCCGGGGCAGACGCCGAACCCGGGGTAAATAGCGGTCTGGCTGATGATGAAATGG
>JAAYZA010000370.1 GCA_012515055.1 Syntrophomonadaceae bacterium | reverse complement strand
TGATGTTACAATTTCTACGGCTGCATTGATAAAACCTTCCTGATCTTTTTTACCCCAGGGTTCCGTCGCATAAAGGGAAGAGGTTTTAATGACCCTGATGCCCTCAATTGCACCGATTGCCTCCACTGCATTCTTGATATTCGTGATTTTGGCTCCCATATTGGAGCCTAAACTCAGATAGACTGTCTTGCACATTTACTGTTTCACCCTTTAAAATAGCATAGACCTTTTTGAAGAGCAATACTTTTAGCAGCGAAACCTGATCATTTTTACGGCAAAATGCTGGAAATCTCCTGCAACCGGGGCTTCCGGCTTATAAACTGTGATATCCACCGCCTCCACCGGGTAGGAAGCTAAAATTTGCCGGGCGATGGTTTCCGCCAGGGTTTCGATCAGATTAAAAGAATTTTCCTGGATTATCCTCCCGGCCAGCTGGTATATTTCGCCATAATCCACCGTCATCCTGATATCATCGTTAAGGGCAGCGTCGCGCAGATCAATCCATAGCTCCAAATCGACGACAAAGGGCTGGGGGGCAGTTTTTTCCTCGGGCAAAACCCCGTGACAGCCGCTATATTTTAGCCCCTTAGCGATTATTTTATCCATGGGCATGCACTATGGCATCAGTCATTTGTGCCACTTTAACATTTTCTTTTACATCATGTACCCGGATAATATCAGCTCCATTCATAATCCCCGCTGCGGTTACCGCCATAGTTCCCTCCAATCTTCCTGCTATTTCAGCATTTAACACCCGTCCGATAAAATCCTTGCGCGAGGCTCCAATTAAAATCGGTTTACCCAGAGTTTTAAAATCCCCCAGTCTTTTCAGCAAGGTGAGGTTTTGCTGCCTGTCTTTGCCAAAACCAATGCCCGGATCGATAATTATCTGCTCCGGCTTTAAGCCGCCATTTACAGCCTGCTTTATGGATGCCCCCAATTCGCCGATAATGTCGCTTAAAAGGTCCTGATAAGGCAAACCACGGTTATATTGCAGCCGATTATGCATGAGTATCACCGGCGCTTTAAAATCTGCCAGTATCGGCAAAAGCTCCTGATCCATCTGTAAACCTCCAATATCATTTATGATATGGGCACCGGCAGCCAGACATTCCCGGGCTACAACTCCACGAAAAGTATCAACTGATATTATTACCTCTTCCCGGACCAGACTTTTTATCAGGGGCAAGACCCGGTTTAATTCTTCCTCAGCCTCAGCCATGGAAGAATCAGGCCGCGAGGAGGCCCCGCCCACATCTATAATATCCGCCCCCTGTTCAACCATCTCCATAGCCCTGGCCAGGGCTGCTTCTTTTTTAAAATAATGGCCGGGGTCGGAAAAGGAATCCGGGGTAATGTTTAAAATCCCCATTATCAGTGTTCTGACACCTAATTCCAGGGTTTTGCCCCCCGCCAGCTCCATCGTAAAAGGATTCGGTTCCAGATTATCTATTATTGCCCTGATCTCCTGGCCCAGTTTTTTTAAGAAATCAGGCTGCATATTAAGTTTTTTGATCAATAAACGGTATTGTTTGAAGGTCCCCATCAGCAATATATCAGTATCACCCTCAGCATAGAGTGACTCGCGGGATACCGCTGCTTCTCCTCCCTTGGCCAGCATTTCCTGCTTAATGATATTGGCCCAGCGACAGGGGATATCCTTTAACAAAATACAGCGATGAACGGCTTTGGGGGCCATGAATAAATAAGCTTCCTCAGCTGCGCCTATCTGGTCGATGTAATATCGGGCTTCCTGTAAATTGCTGATAAACACAGCGCGATGTCTGTACATTTTCTCCACCTTCGTTCATCTGTAACAGGTTTTAGTATTCAGCGGCACCTGTGCTTATTTCCTGATTTCCCGCCCGGGGGCATTCTTCATTATGATGACACTCCGAACACATACGGGATAGATTATTGCCCCGATATAGTTTTTCCCCCAGCAGACTTATATCTTTGTTGATATTCCGTTGTTCACAGATAGCCCGACAAATAATTTCTATTTCGTCAGGAGTAAATAAGGCCCGGGGCAATATAGTCCGGGACAATCTGGCACTGCAGGCAGCAAGATCTTCCCCATCCCGGTATTCTTTCCATTTGCCGATATCATGCAGCAATCCCGCGGCATAGACCACTTCTTTTGCCGCTGCCTGGCTGTCTATGCCAGTCTCCTCGAGAAATATTTCCCAATCATTGTTATTAAGCATCAGACTGAAGGTCATCTGCGCAACTGTAAAATGATGATTTATATCATGCCGGCACAACCGTTGATCCATTTCCTCCCGTGCATTACGATGTAAATATTCATTATAAAGCGAATCCTGCAAGAGTAAGTCGATCCTTTTCAAAATTCACCTCAAAAATAAATCTGGTATCTATATATTAAACAGAAAGGGGGAAATTCCTTCCCCCCCTGTGCTTTAAAATAGAAACCGTCTTAATACGGTTTTTTGTTTTTGTGGCCGCAATCTTTAATCGGCCGGCATTACATCCTGTCCCTCACTATTATCAGTTTCATTCATTGGTCCACCCTCCGGCTGGTCACCGATCATTATATCTTCAAACTGTTCCCCGTCAATGGTCTCCTCTTTCATAAGATACTCTGCTACCAGATGGAGTTTGTCCATATTATCAGTTAAAATCTTCTCCGCTTTTTTATAACTTTCATCCATAAGCAGACAGGCTTCCTTATCTATGGCATAAGCAATAGCATCAGAATAATTCCGATCCCTGGATATATCGCGGCCCAGGAAAACTTCTTCACTTTTATGTCCGAAAGTAAGGGGTCCCAGTTCATTGGACATACCATATTCAGTAATCATTTTACGCACGGTGCTGCTGGCCCTTTCCAGATCATTCTGCGCCCCGGTGCTGATGTCATTCAAAACGATGGCTTCGGCTACCCGTCCCCCCAGCAAAGTAGTAACTTCATCCAGCAAATAGGATTTGGTAATATAATTGCGGTCCTCTTCTGGCAGTAACAGCGTATACCCGCCGGCCCTGCCCCGAGGAATGATGGATATTTTATGCAATTTATCCGTGTTGGGCAGAAAATAACTGACAATGGCATGTCCAGCCTCATGATAAGCCACCAGGCGTTTTTCTTTTTCCGAGATCACCCGGCTTTTCTTTTCCGGTCCGGCAATCACTCTTTCGATGGACTCTTCCATCTCTTCCATACCTATTTGAGATTTACCCCGACGGGCCGTCAGCAAGGCAGCTTCATTGACCATATTGGCCAGATCCGCACCGGTAAACCCCGGGGTCCGCTTGGCCAGAATATCCAGTTTTACATCGGCATCCAGGGGTTTATTCTGGGCATGAACTTTCAAGATGGCTTCCCGGCCCTTGACATCGGGCCGGTCTATCAAGATATGGCGATCAAAGCGCCCCGGCCTCAATAAGGCCGGATCCAGAATATCAGGACGGTTGGTTGCTGCCATAACAATTATGAATTCATTGGGGCTGAAACCATCCATCTCCACTAACAACTGATTTAAAGTTTGTTCTCTTTCGTCATGGCCTCCCCCCAGGCCCGCTCCCCGCTGACGCCCCACTGCATCTATTTCATCGATAAAGACAATGCAGGGAGAATTCTTTTTGGCCTGTTCAAACAGGTCGCGCACCCGGGAAGCACCCACTCCCACAAACATCTCCACAAAATCGGAACCGCTGATGGAGAAAAAGGGCACACCAGCCTCCCCGGCTACCGCCCGGGCCATCAATGTCTTACCCGTACCCGGCGCTCCAAATAATAACACCCCTCGGGGGATTTTTGCGCCTATTTTTATAAATTTCTGCGGGTTTTTCAGAAATTCAACAACTTCCTGCATTTCTTCCTTGGCTTCATCCGCACCGGCTACATCTTTAAAAGTAACTTTGATTTCTTCCCCGGTCATCAGCCGAGCTTTGCTTTTACCAAATTGCATGACCCGCCCACCGCCTCCCTGGCTCTGGTTCATAATGAACATAAGGAAGGCAATCAAAATGATAATGGGGAATAAAGTGGTCAGCAGCGCCGTCCACCATGGCGGCGGGGGCTCAGGCTCCGTGGTGAAATCGACCTTGTTGGCCTGCATGATTTGTATGATATCGCTTTCCTTGGGAGCAGTGGTCAAAAATTTAGAGCCATCCTTCAATGTACCTTTGATATTATAAATCAGGTCATTGATGATTATTTGTGCTGATGCTACCTGACCCTGCTGAACTTTGGTGTAAAAGTCCGGATAGGACAGTTCAGCAGCCGGGCTTTCTACATTGCTGGTAAGTTTTATGGCGAATAATACCAGCATGACTATTAGTACATATATGGCAATGTTTTTAAAGGCTTTGTCCAAAATATTTCCTCCCCTTGTATATATCGAGCATTTCCGTAAATTTTAGCATAAGGGGTAATCCTTTTCAATCTTGGTCAATCCCATTGAACCAGGATCAGAATTCTTCCTTTCTTCTCTTTTTACCATCAGAATATTACGGGTATCGGCATCTACCAGGGCATTTCTACCCAATCTATATCCCAGTAATGCATATATTTGGTGCCGGGAAGCCAGAATCGGTACCCGGTCACGTTCAACTGCCGGCAGCTTTATATCGATAAAATAGTCCTTCAGTTTTTTACTTCCCCCCATATATGCTGGCTCGAAACGGTCACCATCCCGGCGGGAACGCAAATACAAAGGCATTTCCAGTTTATCATAATCTAAATAGGCTGCCACACCATATTCCTGAGGATCCTCCCCTGATATTATTGTAAACGAAAATAATTCTCCCGTCTCATCAATCAATACTTCGCCCGGGATAGTGATTTCGTAAACGAAGGGCTGTGCTTCCGGGCGCTGGTGAGAAAATATCAATTCATCATATTGTTTGCTGACCAGGATTCCTTTCGGCAAATTGATATATTTAGCTGATCCCGTCTTCATGGCCAGATCCAGAACATAATCGATATCATTTAAACTCCAGCCGGCTGGTCCCCCTATTTCAGTCAGAGCTTTTAACACCACCCGCCGTTTGTATGCCAGCATCAATGCCTGCAGCTGCTGGTTGTTCAAGATGATTTTATCATTTTGTTCACTTATGATTAATTGTTCCCATAATGCCTCTGTTTCTTTCTCCAAAACCTGATCTTCTGCTGCAGCAATGTCTGCCAGTTGATTAAGGGCCGTAACGATTTGCGGGTTATACTCCTGCAATAATGGCAAGAGCTCCAGGCGTACCCTGTTACGAAAATATTGCAGCTCATAATTGCTGTCATCACGGCAGTATTCTATGGCATTTTCATCGAGATAGGCCAGTATATCAGATTTGCCCACTGTCAATAAAGGTCTGATAAGGGAACCTGAAACCGGCATTATAGAGCGCAGGCCTTTGATCCCGCTGCCACGCAGCAAATGCATCAGTACCGTTTCGGCACGGTCATCCCTGTGATGGGCAGTTGCCACCTTGTTATAGCTCAATTGCTGACATAATTCCCGTAAGAACTGATACCGTTGATCCCGTCCCGCCTCTTCTATGGATTTCTTCTCCCGGCGGGCATATGCGGCGACATCAACAACATGGGAGTAAAAATCGATTTTTTGGGCAGCACAATAGGACTGCAAATACTGCAGTTCTGCTTCTGCCTCCGGTCTTAATTGATGGTTCAAATGCGCTGCGGCGATTTTGATCCCCCACTCCTGCCGTAATTGGGTAAATAGATGGAGCAGGGCCATGGAGTCGGGCCCCCCTGATACGGCCAGGACTACACGATCCTTATTTTCGATAATCTGGTGTTTTTCGATATAGTCTTTTACTTTATTAAGCATCCTGTCTCCGGTGATTGTTTTTATTTATAATGCTACTCAGGAAAAAATCCCCTGTCAACCGCCCGGAAGTGTTGGCCGTGGCCCCTGTTTCCACCCCGTACAATGGCTTTTAATGGCCATAAACTTTGTGAGCATTGATCATAAATTGTAATCGATCCTGACTATGATAACTGTCATATCATCTACCGGCTTACCGGGTCCCATTTTCAAGGCCTGATCTATTATCAATTCCGCCATTGACTGGGGATCAGTTTCATTTAATACCTGTAAATAGTTTAGCAGCCAGCTTTCATCTGTTTTACCGCGGCCCGCTTCCGCAACACCATCACTGACCATTATTACCATGTCCCCGGGAGACAATGGTTTTTTTTCATTACTTATATCCAGGGATTGAAAAACACCGATGGGCAAGGAATTAGAGTTGATGATCTCTATCTCCCCACCCCTTTTTATGAAAGAAGGGGCAGCGGCTATTTTGATGAAATCTGCCTCCGCCGTAAACAAATCCACGATGAGCATATCCAGAGTGGTAAAGGACTCCGCCGCGGAACTCAAGAATAATACTGAATTGATGGTTTCCAGAGCCATTTCTTTGTCATACCCGCAGTTTAACAGGTTTTCCAATAGTCTGACTGCCGACCGGCTCTGATGATAGGCTTTTTCCCCTACCCCCATGCCATCACTCAAGGCAGCCAGATGCTGTCCCTGGGGCAAAAC
>JAAYZA010000404.1 GCA_012515055.1 Syntrophomonadaceae bacterium | reverse complement strand
GTCCTGAAAAGTATAAATTGGGGGATAAATGATTTATTTTTAGCGGCAGTTTTCGGCGGCGTTCTGACCGGGATCGGGACAGGGCTGATTTTTCGCAGTAAGGGCTCCACCGGAGGGGCCGATATCATCGCCGTTATAATACACCGCTTCTGGGGCTTCAGCATCGGACAGACTTTTTTGGTGTTTAATGTGGTGGTACTGTCCAGCTCTTTACTGGTGTTCAATTTTGAAAAGACCCTTTACGCGGCAGTGGCCATTTATATAGCTTCCAAAGTTATGGACACTGTAGTGACGGGTGTTGAAACCACCCGCACAGCCATGATAATATCCAGACAAAATAAAGATATAGCCGGGGAGATCATAAATAACCTGCAGCGTGGCTGTACCTATCTGGAAGCCAGAGGCGCCTATACAAATGAAGAAAGGCAAATCGTCCTGGTGACAGTTGCTAAAACCCAATTACCAGCTTTGAAAGAAATAGTTTTTGCCCTCGACCAACAGGCATTTATTATCATAAATGAAACCATTGAAGCTTTCGGACAGGGATTCCGCAGCGGGGGACCGGAGTTTTAAACAATAAGAAATGTCCCCTCTGTTCATTAGGCATCATTAGTCTTCTTAATGGTGATGAATGGTGATGATTTTTTGCTGTCAGGATACTCTGTTTTTATTACGGGAAGCTCGCTCCCGACTGGTTTTGTCCAGGATCGTTTTACGCAGGCGTAAGCTTTGGGGGGTCGCTTCCAGCAATTCGTCGTCAGCCAGGAATTCCAGGAGGCTTTCCAATGATAGAACCAGGGGCGGAACCAGTCTCAGTGCATCATCAGAGCCCGAGGCCCGGGTGTTGGTGAGCTGTTTCCTTTTGCAGACATTAACAGTGATATCACCGCTGCGAGCATTTTCCCCCACTATCATACCCTCATATACTTCGGTACCAGGCCCGATGAACAAAACGCCTCGTTCCTGAGAATTATAAAGTCCATAAGCCACCGCTGAACCAGCTTCGGAAGCCACCAGGGCACCCCGGGTCCGGCCGCTGATATCCCCTTTAAAAGGTTCATATCCAGCAAAAATATGGTTCATAAGGCCTGCCCCCCGGGTTTGGGTCAAAAAACCGGAACGATAACCAATTAAACCCCGGGCCGGGATGGAAAACTCAATTTTGACTGTATTTGTCCCGGAATTATCTATATTAACCATTTCACCTTTGCGCCGGGAGGTATATTCGATCACGGTGCCCATATACTCCTCCGGTACTTCGATAAATAATTTTTCCATCGGTTCATGAATGACATCATTGACATCGCGCAGAATTACTTCCGGGCGGGTAACAGCAAATTCATAACCTTCTCTCCGCATAGTTTCTATTAAAATAGACAGATGCAGTTCGCCTCGTCCTGAAACCTTGAAAGAATCAGGACTGAGTTCTTCTATCAGCAGGGAAACATTGGAGAGCAGTTCCCTTTGCAAACGTTCTTTTAGATGTCGACTGGTTACATAACTGCCTTCCCGTCCAGCCATGGGGCTGTCATTAACGATAAAATTCATGGAAATAGTAGGCTGATCGATGCGGGCAAAAGACACCGGTTCGATTTTTTCAGCTGAGCATAGAGTATCACCAATATTAAGGTCCTCAATGCCAGATATGGCGATTATCTCACCTGCAGCTGCCGCTTCGGCTTCCACCCGGTTCAGCCCTTCAAAGATGTTCAAACTGCTGATTTTGACTTTGGCCTGTTTGCCCTGCAGGTCGCAGAGAATCAGTTCCTGCCCTTTGTGAATAGTTCCCCGGGCTATCTTGCCAATTCCAACCCTGCCGACATAATTATCATAATCGATTGACGAAACAGCGATTTGCAAAGGCTGGTCAGGGTCACCGGCAGGTGAAGGTATTTTGGCCAAAATTGCATCAAGCAATGGGACCATATTGTCCGAACTGCTCTCCAGGGAATCCTTGGCCATTCCCCATTTGGCGGAAGCATATATGATGGGAAAATCCAATTGCTCTTCATTAGCCCCTAAATCGATAAACAGATCCAGCACTTTGTCTATCACTTCAAAAGGCCTGGCATCGGGGCGGTCGATTTTATTAATAACCACCAGGGGTTTAAGTCCGGCATCCAGAGCCTTTTGCAAAACAAAACGGGTCTGGGGCATAGGCCCTTCAAAAGCATCGACGAGAAGCAAGACACCATCGACCATGTTGACGATGCGCTCAACTTCGCCGCCGAAATCGGCATGTCCAGGCGTGTCAATGATATTGATTTTGGTTTCGCCATAACGGATACTGGTGTTTTTCGATAATATGGTAATACCCCGCTCCCGCTCCAGATCATTACTGTCCATGATCCGGTCCGGCATATTTTGATTCACACGGAAGCAGCCATTATGCCGCAGAAGTT
>JAAYZA010000250.1 GCA_012515055.1 Syntrophomonadaceae bacterium | reverse complement strand
TAGCAACAATGTTCATTTTATAAGGGATAATCTGATTACGGGAATCACTCACACTTCAAATCTGGCGCAGGTAAAAATCGATATAAGCAAGCTGGAGAATAAAAAAGGCATAGAACTAACGGTTTTTAAAGCTATGGCTGCCGAAGGAATCAGCGTTGATTTCATCAATGTCCAGCCCGATACCATAATTTTTACGGTAATGAATAATCAGGCCGACCATACCAGGGAAGTCCTGGACCAAATTGGTCTGCAGCCAGCCATCGAATTACAGTGCGCTAAAGTTGCTATTGTTGGTGCTGCCATGACAGGGATCCCTGGGGTAATGGCGAAGGTGGCCGAGGCTATGGTGGAAAATGACATCGAAATATTACAATCAGGTGATTCATACACCAATATATGGTGTCTGGTAAGCGAGGAAAACATGGCTAAAGCGGTAAAAGCATTACATGATAAATTTGAGCTGGGCTGCTGAACAAAATTAGAATGGCGGTGAATCAATTTGGTTAATCCAAGACTATTTACAGCAATAGTGACCCCTTTCAAAGATAATAAAGAAGTTGATTTCGATGCAGCAGCATATATTGCGGAGCATTTGATCGAAAATGGCAGCGAAGGGATAGTAGTTTGTGGAACCACCGGGGAAGCGCCGGTATTATCTGTTGAAGAAAGATTGGAGCTATATACTGTCATCCAGAATAAAGTCGGTAAAAAAGCCGAAATCTGGGCTGGTACAGGTTCCAACAATACGGAATTTTCAGTTGAACTATCTAAAAAAGCAGAAAAATGCGGTGTACACGGTATTATGCTGGTGTCACCTTATTATAATAAGCCCAGTCAACAGGGACTTTATGAGCATTTTAAAACAATAGCCGACAGTGTTTCCTTACCAGTAATGCTCTATAATGTTCCCGGCAGAACAGCATCCAATTTGCTGCCACAAACCATTAAAAAATTAACGGCGGTAGAAAATATAATTGCTGTTAAAGAAGCATCAGGTGATATGGATCAAGCCTCATTGCTGTATTCATTGGTCCAGGATAGAATGGCTATTTATTGCGGGGACGATTCTTTGACCCTGCCCATGCTGGCACTTGGTGCCCAGGGTGTAGTCAGCATTGCTTCCCATTTAGCAGGCCGGGAAATCCGCCGGATGATGGAATGCTACTGTGACGGGGAGGTTGGAGAAGCCCGGAACATTCACAATCAGCTTTTTCCATTATTTCGCGGATTGTTCATCAACAGCAATCCCATACCATTAAAAGCAGCCATGAATATGCTGGGGCTCCCCGCCGGAGGATTACGGCTCCCTCTGGTATACGCCAGCGAAGAAGAACAAAAGACCATCGCTACAATCTTACGGGAGACCGGCTTACTAAAATAGCCCGTGGTTGAGGATAAAGGCAGAAGACCCGGGCCCTTTTATGTTTACAACAACCAGGACAGGCTTATAAAGTTGTAACCTGATGCCCTATGGCTTATAATATTAAAAAATGAACGTGCGGTTTTACATAAAAACTGAATAACGAAGGAGGTGTTTGGATGTCTGAAAATGACCTGCGAATACATCTTATTCCTCTGGGCGGTTTAGGGGAAATAGGTAAGAATATGCTGGCAGTCAGATATCAGGACACTATTATTGTCATTGATGCGGGTTTAATGTTCCCGGAAGAGGAACTTCTGGGAATTGATATAGTAATTCCCGATATCACTTATTTGATTGAAAACCGGGATAAAGTAAAAGCTATTTTATTGACCCATGGGCATGAAGACCATGTGGGGGCGCTTCCTTATGTCTTGAAGGAATTAAATGTACCGGTCTATGGCAGCAGACTTACAATAGGACTGGTGGAAGCAAAACTTAAAGACAATAATATGGGAAATGTTAAATACCAGGTGGTCAAGCCCCGGGAAATGATAAAAATAGACGG
>JAAYZA010000237.1 GCA_012515055.1 Syntrophomonadaceae bacterium | reverse complement strand
TCAACGATTATTTCGGCTGATTCTGAGCCCAGTGAAACTTTCCTGATCCTGCCGGTTAATTTATTGGGATCACTTATCCGCATAAATGGCCTCCTTTCATATTTATATCAATAGGATTTGCAATTGTAATTAAATTATGAATAAAGAGAGCCTTTAACAAAATGCTAAAGGCCGCCAGACAATATAAGATAAATTAAATCTATTAATAAAGGGAAATTCCGTTCTTTTTGTTTTCCTCCAACATTTCAACAAATTGTTCGATTAAAACAGGGTCAAACTGTTTGCCGGCACAGCGTTTCAGCTCGTCGACAGCATCTTTTGACGGCATGGCCTGTCGATAGGGGCGGTTACTGGTCATGGCATCATAGGCATCTGCTACTGCCAGGATACGACACTCCAGAGGTATATCATACCCAGCCAGGCCTAAAGGATAGCCGGTGCCATCCCACCATTCATGATGTTTTAAGATCCAATCAGCAATATGAACCAGATCAGGTGAGGATAAGGCGATCCGGTGACCTATTTCAGAATGACGGTGCATTTCTTTTCTTTCTTCCGGCGTCAATGCTTCTGGTTTAAAAAGGATACGGTCAGGTAAACCCACTTTTCCAATATCATGGAACTGCGCCAGCAGTCGCAGATCAACGATGACCCTTTCGGGCAAACCCAGTTTGTTGCCTAAATCAGCAACCATGAACTGCAGTCTTTCGGCATGGCCTTCAGTAATAAAGTCACGGGCCTCCAGAGCTTTCATCAAAGTCTGAACAATGGCGCTGCGGGTACTCTGGCTGCGGTATAGTTTCTGGCGATACATATTGTTATCAGCTTCTTTATATATTTCTGTGAGTGGAATGGCCGGGTCAGTTCTTATGGCCGTGCCGATAGATAAGCTTAAGGGGACTCCCTGCCAGGTAAGCTCAGATTGATTGGCCGATTGCTGCAGCCTATTGTAGGCCTTTTCCATTATTTCCGGTGTGCAATTAGGCAGCAGGATGGCAAACTCATCCCCCCCGACCCGGGCCACGATATCAGTGTTGCGGAAACAATGTTTGATCAAATTGCCGGTAGCCAGCAATAGTGAATCGCCGCAGTCATGCCCCATGGAATCATTCACGAGTTTAAGTCCATCCACATCACACATTATCAAACCTACATTACCAGTATAATTTTCCAGACGTCGCATTTCCTGCTCGAAAAAGGTGCGGTTGTATAAACCGGTTAAAGTATCATGCAAACTGAAAAAGGCCATCTTTTCTTCAGCATTTTTTCTTTCGATAACTTCAGCCTTTAGTTCTTCATTGGCTGCTGCAAGGTCAGCAGTCCTTTCAATGACTCTTTTCTCCATTTCAGCTTTCTGCTGTTCAATGGTTTTTCTGGAGGAAAAATCACGCACTCTTAAACGATAAAAAACAAATGATATACTGATGGCGATCAAGACTGCCAGAACACCGTTTACATATTGAGCCACCAATCGTTCGGGGTCTGATTGGAAATAGGCAATGCCTAACAAAAAAACACTTAATGATATCGCATAAGCAACTAAAAATTGTAAAGGTGAAAAACGGGTGGCAACTGCGGCAGCATAACAGGCCATCATATAAACAATAATGTCTCCATGGATCACCTGGTCTACCGACGATATAGAAGCCGCCCAGCTAAGGAGGAAGGTCATTTCGATCATTAAAACAGCTTTATGTAAAAGGGTGAAATCATCATGCATGGCTTTGTTTTGCCAGCGGCAAAACAACAGGAATAAAAGCTGGGTCGGTATCAATAGATAGTAAAGATAATTCCGGTAGCGATACCCAAGGCCCAGAGTTTCGTTACCCGGTGTATAGCTCCAGATTATCACCAGTATGAGTCCGGCCAATACCAGAATACCGGCAAAAACTTGCAGGATTAATAAGCTGGCCTGATATTGCTCCTTTTTAAATTCATCTTTATATATATGCAAATTATTTGAACTGAGAATATCGAAAAGATTCATTTTCCTACCTCGTTCTTTATAACATTACTTCGATTTAGTTGGCGCAGTTTCCCCATATTCTTCGATGAAATCGATTGATATCATATACTCAAGTAATTTTATTAAATAGGGTATATCCGGTACAGGCCATTTAAACCCCAGGTCTTGCAAGCTCTTTTGTGTGACCATTGAAACAATCTGGGGATAATCATCGATGCCGATGGTTTTGCTTATATTTACATCGTTTATGATACCGGTTAATAACTCTCTTTTTACCGGATTCTGAAAGATTTCCTCCATATGCTTGTCATAGGATTTACCTTTTTTTACAGCAATTTTATAACCGCAGACTTTGGCAGCCTCTATCAAATGCCGCAAATTGAAAGGATGATGGTTGAAAAGATGGAATATCCTGCCCTGGCTGGAGGCCTGAGGAGCTAATAATACAACGGCCCGGCTGCAAAAGTCAACCGGTGTTAACTCCATTT
>JAAYZA010000374.1 GCA_012515055.1 Syntrophomonadaceae bacterium | reverse complement strand
TTTAACAAGCGAAACATTCCTACGCTGGCATTACCCAGATCAGGTTCAAAGGGTTAGGGCTTTTAAAGCCCACTCTCAGCCGAATTGATTCAGCACCCCTCATATTTAATTGGCTCTAGTATAATCTCCCCTGATAAAATAAGCAAGCAGCAAGTTAGTTATTTATTATCCAGTTTGACTCCGGGCTGGGGGAATTTAACCCGGCAAAAATGGAAGGCCGGCGGCCGTTTATCGAAGAGCAGTCTTGCTTGCTTTTTCGAGGCTTATCCCGCTATTATAGGATAAAAGAATTTAAAGGATGAAGATGGGTGGATAATAAGCGGATAGCGGCAGTTGCCGGGATGGTCAGGCCAGGCAGACTGGCGGCAGATATAGGATCTGATCATGCTCAGCTGGCACTATATATGCTGCAAAATGAAATGGTGCCGGCTATAATCGTGAGCGATATACATGCAGGACCTTTTGACCGTGCCTATCAAGCAGCCAATGCCAGTATCTTCCGCGATAGGATTGACGTACGCCGCGGGGATGGTCTGCAGATTTTAAAAAAAGGCGAAGCAGACACAGTAATTATTGCGGGTATGGGTGGTGACACCATTGCGCAGATCCTGGCCTATGATCTGGATAAATCCCGGAGTTTCGGCCGGTTTGTTCTCCAGCCCATGAGCAGGCCCCAGATGGTGAGAAAGTTTTTGGCTGCCCAGGGGTGGCCATTGCTGGAAGAAAAGATAATCGAGGAAAATGGCCGGCTCTTCATCATTATAAAGACCTGTCCAGGAGAAAAACCCTACCATCTGTCACCATTGGAAATGGATATTGGTCCCCTGATTCTGGCAGAATCCAGACAGGATGTGGTTAAGCAATATTTATATTACTGGCTGGGAAAATACCGCTCAGCGGCAGCCGGTTTAAATAATGCCCGAAATAGTGAGTTAAGGATTTTAAAACTGGAATATAAAGAAAAAATAGACCGATTGGAGGAGATTTTAAATGGCAGTTAAAGTAAAAGATATAATGGCTGTTATGGAAAAGCATTATCCGCTTCATCTGGCCGAGGAATGGGATAATGTTGGTTTACAGGCAGGTTCTCCGGAAAAAGAGTTGAAAAAGATTGTCATAGCCCTGGATTTAGATCAGCAAATAATGGAAGAGGCTATAAAAGCTAAAGTAGATTTGATCATTACTCATCATCCCCTGATTTTCAAGGCCCTCAAAAACATTGATTATAGCAAACCCCAGGGCAGATTGCTGCAATCAATCATTACTTCTGATATAGCAGTTTATTCCGCCCATACTAATCTGGATGCCGCGGCAGCAGGAATGAACCAGATTCTAGCGGAAAAATTGGGGTTAAAGGATATACAGCCCTTATATAATGGCCCGGAGGATAAATTGGTTAAATTAGCCGTATTTGTTCCCTTAACACATATAGATACAGTCAGGGAAGCCATGCACAGGGCAGGGGCAGGATATATCGGCAATTATTCGGAATGCAGTTTTCAAAGTTCGGGTACCGGGACCTTCAGGCCGCAGGATGGTGCGCAGCCATTTGTGGGTTCCAGTGGGATACTGGAAACTGTTGATGAATATCGTCTGGAAACCATCGCCTATGAACACGATGTTAAAAGGATTATCGCCGCTATGAAAGAAGCACACCCTTATGAAGAAGCAGCCTATGACATATACCCGCTGCTGAACCGGGGCAGAATATATAGTATGGGCAGGAAAGGCCTATGGCCGGAATCGGTCGATTTAAAAACATGTGCCCGGCAGGTCAAAAACATCTTAAACCTGGATGTGATCAAAATGGCGGGTGATCTCAATAAAAAGATCAGACGGGTTGCGGTTATTGGTGGATCAGGCGGCAGTTTAATTAACCGGATCGTAACCCAGGAAATCGATCTGCTGATTACCGGCGATGTAAAATATCATGAAGCACAGGACGCAATTAAATATGGAATGGCTGTTTTTGATGCCGGTCACCAGGAAACAGAACAAATTATTGTGCCCTGGCTGAAAAATTTATTGCTTGAGGAAACAGATTTAGTGGACAGCATTGAAATAATTAAGCTGCAAAATGCCCCGCTATTTAAATATTTATAAAAAAATTATGTTTTTGCAATGGTAAATGGCTGAAAAAACAAGAAAGCAATATAACGCCGGAAATAAGGGATTTGTCATGCATAAAAACATGGTTTGTTTGGCAAAATGAAAATAAAAGCGTGAAAAACAATAAAAATATTTAATAAAAATAAAAAATAATGAATTAAATAGCAGGAATTACCGCTTTCTTGCGGAATATAGAAAAATATACCTAATAAATTTTTAAAGGGAGGATTATGTCGTGAACAAATCGGAACTTGTAAAAGCAATAGCTGAGAAAGCTGAAATCACCCAAAAGCAATCAGCGGATGTATTGGATGCCGTAGTTAAAACTATTCAGGAAGCTCTGGCCAATGGCGAAAAAGTGCAGATTATTGGATTTGGCAGCTTCGAAGTCCGCGATCGTAAAGAAAGAAAAGTGAAAAGTCCGGCAACTGGCCAAGAAATCGTAGTACCTGCTACCAGAGTTCCCGCATTTAAACCCGGCAAGTCTCTTAAAGAAGCTGTTGTAGCCAAAAAAGCTGTTAAAAAACCCGCTAAAAAAGCCAAGAAATAATTTACTTTTAAAAAGCAGGAGTTTAACTCCTGCTTTTTTTTTGTCTTTTTTTAATGTTCTACGCAGAATGTAAAAGAAAAAATATACAAACAAACCTGAAACAAAT
>JAAYZA010000334.1 GCA_012515055.1 Syntrophomonadaceae bacterium | reverse complement strand
GACTTTGCCGGGCGCTTAAGGATGGAAACCTGGTACGTGCGCAACTGGTCTTTATGGCTGGATATTTCGTTATTATTCCGTACTTTCGGCGTGCTGCTGAGCAGCAAAGGAGCCTATTGATCAGCGGTATTCAAATGATCTGCAATAACTATGGAATAAACCTATAGCAATCAAGCGCTATGCTCCAATAGTCACTTTAATGCAAAATTACAAGGTGGAAGAGATATGCTGAAGATGCTCGAGAAAATATTAGCGATCCTGACCAGGAGGGAAAGGAAGCAACTGGCTTTGCTGCTGGTCTTGATGCTGACGATGGCATTATTTCAGGCAGCAGGCGTTGCTTCAGTACTGCCCTTTATATCCCTGGTCATGAATCCGGAAATCATCACCCAAAACAACTGGATACAGGCCATTTATACTTATTTTGATTTTCCGGATAACAATAGCTTTATAATTGCTACAGGCCTCTTGATGCTTTTTTTAATACTCTTCGGCAATGCGGTATCGGCAGTGGCGACCTGGGCCAAGTTTAAATTCGTCTGGAATAATAATGATAATATTTCCCGTCGGTTGCTGCAGCATTATCTCCTGCAGCCCTACGAGTTCTTTTTGAATCGTAACAGCTCCGATCTGGCTAAAAACATATTGAATGAAATACAGTTTTTAACCAATGGTTTTTTAATACCCCTGCTGGATTTTGCTTCCCGCATACTGATAATAATAGTGATCATCACCATGGTATTGATTGTCAATCCCCTGATTACGATTATAGCGGTTCTGATCCTGGGCGGTTCTTATATGCTGATCTATTGGATTATAAGAAACAAACTGGCTTACCGTGGGGGCAGACGGCTGCGCGCCAACCGGGAGAGGTTTAAAGTTGTCAGTGAAGCCTTCGGCGGTATCAAAGAAGTCAAAGCCAGTGGACGCGAAGTATTCTTTTTGGAAAAATATGCCCGGGCTTCCTCGACCCTGTCAAGCATGCAGGCCTGGAACAACCTGGTGGGGGCCATCCCCAAATATATTTTAGAAAGTGTGGCCTTCGGCAGTGTGATTGCCCTCATCCTGGTGCTGTTGGTCATAAAGGGGGAAGCCCAGGGCATCATCCCCCTGGTGAGTTTTTTTGCTTTCGCCGGTTATCGTCTTATGCCAGCCATCCAGGATATATTCCAGACCTCCACCCAGATAAAGTTTAATCAGGCGACACTGGAACATATTTATCAGGAAATGACCGGGATCAGTACCAGGGAAGTAATCAAGCAGAAGAATATCAGGGAAATTGATCCAATGCTGTTTGACCAGGAGATAAAATTGGATGAAATTACTTTTAATTACCCGGACCGGGAAGAAAAAGTTCTGGAAAAGGTCAGTTTGACTATCAGGAAAAACCAGAAGATCGGGATAGTAGGTGCCACAGGGGCAGGTAAGACTACCCTGGTGGACATCCTGCTGGGTTTGTTCATCCCCGAACAGGGGCAAATAACTGTTGACGGGCTGTCGATAGAGGCAGAAAATGTGCAGAGCTGGCAAAAAATCATCGGTTATGTTCCCCAGCAGATTTATTTGAGTGATGATACGATAATTGGCAATATTGCCTTTGGCATACCTGAAAACCAGATAGATCTGGAGAAGATCAAGAAAGCAGCTGCAATAGCCCGGCTGGATGAGTTTATTGAGCGTTTACCGGACAAATACCATACAGTGGTGGGGGAACGGGGAGTGAAACTGAGCGGCGGACAGATGCAGCGGGTGGGAATAGCCCGGGCGGTTTATCATGATCCTCAGGTATTGATACTTGATGAAGCTACCAGTGCCCTGGATAATATTACTGAGCAGGAATTCATGGAAGCACTGGAAGCGGCAGCAGAGGTCAAAACCCTGATAATAATCGCACATCGAATCAATACGGTCAGGAATTGTGATACCATTATCATGCTGGAAAACGGGCGGGTGCAGGAACAAGGAAACTACGAAATGTTGATGCAAGACAGTAAAAAATTCAGGACCATGGCAACAGCCCGGGACAAGGATGATAAAAATACAAAGGGGCAGGATTAAAATGGTTTCGATTGATTCTTCCCGGCCGAAGATGCCCGTTTATATCGCTGTTATTTTATTTGCGGCCCTTTTCTTATATCTGGCTTTTCCCAAAGCGGGATTAAAAATTCACGAAATACCGGTGGGTCCCCATGATGTATTTTATCTGTTTTTGCTTCTTTTCAGTCTGACACGGGTCAAATATTGGGGCAGGGTGTTTAAAGGCTATAAAACTCTGACTATTTTGATGCTGGTATTTGCTTTTTATGCCCTGTTAAAATTCGGTTATGTTTATATGCACAGGGGGTTTCTGGATATTGATGCCCTGGTCCCGCTGCTGGTGTATCCGCTGATTTTATGGATACTGCTTTTATTGAATGAGATCTATGAATTGTCCTGGAAGGTATTGCTGTTCATTCCTATAGCGGCATTCGCAGTAGTTGCAGTTTATGCAGTTTTACAGTTCTTTCTGGGAATAGAAAACATAATGATACCGGGATTAACTTATAACTGGACAGAAGCTCAGGACCCTCGGTCATTTTTGCTTAAGAATAATTACTATGGCCAATATACCAAAATATTTTCCACCTACCAGAACGGCAATGTTTTCGGGGTGAATTTACTGTTGTTTTTCCCCCTGGTATTCGAATTGCTGTATGATCGCAGCAAACTAAAGGGCTATCTGGCCATGGCATTTTTTATAACTATTGCCCTGCTTACTGCTTCTCGGGCAGTATGGGTCGGGGTAGTGTTTTATATTTTTCTTCGTTTTATAATATTTAAAATTGGCTGGAAAAAAGTCACGGCTTTATTTCCTCTGACATACGCAGCATCACTGCTCCTTATTGTTGATTCACTGCGCTACCGGGCCAATATGTTCCTGGGCCGGGGTACAATACCCAGGATCATCAATATACCGGGAGGGGAGAGGGTTTACAGGCGGGCCGGCGGTGACCGGGACTGGTCGGTCCAGGAATGGCAGCTTGAGCCCCAGATAGAAAATCTGTCCAACCGTAAAGAAAGTTTATTAAAATTATGGGAAGGTACCTTCGGGTCTTGGCATTGGGAGGCGATACTGTTTGGCGCTTACGGCCTCATATCCAGAAGAAGGTTTGCTATTCCTGGAGAAATGTTGTATCCAGCCATTTTTGCTTTCTTAGGTCTCATCGGTTTGATCCTGTGGTTTTTACCGATATTGT
>JAAYZA010000036.1 GCA_012515055.1 Syntrophomonadaceae bacterium | reverse complement strand
GTGGAATAAATCTGCTCCCCGGGGGCGATGTTCTCTACCCGCCCCACAACTGCCAGCTGATCATTTAACACATAGACATTATTCTGGGAAATAAAACCGCCGTCACTGGTTGGCCCGTCACTGGTGGTGGCGATGCGAAAATGATTATTATGTTCATCCATGGAAAACTGATTCAAAATAG
Source organism: Syntrophomonadaceae bacterium (assembly GCA_012515055.1). GTDB lineage: Bacteria > Bacillota > Syntrophomonadia > Syntrophomonadales > Syntrophomonadaceae > UBA1368. The sequence continues at coordinate 2,174 of JAAYZA010000036.1, read as the reverse complement.
TGCCGGGGACCGTGCCCTTGCCGGCATAGGCAGTTGCTCCGGGTTTAAGGGCGAACTTGTAAATGGATGTGTTCCTGGTATTGTTTATGATTCGTGACTGGTTAATATAATTGTACTGACTGACTGCGACATAGAGATTTTCCATTGAAGCATAGATGTTTTCGCCATTACCCAGATAACTGTCAACTGCCAGAGGCGCCTTCAGATTATCCAGATCCAGAGCTGCGGTAAGGATATAGGAAGGATAAAGGGCATCGGGGAAATAGCGGATTTTATCCGGCTGTATCTGGTGAAAGCTGCTGCCGGACAGGCTGTCCTTGTAAGCGGGCAAAGGGATATCCTGGTCACCATCATAATATGGATACCAGCTGATATGTCTGTTGGCTACCATATACACAGTGGAATCTATTTTGCGGGTGGAGACTATGGAACCCTGCAGTTCTACTTCCCTTAATTTTATCAATTTGGTTTTATCCCTGGTGTCGTAAACTATAACCTTGCTGGTCTGAATGTCAAGGGGATAGCGGTAGGGAGGATATATCTCCAGCATGGGCCCGGGGTTTTGATCAGGCAGCAGCATCGGCACCGGCCCTGGGTGGCTGTAATAAAATGATGAACCCATCACCACCAGATAATTACCGTCAACATATATATCACTGGCCCGAAAAGCAGGGTCGGTGAAGGTGAAACTATTGACTACGCTCATATCAGCGGCGGGGAAGGCTTTCACAATGGTCAGTTTTTGACCCTGGACCTGATATATATAAGTACCGTCGGTTTTAATAATATCAGATTCATCAACACCATCGACCTGAACATTGGTGGCGGAATATTCGGCCGCCTCTGCCCCGGCTGCTGCAGGTGCATTAATTAAGTCACTTTTCATCTCCTCCATGATCATATCGGTACCATCCAACCCGTAGAATCTGATAGAATGATCCCCGACTCCGGCCTTTTCTAACAGATTTTGCAGATTATCCAGTGAACCTACAACCGGCAGATCCGCTTCCAGGTCGTATTCCTGGGCTTTGCCTACCGGCTGATAAATTGTTGAAAATATCAAACTGGCAGCTAAGAGGAAACAAAGCGGTATAAATATTTTTAGCCCCCATTTTCTTTTAGCGAACATTATATTTACCTCCCCGATCTTTTGGTTATATTACGCAGAAGGAAAATGATAACTTTCATTTATTACTTATAACAGGGATTGTCATGCAGTGTGAAAGGACGGCATCGGTCTGTTAGTTCCGGTAAATTTGATAATAAGAAGGAAAATAACCCATAATAGTAGAAATAAATATAGGAATTCTCCGAGATCATTTATCTAAGGTCATTGAAGACTATGATTTTTGATCCGATAGGGTTTGCCGGGAAACGGGCAAGCCTCCCGCAGGAAAGGAGGAATGGTTGATCAGGAATAATAAAGATGATTCTGGTCCAGGATAAATGGGCGGAGTCATTTTCTTTTTTATTAGGGGTATTAATAAAGATGGGAGTGGGATAACCAATGATGAAATTAAGAGGAAAAAAATCAATTTTGATCCTGGCCCTCCTGGCGGTTTTCATGATGACCGCGGTTATAGGATGCGGGCAGCAGGATAAGGGCGAAACCCCGGCACCGGGGCCAGATCTTAAACCATTGAAACTGGCCACTACTACCAGCACGGAAGATTCCGGCCTGCTGGATTATTTACTGCCGGAGTTCCAAAAGGATACCAATTACAAAGTAGAAGTTATTGCAGTTGGCACCGGACAGGCCATTGAAATGGGAGAAGCCGGTGATGTGGATGTTATTTTGGTTCATTCCCGGGCCGCCGAGGATAAATTCGTTGAAGACGGATTTGGTGTAGACCGCCGGGACGTAATGTATAATGATTTTTTGGTTATAGGCCCGGCTGATGACCCGGCTGGAATCAAGGGATCCGAAGAAGCTTTGCCCGCTTTCGTGGCTATGGCAGAAAAAGAAACCCCCTTCGTTTCCCGCGGTGATGATTCCGGTACCCATAAAAAAGAATTGACCATCTGGAAAAAAGCTGAAGTTGAGCCTCAGGGCGCCTGGTATATTGAAGCCGGACAGGGCATGGCGGATACATTTATGATGGCCAATGAGAAAAAAGCCTACACTTTGATCGACCGTGCTACTTACCTGGCTTTGAAGGATAAATATGAACTGG
>JAAYZA010000021.1 GCA_012515055.1 Syntrophomonadaceae bacterium | reverse complement strand
GCACCCCAGCCTTTATAAACGGTAAAACGAGCCCCGGAGAGCTTGGCGGCCCGGGGAAAATCCAGTATATCCAGATTAGCACCCAGATCCCAATGGGCTAAAGGTTCAAAACTGAATTCCTGCGGTTCCCCCCATTTCCTTATTTCGATATTATCTGCTTCGTTATTGCCGGTCGGTACCGATTCATGGGGTAAATTAGGCAAACTGAGCAAAAAAGCTTCTATGTCCTTTTCCACTGTTTTGAGCCGCTCATCATAGCCTTTTATTTCTTCACCGGTAAGCCGAATCTCATTCATTAATTCCGCCGGGTTCTCTCCCGCTTTTTTCCTGCTTCCTACTTCCTGGGAAGCAGTATTGCGAAACTTCTTGAGTTCTTCAACTTTCCCGATAATAAGGCGTCTTTCTTCATCCATGGTGATAAAAGAATCAATAGCAATTGATGTATTGCGCTTGTGGAGTTGTTCTTTTATGCGGTCGGGATTGGCTCTTATTAACTTGGCATCCAACATATCCTTCCCTCCAGATTTATGATCTAAAAATGCAGCAAACTTGGTGTACTTATTATGCCGTCCATTCCCTTTAAATGCTGTAATGTCTTTTCTTCCACCTTGTTATCGACATTAACCATCATCAAAGCAGTGCCGCCTTTGTTCTTGCGGGCCAGTTTCATTGAGGCAATGTTCACACCGGCATCACCCAAAGCCGTTGCAAAAGGCCCAATGACCCTTGGCCGGTCCTCATTCTCAACCATAACCACATACCCTTCTAAATCGGTTTCGGTTTCATACCCGTTTATTTCGACCAGCATAGGATTTCTGGCCCGGGACAAACTTCCCGTAATGTCCATCTGACGATTTTGCCCTTCTATTTTGGCATTTATCAGGTTTTTATAACGTTTATTGGTTTGATCCACTCTGGTTTCATATACTTTAATGCCCCGGTCCTCGGCCATTAATCTAGCATTGACCAGATTTACCCTTTCCGACATCACCGCTTCCAGCATTCCCTTTAAAAACGCTACCGTCAGTATTTCCGTATCATTGCGGGTAATGGGCCCGGCATAACTGAGTTCGATCCTGTTTATCGGGGATTTTTCCAGCTGAAAATAAAAACTGCCCATTTTCTCCGCTAAAACGATATAGGGTCTTAAATACTCCAGTTCCTCGGTTATCATTGTCGGCAGATTCACTGTATTGGGTACAATTTCACCGTTTAAAGCCTTCATAACCTGCTCAGCAATACTTTCGCCCACCCTTTTTTGGGCCTCAAAGGTATCGGCACCCAGATGAGGTGTACAGACCACATTATTAAAACTGAACAATTCATTTTCTATTGCCGGTTCTTTTTCAAAAACATCCAAACCGGCACTGGCAATTTGCCCCGTTTTTAAGCCTTCAAGCAGGGCCGATTCTTTTATTATCCCGCCCCGGGCGCAATTCACCACCCGCACCCCTGGTTTCGCTATTTGAAACATTTCTTCGTCCAGCATATGCATGGTTTCTTCATTGCGCGGGGTGTGCACTGTAATAAAATCCGCTTCTTGCACCAATTCCGCCAGTGTATCTATTTTTTCCGCGCCAAATCTTTCAAATCTCTCTTCGGCAATATAGGGATCATAGGCTATGACTCTCATATTGAATGCTTTTAACCGGACAGCCACCATGGAACCAATCCGGCCCAGACCTATTATCCCCACGGTTTTACCATATAGTTCAACACCCCGAAATGGTTTGCGGTCCCAGACGCCCGATTTCAGGTGGGTATTGGCCCAGGCAGTATTACGGGCCGATGACAACAGCAAACTGATGGTCTGTTCCGCGGCGGAAATAGTATTGCTGTCCGGGGTATTAACAACTATAACACCATGGCGGGTGCAAGCTTCCACATCAATATTATCGATGCCGTTCCCGGCCCGGCCCACTACTTTAAGCCTTTTGCCCCTGCTGATCAGTTCCTCATCAACTTTGGTCACACTTCTTACGATCAAGGCATCATATTGATCAATGATTTCCAGTAATTCCTCCCGGGAAATATCGTCTTTATAGTCAACATCCAGTTCTGTTTGCAGCAATTTGATTCCTTCGTCTGCAATGCGTTCGCTTACAATTACTTTGTTCATTATTGTCCTCCTTTGCTTGTTTCCAGAGATCAAATCACCCTGTTAATATAATCCTGCGCCCGGGTTAACCCGATGCCCTTTTCCAGGGGATATCCCAATCTATCCAGTGTGATTTCCAATGCAGCCAGAACTCCCAATAAATCCAACTGTCTGACATAACCAAGATGCCCTATTCTAAAGATCACATTGGCCAGGGATTGCTGTCCCCCCGCCAGAACAATATTAAAATTCTCCAGCATGAATTTACGGATCCGGTCTGCTTCAATGCCGTCCGGTCCAATTACTGCAGTAACTGCCGGTGATGCATTATCATCCCGGGCCAGCAAGCGCAGGCCCATTGCCCTGACCGCATCTCTGACCATGTCCCGATAATCCTTATGCCGCTGCAATATATTTTCCAGGCCTTCTTCTTTCATCATCTGTAAGGCTTCATCCAGCCCCTGGAAGAGGGAAACGGCCGGTGTATAGGGAGTCTGTCCTTTTTCCAGAGATTTTAGTCCCTTGTCCACATCCCAATAAAAACTTGGGGAGGGGTTTTCTTGCTGCACTTTATAAGCTTTTTCATTAAAAGCCAGAAAACTCAACCCCGGTGGTATCATAAAGGCTTTTTGTGCTCCGCTTACAACCACGTCCAGACCCCATTCATCCATGCGTAAATCAAGAGCTGCCAGTGAACTGACAGCATCTACTATAAATAGTGCCGGATGGTCTTTTATGCCTGCTTTGATCTTTTTAATATCATTATAAACACCAGTTGATGTTTCATTATGGGTTATCAGAATGGCTTTGATTTCACCATCAATGTCTTCCTTCACCCTGGCAATAATGGCCTCGGGGTCGGCAGGCTCTCCCATAGGGAATGGCATTTTTTCAACCTGGGCCCCAAAGATCTCCGCTATTCTTGCAAACCGGTCACCAAAAACACCAATTGAAACTGCCAGGACTTTATCTCCGGGAGAAATAAAATTTACAACTGCCGCTTCCATCGCCCCGGTGCCTGATGCTGTGTAGATCAAAACATGCTCCTGGGTATGATAAATCTGTTTGATTTCTTCCGTCGCCCGGGTAATAACTCTCTTAAACTCCGGTCCACGGTGATTGACCATTGGTTTGCTCATTGCCCGAACAACTCTTTCTGGTACCGGAGTCGGACCTGGTAGATGTAAATATTGTTCTCCTATCATTTTTTAACCTCCCTGATTTATTAAATGATAAAAATACCCCCCGCCCCATTAGGGACGAGAGGTTTTCCCGCGTTGCCACCCTGTTTAGTGCCTGAACACTCACCTTAAGGGTTATAACGGAACCGCCGGCACTGTTTTCACAGGCTGCTCCAGGATGGATTCAGATTCATGCTGCCCTGGTTTGCACCATCCACCAGATCTCTGTGCCAGCAATAAAACTTACTTTTCCCTATCATCGCATTTTCTTGAGTTTAAATAATTTTCTAGATTATATTATATCCTGTTAACTTTAGCAATAAAACCAATCAGTATATACTCTTCGTTCTTTTTACATCCCGCTGTCAGCTGGTTAAGATGGTTAATCCTCTTTCTCGGTTTGGAATCTTGCCACAGCTACGATTTTTTCTTCTTCCATCAGCTTCATCAACAATACACCCCGGGAATATCTCCTTTGAACCGGGATCTGATCAGTATCAAGCCGGATAATATGCCCTTCATCGGTCAACAAAACCATTTCATCCTCTTTTGAGGCAATTTTCAATGCCACCAGAGTACCATTCTTCTCAGTTATAGCAATAGTTTTTACCCCTTTTCCTCCCCGGTTCTGGACTTTGAATTCCTCCGGCAAGGTGCGTTTGCCATAACCTTTTTCTGTTACCAGTACAATATGTGCATCAGGGCGTTCCTTGTCGATCCCCACCACATGCTGGCCTTTATTCAGTCTTATGCCCCTTACACCGGCAGCATTTCTGCCCATTGCTCTGATCTGGTCTTCCCCAAAAACAATGGATATTCCATCAGAGGAAGCCAGCATGATTTTATCCTGGGCTTTCACCCTTATAACTCCTACTAATTCATCTTCACCAATCAAATTGATAGCTATTATCCCCGTGCGGCGGATATTGGCAAAAGCGGACAATTCAACTTTTTTTATGGTGCCCTCTCTGGTCACCATAACTAAATGGCGGTTGTCAAATTCCCGGGTTCCCATCAGTGTTGTCACCTTTTCTCCCGGCCTTAATTCCAACAGGTTGATCAGTGGTATTCCTTTGGCCTGCCGGGATGATTCCGGGATATGATATGCTTTACAGGAAAACGCCCGCCCCTGGTTCGTAAAGAATAATATATCGGACAGGACATTGGTTACTATTACTTCATTGGTAAAATCCTCCGCCCGGATCGAAGCGGCACTGATCCCCTTTCCCCCGCGATTTTGAACCCTATAAGTGTCCAGGGGCTGCCTTTTTATATATCCACGGTTAGTCAGGGTCAAAACCACATCGTGTTCTTCAATAAAATCTTCTTCATCGTAATCCGTATTATCATAACTAATTTCCGTTCTTCTCTGGTCGCCATATTTCTTTTGGATATCTTCCAGATCGGTTTTGATCATTAGTAAAACCCTTGCGGGGCTGGCCAGTATATCCTCTAAATCAGCTATCTTTAAGAGAATTTCTTGATATTCCTCTTCTATTTTAGTCCTTTCCAGCCCGGTCAATTGTACCAGCCTCATGTCTAAAATAGCATTGGCCTGTATTTCCGACAGCAGAAAACGCCCAATTAAAGCATTTC
>JAAYZA010000092.1 GCA_012515055.1 Syntrophomonadaceae bacterium | reverse complement strand
TCGGATCCTTCCGTAGGCAGCAAAACCCCGCTGTTCATGAATATCAGGACCTGGAATGTTCCTTCCATCTGGGTTAAGGTATACATAAAACTTTTCATCAGGATCCCGCCCAAAGCATCGTCACCGCTCCCCAGGACATTACTGGTGATCAAAACTACCACATTGGCATGGGAAGATTGAGCTATGTTGACATCATTCAGGATCTCATCTTTTAAAATACTGATATAAAACTGTCCGCCTTTTTCATCTACATTGGCGGTCAAACGCAGTGAATTCGCCAGTTTCGATACATTTTCCAGGGCAGTTTCGTTATCCACAATTGTGACTACTTCATCGACCTCACTGTCGATCAATGCCTGCCGGGTAAGGATCACAGGCTGGGGACAGTTTAATCCCCTGGTATCAACGATTTTTTTCATTATAATCAACTCCTTGATACGACTTAAAAAATTTTAACATAATAACCATGTTTTTGGCCAATGTATGTATCCCGGAGCGCTTCAGATTAAAGGAAACCGATAAAGCATGTCCCTGGCCCGAAGGCAAAGACGAGGGGAAAGGACCCGCTGTCGGTAATTATAGCACAGCGCTGCAGTTGCCCCCCCGGTTATTGTATCATCCCCATAGCCCGATAGGTTTCCTCATTCAGCTCGCCGGTAACCGGCAAGCCCTGCCATACTTGAAAATATTTGACAGCCAGTTCGGTCATATTGCCAAAACGCCCGTCAGCATGATCGAACTCAAAGCCCATTTCTTTCAGTCTGCTTTGTACATACACCACTGTTTGTCCGCTGTCTTTTTTCTTCAGGTTTCGAGGAACAAAACTTTCCGGAAAAATCTGACCATTTTCCACGATTCGCACCCGGGTACCAACTGCTGTCAGCTGGTATAATTCCTCGACCTGATGATTGAACATGCGAATGCAGCCATGGGAGGCGTAACTGCCAATGGAACCCGGCTTATTGGTCCCATGAATCCCATATATCCCCCAGGGCACATTAAGCCCCAGCCAGCGGGTGCCAAACCCATTACCCCAGTTCAGGGATTTTTGCACAATTTTCCACTCCCCCAGGGGTGACGGGGTCTTGCTTTTACCTACGGCCACCACAAATTCCCTTATCTTTTCATCATCTTCGTAAAGTGTTAATTTACGGGTGGCAATATCGATGACGATCAGCTGTCTTTTTTTGACTTCCCGCTGTTGGCCGGTAAAAGCACTTAGATAATGGTCCCCGGAAACATTCATGAGAGGTTCCCAGGTAACCCTGGTAACGACGCTGCTATCCTCCAGCCCTTCAGCATTATTGAACATTTGCACCATGGCACAGGTTTCCGCAGAGTAGACTCCATCAACTGTCAAATCATAACCCAGTTCCCTTAACCGTGCCTGCAGCATCCAAATGGCTTCACCATGCAAAAGAGGGTCATCCAGATACAAAACGGGGAAATCTGTATTGTCGATGGGACAGCTGGCCAGGGCCGGTCCCTTTTCTATCCTTTCACCAGCCAGGGCATCCCCCGATGCCCCTCCCCAGCAGATCACCAGAAATAAGCAGAAGAACAGGATTTTTTTGTCCACTGATAAATCTCCCCGGCCTCATCTTTTAAACCTATAATATGTTAACAGAATCCCAATTATAAATAGCAAAAAATCCCGCATTAAAGCAGGATGATTTTGTTTAATTATTGTATACTGTTTTTTTGGATTTAACTGCCAATAT
>JAAYZA010000365.1 GCA_012515055.1 Syntrophomonadaceae bacterium | reverse complement strand
TCCAGCATCACCGCCACGATGTTCTTGCCGATATCATGGATATCACCTTCAACAGTTGCCAGGACAATAATCCCTGCCGTCTGTTCCGTTTCAGCTGACAATAATGGTTTGATAATGGCAAAAGCGGTTTTCATGGTTTCGGCTGCCCGCAGCAGCTGGGGCAAAAAATACTGCTTTTTATCATATAATTCACCGGCCATTTCAATTCCCGGTATTAAACCGCCGTTAACTATTTCCAGAGGTTCCAGCTTATCTTTATGGAGAGCCTGGTCGACCAGAGCAGCAATGTTTTCTTTATCACCCTCTAAAACTGCCTTATTAAGCCGGTCAAAGGTTCCTCCTTCTATGGGAGCCGCAACAGGAGTTTTTTCATCCTTAATGGTGGCTCCTGGCCCCGGTTTTTCTATCAGTTCGGGAATATTACAGTTCTGGCATATGGGATGTCTGGCCCCAGATTGCCCCGGTGTTACTGTTTTTGCATCTTTATATTGCTCGATGAAAGCCATGCTGTCCTGATCGCGATTCAGTAAAACCGCTGCGGCCCGGGTGACATCCATCATTCTTTCGTCAAAGGGGTTGATGATCGGCAAATCCAGCCCCGCTGCCCAGGCCATGGCCAGGTAAGTGGAATTAATGATATCACGCCCGGGAAGACCATGGGACACATTGCTGACTCCCAATACAGTTCCCACTCGCAGTTCCGATTTTATTTGCTGGGCGGCTTTTATGGTTTCCATCACCTGACTTTGCTCCGCACTGGCAGTTTTCACCAATGTATCAATAAATATATCCTCTTCCCGCAGTCCATATTCTTTAGCCCTTTGATATATCTTCCGGGCAATTTCTACCCGGTCTGCGGCACTGGCCGGAATGCCCTTTTCATCCAGACAAAGCCCCAGTATTGCCGCTCCATATTTTTTAGCCAGGGGAATAACTTCCTGCATCTTTTTTTCTTCCCCGGTGGTGGAATTGATCAGGGCCCGCCCCACAAAGCTTTTTAATCCGCTCTCAATGGCACTGGTGTCGGCAGAGTCAATGACCAGAGGAATATCCACCGCTGCCTGTATATCCTTAACGGCTTGCTCCATGGCCCGAGCTTCATCAATCCCGGGTACGCCCATGTTCACATCCAGAATCGGGGCGCCCACTTCCGCCTGTTTTCTGGCTTCTTCGGTCACCACCTGCATTTTCCCGTTTTTTATGTCCTCAGCCAGTTTTTTACGGGCAGTAGGATTGATCCTTTCACCAATGAACGCCAGGGGCTGATCCTCCCCGATAATTACCCGGCGTGTCCGGGAAGCTAAAGCTGTTATTTTCATGTTCTGTCTGGCCACCGGGCTTAAAGCTTTTAATATGCGGGCAATTGCTTCAATATGCCGGGGAGTTGTACCACAGCACCCCCCAATTATATTGGCGCCGGCATCCCGTAATCTGATGGCATATTCAGCCATTTCCTCCGGACTATCGGGAAATACTGTTCTACCATCCACCAGGGCCGGCAGACCGGCATTGGGTTCAACAGATAAATAGCAATTGGTATATTGGCCCATGATCTCGATAACGGGCAATAATTCCCGGGCACCCCCGGAACAATTGGCACCGATGGCCAGAGGCTGAAAAGCTTCCATGATCACCAGTGCAGTCAGGGGATCTGTTCCCATCATGGTATGTCCGCCATCCTCAAAAGTCATATGGGCTATAACCGGCAGGGTAGTATTATGCCGGGCGGCAATAAGAGCAATCCTCATTTCGCCGATATCGGTCATGGTTTCAATTGACAAAAGATCTGCCCCGGCCTTTTCGCAAGCGATCACCTGTTCCTTGAAAGCCTCGTACATCAAATCAAAATCAGCCTCACCCAGGGGATGGAGCAGTTTGCCCGTAGGTCCTATTGATGCCGCCACCAGTGTTTTACCCCTGGCAGCTTTCCTGGCAATATTGACAGCTTCCCCGTTGATTTCATCAACCAGATCTTCCAGTCCGTATTCTGCCAGTTTGAGCCGATTGGCTCCAAAAGTATTGGTCTGTAAAATATCACATCCTGCCTGAACATACTGGCTGTGTATATCTTTCAATACAGCCGGATTGTTCAAACCGAAAAACTCGGGGCATTCACCGATTTCCATACCGGCATCCTGCAGCATTGTTCCCATGGCCCCGTCGAGTATTAAAATCCTTTGTTTCAATTGCAAATCAATATCTGTTTTCATATAACTCCTCCCCTGCTGTATAAAATAAAAAACTCCCTGTAAGAGAGCAAAGTTTTCTCTCTTATCTTTCAGGATGATATCCTGCAGGATTTAGCACCATACCACTTAAGTTGGTTGCCGGGTTTCATCGGGCCAGTCCCTCCGCCTCTCTGGATAAGAGTATTAAATTTCGGCTTAACGCCGCTTCCTGTTAATATATCGCTTCCCGTCGATGCCGGCAAGTTTTAATATTAGCTGGCACCAGTATCAGCATCGTTCTTTTCTTCTTCCGCTGTTGAAGATTCCTCATTTTCAGCAACAGGTTCTATTGTTTCAGCAACCGCCCCTGTTGCCGCTTCCCGGTCTTCACTTGCTTCAACTACAGCTGCTTCCTGGTCTTCAACCGCCTCAACTACGGCTTCTTCCGTTTCATTGGCTGCATCCTCGGCGTCAACTGCATCTGTCACTTTAGTTTTAACCGCTGGTTTTTTACCGGCATCAGTATCATCTTCTAAATTGATGGCCTCTTGAAACTCTTTTTGTATACCGGAGGTGTACCGCCTTATGTCACCCATTGTTTTTCCAATTGTTTTGGCTACTTCGGGCAGCTTGCCGGGGCCAAATACCAGTAAGGCGACAAATAGAATCAGAATTATTTCCCATGTACCAAAATTACCAATCAAAGCAAATATCACCGGTGACCTCCTGAAGACAAACTTTCATACTGTCCCTGGTACTACATTTTACTTGTCTTTGGTTGTGTTGGCAACTCATATTGCGTAGAAAACCATTTTATACACCTGCCCAACGAAATGAAGCCTTCCATGCTTTCGCCATCATTACTTTCATACAACACAATCTTTATTTAAAAAGCATGTAAAACTATAATAATAATAAGATAGATGATGCGCAGTGGATTTTATATCTCACACCAGGGTGGCCAGATTACAGGATATACAGATCCTTAGTCAACCTATTTATCATCCGTAGTTCCGCCATCGCCAAACACCGGTATGGCCTCACCTAAAAAAGTAGGTTGGGGTTTGATAAACTTGGCCAGCCAGAAATCTTTATTCCTGGCCGCCATTTCTCTTACTTCATAAGCAGGCATTACCTGCCCATAATCATGCTTGTCGGCAGCGACTCCATAAGCTTCCAGGCCCAGTTCTCTGGCTATGAAAACCGCTCGCAAGAGATGGTATCGCTGCGTTACGATAACAACCTTCTTAACCTGAAAAATATCCCGGGCTCTGTACAAACTTTCATAAGTGCTGAACCCGGCATGATCCATAAAAATATCTTCTCCGGCCACACCTTTGCTTTTAATGAAGTCCTTCATAGTGTTTACTTCATCATAATCCTGACGTCCATGATCCCCGCTCACTATAATTTTGGGAGCTTTGCTGTTTTCATATAATTCATATCCCGTGGTTACGCGGTCCCTGAGCATGAGAGATAATGATCCATCCGGCAATACATAGGCACCCAGAATAAGGATCGCATCTGCACCAGGAACCTCCCGGGCGGAATATAGGTATTGGGCTCCCCTTTGTTCAACATAATGGTTGATAGCTAAAAAACCGGCGCTGCCCATCACCAGCAAAATAATTACAACATATATAACTTTTTTGTAATGCTCCCGTAAAAGTGATTTCAATGCCATGCTCCTCAATCATTCTGTTTCAGTTCATACCCAGGACGCGGGCCCCACCATTAACAGAGAAACCGCAGGCTCCATTCCCCTTACTATAAAAGACGTACGCAGCGATTCATGCTTTGCTTTCAATAGTTCCTACTGGGCTTTTCCCGGCTATTTCACCAAGCCGCACCATTTTCCCTTTTCGTTGGCCGTATTTTGCCCTTCTGCCCTTCCCTTTCACCTTTCCACATTTACCATAGGTTTCCTTTAATAGTTCCTTATTGATCTGTCAAGGCGATTAAAACTGAAAATGACACACCGGAGCAGGATTATTTATCATATTCGGTGAAAATTGAACTATTCAAAACTGTGGGGAGCAATTTACCAGTGAAAATTTTTAAGGATACTTTCCCTGATGCCAGGGTAAAGCTTATAAAAGGCGCGATCATTGGATTAATCATCATCTTGCCGGCGGTTAGCGGCGGCACCATATTACTGGCCATGGGGCTTTATGAAAATTTTATGAAAGATCTGTCCCGTTTAAGACTGCTGCCCTGGCTTCCCCTGGCCATCGGCATACTGGTCGGAATTTTCCTCAGCGGCTTAGTCCTGGCCTGGCTCTTTGAAACTTATACCGCCATTATTCTGGCTTTTTTACTGGGCTGTATACTGGCATCAGTTAAATCCATATTGGGACAAGATTTTCGCCCCAGCAGCAAACGGGTAATCTTTGCGGCTATTGGTTTGGTGGTCGGTTATGGACTGGCTGGGATTTCAGATTTTGGGATAATGGAGGGTTTACCGCCTGATGCCATTATTCTCATTACCGGAGGAGCCCTGTCTACTGCTGCCATGATATTGCCCGGCGTCCCAGG
>JAAYZA010000387.1 GCA_012515055.1 Syntrophomonadaceae bacterium | reverse complement strand
ATGTCATTGTAGAAAATGGCGGAGATATCTATCTGGCCACAACCCGGGAAAGAATAATCGCTGTTTATGCAGGTGATTCTCCTTTCAGTTATAATATTGGCATAAAGATCAAACCAGAAACAACTGCCGGCATATGTACTTCTTCGGGGATGGTAGGGCACAGTCTCAGTTTTGGCGTTGCCGACGCGGTAATAGTCAAAGGATGTACGGCTGTTTTAGCTGATGCTGCTGCCACCCAGGCCGGCAATCTGGTCAAGAATAAATTTACTTTAAAAAAATCCGTAGAATATATTAAAGGAATAAATAACAGCCTGGGCATCCTGGCTATTAAGGATGATCGGATGGCGGTCTGGGGAGATATAGAAATAACCCCGCTTTAAAGGCGTCAGTTTCTTTTATTGATAAAAGGCAGGATTGAAACTGATTTATGTTGAATAAGAATAAGGAAATATTTAATTATATATAATCTGGTTAAGACAGATGCTTACAAGAGAAAATGAATTGACCTGGGAGGAGTAGGCGGCATGAATTGTGAAGCTGTAGTACAGCATCTCGTTAAATGGCTGCGGGAGCAGGTTTCCGCGGCGGGGGCCCGGGGGGTCGTTTTTGGTCTTAGCGGCGGAGTGGATTCATCAGTAGCAGCAGTTATTGCAAAAAGAGCGTTCCCGGATAATTGCCTGGCGTTATTGATGCCCTGCCACAGCCCTGTCACAGATATAATGCACAGCCAGGAACTGACGGCTAAATTCAACATACCTTACCGCATGGTCGAAATCGAAAATGCGTATAACCTGCTTTTACCGCAATTTGAGTCTTTTATTAAAACCGAAGGAAACAGGGGAAAGCTTATCAGAGCCAATATCAAACCGCGGCTGCGGATGATAACATTGTACTATTCAGCTCAGTCCAGGAATTATTTAGTCATGGGAGCCACCAATAAAAGTGAACTCAGCATAGGTTATACCACCAAGTATGGAGACAGTGCCGTCGATTTGCAATTATTGGGGGATCTGCTGAAGAAAGAAGTGTATGAAATAGCACACTATCTTGAGATACCAGATGTCATTATTAATAAACCGCCATCTGCCGGTTTGTGGCCTGATCAGACTGATGAGAAGGAAATGGGCATCACTTATGAAGAATTGGATAGATATTTGGAAACAGGGGAGGGGGAACCGGAAGTGGTCGCAATAATCGAAAAGATGATCAGGAATTCCGGTCATAAGCGTCAAATGCCTCCCATAGCAATCATACCAGGATAATCAACCAAGGAGGTCATTATGGCAGGACATTCTAAATGGGCCAATATAAAGCATAAAAAAGCACGTTCTGATGAAAAAAGAGGCAAGGAATTCACCAAAATCGCCAAGGACATTACCATTGCTGTTCGTACTGGTAATTCGGGCGATCCGGATTCCAATTCCAAACTGAAGCTGGCTATTCAAAAAGCCAAAGCCATCAATATGCCCAATGACAACATTACCCGGGCCATCAAAAAGGGATTGGGGGACAGCGATGGTGATGTATATGAAGAAATAGTATATGAAGGCTACGCCCCTGGCGGAATTGCCGTATTGTTGGAAATCGCCACTGATAACCGCAACCGCACTGCCTCAGAGGTCAGACATTTGTTTTCCAAGAACAATGGTAATTTAGGTGAAACCGGATGTGTGGGCTGGATGTTCAAACGGGTGGGATTGATCGCAGTTAATAAAGATAAGATTACCCTGGACGAAGATGATTTCATGCTGCAAGCTCTGGAAGCCGGAGCAGATGATGTACGGATCGAAACGGAAATATATGAAGTTATTACGGCACCCGAGGATATTATGGAAGTAAAGGAAGCTCTGGAGGCCAGTCAGATAGAAATAGAGATGGCAGATGTCATAATGATGCCGGATAATACAGTTGCTGTCGATGATGAAGCAACAGCAGCCAAAGTCTTGAAGCTGATTGAATTACTGGAAGATCATGATGATGTCCAGAATGTTTATGCTAATTTTAATATTCCTGATGAACTGATGGAAAAGTTATTATAAAAAAAGCGGAGTTTAAAACTCCGCTTTTTAATTATTTAGAGGTGATTTTCCTGCGGGTTTCTTCTGTTTGTTCTTTAGAAAACTCCAGTCTGAACTCCCCATTAACAAAACTGGCCTTAACCTCCTGGGAATTAACCCTCACTGGCAGTACTGATAATACGCTTTTCAAATTCAACTTATCCGGATAAATGTCTTCACTCATATTTGATTTCAGCCAGGGGAAATTGGCTTTAACAACCACTTCGTCATCATTGGCATAGATTTTTACCGGTACATCCAGGTCAAAGTCACCGGCAAAAATGTCGTGGCCATAGTCATAATCTCCGTAAATGGACAAAATATCTACCGGGGTTCCGGTCCAGCCTTCGAATTCGGCTAAAACTTCCTCCAGAGTCTGATCTCCCTCTATGTGTTCTATGTGCTCATACATAAAAGGAAATAGAAAATCAAGATTAGTTCCAGCCAGATCAGCTAAAATAAAATCATCATAGGAATCCCAGAACATACTATTGCCGGTTTTGATATCATGGGCAAAAGCTTCCCAATCATGTTCCGCAATGCTTTGCTTTTTGACATATGCACTGGCGGAGAAAGCGGGGATGCTTACACAGTCAAAAGAATCGATATCCACATTATCTACAACGGGCGTATAGCTGAACGGTATTTCACTGGATTCTTCAAAAGCTGAATCTACATCGAAAATGTTAAAATCTACGGAATTTAAAGCACTTAAAGTTTCACTCAGGTTTTTTTCCATTTTGATGACCTCCTTCAATTTAATTATATATTAACCGGACATTACAACACTTATCTAATTGTAGAGAATTTAAAGAAAATTCAAATGAATTTGACATATCTTTGACCTTGCTTAATTAATTATAAGCATAATAATTACAGGAAGGCAATGCAAAATATGCCGTAAATAGTGCATATGATACTTATAAAATGTTATACGACCATAGTTAACCAAAATTCAGCAGCAATTCGTATAAATACAAAACTTCCTGCCAACAATATTGGCAGAGGTGATAAGAGTGAAAAACCGAATGATACCTGGTATACTACTTATTTTTTTAGTGCTGTGCCTGGCCCTGGGGGCTTACCTGGCTGCTATTTACAACAGTTTGGAAATTAAAAGAGCTGAAAGCAAAGACAGGGCAGTCGTTCAAAATATAGAAGCTAATTTAATCAAATTTGATGATGTAATAATTTTCGAACAGGAATTCAGTAAATGCGGGCATACCATTATTGCACCTTTTGCTGAACGTGAAAAACTCATCGGCAAAAGTCTTGATGATTTAAAGAAGGAATATAAAGAAGAAAATGGTTTTAATATTTCATACCAGGAAAATACATTAACAATTAAACAAAAAGTTGACGACTGGTGCCTGGTCGATAAAGAAAAATGCCGTATGAAAGAATATAAAGGCAGAATCGCTGTTTATCAGGGTCCCAATAGTGAAGAAGATATTTTGATAAGGGTTACCGAGATTGAGTTTGCTTCCCTTCCTGATCAGGTCAGTGCAGCAATAAGAAACGGTGAGTATGAATTTGAAAACATGGAGCGCTTGAATGATGCACTGGAGAATCTGGACGAATACCTGTAAAACGTATTATTAAAAGCCGAAAATATTAACTGATTATCTACTGGCAGAGGTGACTCTGCCATTTATTTTGGCTATATATAGAGATTTTACCTGATTTACAGTAAGATTAATCTAGCACAGAATATGAAAGCAGGTATCAAGATTGTTAGTATTAGGGATCGATCCCGGGACAGCAACAACAGGATTTGGACTGGTGGAATCAGTCAGCAATCGCATGAAATTGATCCATTACGGAACCATAACGACGGAAGCCACCGCAGAAATGTCACAGCGTTTGTGTCAGATAAGTGAACAAATCGATGAGTTAATAAAGGTTTATAAGCCTGATGTAGCTGCCGTTGAACAAATATATTATTTTAAAAATGCCAAAACGGTTATAACTGTTGCCCAAAGCCGGGGTGTTATTATAATGACCGCTGCCAGGGCGGGGCTTGAAATAGCTGAGTATACTCCGCTGCAGGTGAAACAGTCAGTAGTTGGCTATGGAAAGGCGGAGAAAAAGCAGGTGCAGATAATGGTTAAATCCCTGCTCAAGATGGAAACACTGCCCCGGCCTGATGACGCTGCCGATGCTCTGGCTGTTGCTATCAGCCATATCCATTCCTGCCGGCTGGCAAATATCTATAAGGATGGTTGGAAATGATCGGTTTTGTACGGGGAAAACTGTTTCAGATCAATGAAGACAATGTTCTGCTGGATTGCAGCGGAATCGGTTATATAGTGAATATTTATCCCGCACTGGTGAGTGAATTGCCGCCTGTGGGTGAAAATATAATTTTTTATACCCATTTACAGGTGCTGGATAATGAGTTTAAACTATATGGCTTTTTACATAATGCGGAACTGAATTTGTTTAAGACCCTGCTGGGAGTTTCAGGTATTGGTGCCCGCAATGCTTTGAATATCCTTGGTGCTGCCAGGCCCCAGGCTTTTATTGCGGCGATTTTGAACCAGGATGAAAAAACCCTGACAACTATTCCTGGCATTGGCAAGAAGACTGCCCAGCGGCTTATCTTCGAGCTGAAAGATAAACTGGGGGATGCTTTTACTACTGCTGTAGAACCTGGTGCGCCGGGGCTGGGGGATGTGATTGAAGCACTGGAAGTGATGGGATTTAAAAGGAGTGAAATCATACCAGTGGTGTCTGATTTGCAAAAGAATGGCCGTTTCAATGGCACGACGGAAGATAATATCAAATTGGTTTTACAGATTCTTAACAGGAGGTAGACATTTTGCAGGATAAAAGGATCATTTCGGGTGAGGCTTTAAGCGATGAGGACAATCTTGATGTAAGCATTAGACCGATCAACCTGACGGATTATATAGGACAGGATAAAGTTAAAGAAAACATCGCTATATTTATTGCCGCTGCCAGGGAAAGAGGCGAAAGTCTTGATCATGTATTATTAAGCGGTCCTCCTGGCCTGGGTAAAACGACACTGGCGAATATCATCGCCAATGAGATTGGGAAACCAATCAGGAAAACATCGGGCCCTGCCATTGAAAGACCCGGTGATTTAGCCGCCATCATAACCAATCTGGAGCCGGGTGAGATTTTATTTATTGACGAGATCCACCGTTTGAACAGGAACGTGGAAGAGATAATGTATCCAGCCATGGAGGATTATGTCATTGATATCGTTATAGGCAAAGGTCCGGCAGCCAGAACACTGCGCCTTGACCTGCCGCCTTTTACTTTAATCGGTGCCACCACCCGGCCGGGTTTGCTCAGTTCCCCATTAAGGGACCGTTTTGGGATAAACTGCCGCCTGGATTTTTATGGGGTCGAAGAATTAGCCACCATAATCAACCGAGCGGCCCATATTCTTAAGATCGAAATCGATTCCCCGGGGTCTTACGAAATAGCCCGGCGCAGCCGCGGCACCCCGCGGGTAGCAAACCGGCTGCTGCGTCGGGTGGCAGATTATGCCCTGATCAAGGGTCAGGGCAAAGTCAATGAAGAAATATCATTGCTGGCTTTGCAGATGATGGAAATCGATGGCCTGGGGCTGGATAATCTGGATGTACTTATTCTGGAATCGATTATCGGCAAATTTGCCGGAGGACCGGTGGGGCTTGAAACACTGGCTGCTTCTGTTTCTGAGGAGACCGACACCATCAGCGATGTGTATGAGCCTTACTTGCTTAAACTGGGCATGATCCAAAAAACGCCCCGGGGACGGGTGGCAACTGAAAGAGCGTATAAACATTTAGGCTATGCATTTGCCAGCGGCTCACAGCTGGACTTGAATTTTGAACAGTAAAGTTTTAAAATGCATTACTGATTGCTAAACTAATTCCAGGGAGATGTAAATTTAAGATGGATAAAGTATTGCTGCATATTTGCTGCGGACCCTGTGCAACATATCCGGTCCCGGTCCTGCGGGAAAAAGGATACCAGGTCATCGGCCTTTTTTATAATCCCAATATTCATCCCTTTACCGAATATAAAAACAGAAAAGAAGCTTTGGAAAGATTTGCAGATATATCTGATCTGCCGGTGCTTTATGAAGAGAGTTATGACCCGGCCGTTTATTTCCAGAATGTATCTTATCGTGAAAGCAACCGCTGTTTTTATTGTTATACCATGAGGCTGGAAGAGACCGCCCGTTACGCGCGGAAGGGAAAATTCGATTATTTCACTTCCACTTTATTGGTCAGCAAATACCAGAAGCATGATATGATCATCCAGGTGGCGGAAACAATGGCAGCCAAATATGAAGTGCCTTTTTTGTATATGGATTTTCGGGAAGGTTTCCGGGAAACCGGTGTTAGGGCCCGGGAAATGGAATTGTATCGTCAGCAGTATTGTGGCTGTTTATATAGTGAATTCGAACGCTATAGACCCAAAGAAAAAAAGGGCAGGAACCATGCAGATTAATGTACTGGCCAAAATGATTATTGCTCTGGGACTTTTAATCATGGT
>JAAYZA010000281.1 GCA_012515055.1 Syntrophomonadaceae bacterium | reverse complement strand
GGTCCCATATCATCCCTCCTACATTTGTTGTGGTGCATTTACACCCAGTATATCAAGGGCATTTTTTATCGTTATCCGCGTCACAGCCATGAGCAGCAGCCTGGCATTTTGCAGCGGCACATCATCATTTAAAACCCGGTGATGATTATAAAAACTGTGAAATAATCCAGCCAGATCAAGAACATAACGAGCTATTCTGTGGGGTGCCAGAGTACGGCCGGCAATTATTATTTCCTCGGGAAAATCGGCAATTTTACGTAAAAGAGCCAGCTCTTCTTCGCTGTTAAGCAGGCGGCAGTCAATTTCCGACCAGTCAGGCAGAGTAATCCCCGCCCCTTCCGCCTGGCGGAAAATGCTGCAAATACGAGCATGGGCATATTGGACATAATAAACCGGATTGTCCTGGGTTTGTTGTTTAGCCAGCTGGAGATCAAAGTCCAGATGGCTGTCCGGGCTCCTCATAACGAAAAAGAACCGGGCAGCATCTTTACCCACTTCTTCAATGAGCTCATCCAATGAAACAGTGGTCCCCGTCCGCTTGGACATGCGCACAATATTACCGCCCCGGTATAACCGGACCAACTGCATCAATAATATGTCCAGCCGGGCAGGATCATATCCTAAGGCCTGCATGGCTCCCTTCATTCTGGCCACATGACCATGATGATCCGCTCCCCAAACATTTATGACCCAATCAAAGCCCCGGGCAAATTTATCTTCATGATAAGCAATATCGGCAGCAAAATAAGTGGTTAACCCATTGGCCCTTTTTATTACTTCGTCTTTCTCATCACCGTAAAAGGTTGATTTAAACCATAGGGCTCCATCTTGCTCATAAAGAAAATCTTTTTCCGTCAGTTTCCTGATCACTTCTTCTATTTTGCCTGCTTCATGCAGTGATTGTTCACTGAACCACACATCATATTCAATGCCAAAATTCAGCAGAGTCTCTTTGATATATGCCTGCTTTTCCTTCAGGGCATACTCGCCCATCAACTGCCGTCGGGCAGGGCTGGGCAATTCCAGCAGGCTTTGGCCTTTTTCTTTTATGATATTTTTAACGGTTTGGATAACATCGGGCCCGGCATAGCCGTTTTCCGGAAAAAGAACATCATGCCCCGTCAATTGCAGATAACGTGCTTCCAGAGATTCTGCGAATATTTCCATTTGATTGCCGGCATCATTGACATAAAACTCTCTTTCCACTTCATAGCCAGCCCGCTGCAGAATATTCGCCAGGGTATCTCCTATGGCACCGCCCCGGGCATTACCCATGTGCAGATTGCCAGTGGGATTGGCACTGACAAATTCCACCTGCACCTTCAAACCCAGGGGAGGGCTGTATCCATATTTATCTCCGGACTGAATAACCTGAGCTGGGATGTCGTACAGCCAGTCATTATATAAAAAGAAATTGATGAAACCTGCCCCGGCCACTTCTATTTTCTCAAAGCGCCTGCTGTTATCACCATCTATTTCTGCCACAATGATCCCGGCAATTGTTTTAGGGGCCATACGTGCCTGCCGTGCCAGCAGCATCGCGATATTGGAAGCAAAATCTCCATGTCCTTTTTCTCGGGGAATTTCAATTACATAATCGGGAATATCCTGAAAGGTTAATGAACCTTTTTGCCTGGCATTTACAAGAGCTTCATCAATGATCACTTTAATAACACTCTTATTGGCTTCAATGGGATTCACACTATTTCACTCCTAAACAAACGATTTACATTGGCACATATTTACTGCCAATCTTGGTAAAACTGTTAGTGTAATTTACAGGAAGGAGATGTTGCATTTTGCAGATCAATTCCGATGAATGCTCTTTCATGAACTATTATGATTCAGAGGACGAGGCTCTGTTCATCGTTTCGTCTTTAAAAACCGAAGGCTTCCACGATGTCCAGTTAAGCCATGTTTCTGAATTTCCCCGGCAGTACGTTTACACCGGGAACCATAATTTATCCTCCCGCATACTCGGCAGGGGGTATTACGATGAGCAATACGGGCCTCTGCTCGCTGCCGATCCCTCTGTGAGCGGCATGTCCAGCCATCCTGGGCAGGATTTCGTTTCCGCCTATCTGGTAACAGTTGTGGCCAATAGTGTTGACACAGATAAAGTGCAGCACATCCTTAACCGCGATAATACCAGGTATTAGTTCCCCAGCGGAATAATCAGATGGCATATCCATTCAGATGTTATAATACATCACGACATTATAAAAGTCATCTACATTATCTGCATCACAGCAGTAATAAATACTTGATAGCATAGAAATCAAAACCTTGCCTGGGATCATTCCATCAATTTGTCCCGCAGGTATTAATAGATAAATTAAAATTCCCCTGCCCTATATTGTAGCAGGTTTTCTTTTAACTAATAATAGAAATCAAATTTTTGCCGGTGGTTTCAGTGCCCAACCAGGGGATGAGCAAATCCGCTGTGCAAAATTGCGGAATACATGCCTGCCGGGATAATGTTTTCACCCTGAGGGGCAGGGAATATCTTTTATTACACCAGTGCCTCATGCTGGTCGATAAACCCGATCAACCCTATAAAAGAACTAATATACCAAACTATGATTTGAAAGATTGTGCTTATTTTGGCTACCTTCTTTTTTTTATATATGTTATTTTATAGCAAAGGCCCTGGATGTTTAAAACATATCGA
Source organism: Syntrophomonadaceae bacterium (assembly GCA_012515055.1). Taxonomy (GTDB): domain Bacteria; phylum Bacillota; class Syntrophomonadia; order Syntrophomonadales; family Syntrophomonadaceae; genus UBA1368. Next base: position 2,042 of record JAAYZA010000281.1, on the reverse strand, counting down.
AAGGCGGATTAAGCTTGGAGGAATTTTTAGCAGCCCTGGAACCATTATTAAAAGAAATTCCTGAAGGGGATAGGCCCCGCATTATTGAAAAATACCGGGAATACTTCGATTTAAGTATGCGCATGGGTAAGTCGGAAGATGAGATAGCGGCTTTTCTGGGTACCCCAAAAACTGTAGCTCGCTTTGCCGTGGCTGATTATCTGGTGGAACAGGCGGAAGGAAACTCGACTTTCAAAAACATTTACAAAGCTGTACTCAGTTCCATTGGACTGGGAGTATTTAATCTGGCCTTTTTCTTTGGACCTTTTCTGGGATTGAGCGGTGCCTTGCTTATACTTTTTTTTGCTGGGGCGGCCGTAAGCTTTGTGGGAATCGAAGTGCTGCTGGGTGTTTTTGCCTACCCGTCATTACCCGCTGTTATTTCCTTGCCACCGGATCTTTTTGCTGATACCATTACAAAAATGGGGACTTTCTTTGCTTCCCTGGGATTGATAGCCTTGGGATTATTATTTATAATCGGTGATTATATCCTGCTGGGGATCTTTTACCGCGGCACTTTAAAACACCTGCGGTTCCATTTAAGCGACCTGGCAAAGGGGGATTTTTAAATGTTTGGCCTGCGCCTGAAAACAATCATCACCTGGCTTGTTTTCATCATATTTGGAAGTTTCACAGCAGCTCTGGTCCTCTACCTTTATAGCGGATGGCTATAAATTAGTAATTTTCTTCAACTGGTTTTATTAATTTGCAATAAAAATAGAAGTGAGGTTAGTTAAATGCAGAAAAATCCTATTGTTATTCTGGAAACGGAAAAAGGCGGGCTGATAAAGATAGAACTATACCCTGAAGTCGCCCCCAATACCGTTAATAATTTTATTTCCCTGGTTAAAAAAGGTTTTTACGATGGATTGTTATTTCACCGGGTAATCCCCGGCTTCATGATCCAGGGCGGTTGCCCACAGGGAAATGGTGCCGGCGGACCAGGTTATCAAATCAAAGGCGAATTTTCCCGCAACAAATTCACCAACAACCTTAAACATGACCGGGGTGTTTTGTCAATGGCCAGGTCAACCAAACCGGATTCGGCGGGATCCCAATTTTTCATAATGGTAGATAAAGCCCCCCATTTGGATGGCGATTACGCTGCTTTTGGCCTGGTTATCGAAGGAATGGAAGTAATTGATGAAATCGTCAGCACCCCCCGTGATTTCCGGGATAAGCCCTATGAGGAGCAAAGAATCAAATCTATGACCGTTGATTGTTTTGAGCAACAATATCCCGAACCTGTAAAAGCTTAAGCCATGTATAAAAAAACCGGGGTCAATCCCCGGTTTTTTTATATCTCTTCACTGGGCCGAACAATAATCCAGTCCCTGGCTAAATAACCTGGCTCACCGTTCGGGCCGGATAGGTTGGGTATAAATGGATCTCCTGCCCCACTTCCAGGCCGGCATCATGCAAAACACTCCTCACCGTCTTTTCCGCCAGGGCCGGGTGGTTGTTGTGCTGACTTAAATGGGCCAGCATAACCCTAGTCCCGGTTTTATGCGGGATCCGCGCCAGAACCTGGGCTGCCTGCCAGTTGGACAGATGCCCCTTGCTGCTTCTGATACGCTGTTTTAAAAACTGGGGGTAGGGGCCATTATTCAGCATATCAATATCATGATTACTTTCCAGTACCATCAGATCAGCACCAGTAAGTGCCTTTTCAATTACTGGTGTCACCATGCCCAAATCCGTTGCGATGACTATTTTTTTTTGCTGGTGATAAAGGCAAAACCCCACTGGGTCTGCTGCATCATGGGAAATACCGAAAGGTTCAATTTCTGTGTCTCCCACAGTAAAATGGTCATCGATCAGCTTTATGCATTCAATCGGCAAATTGGCTGCACAGCCGATCCTCTCCCAGGTGCGCCCGCGGGTATAGACCGGTATTTTATATTTGCGCACCATAACATCCAACCCATTTATATGGTCATTGTGCTCATGGGTAATGAGGATCCCTGCCAATTCACTTATATTTACACCCAGTTCAGCCAATC
>JAAYZA010000265.1 GCA_012515055.1 Syntrophomonadaceae bacterium | reverse complement strand
TGCTCCTCCTTGTGCAAATCAGGGAATTATTTCATAATAGAGGTTAATAGAAGGGTTTAAATTCTGGCAAAGGAGAACAGAGGTTATGAGAAAGCTTATCCAGGTTTGCGGCGACCCTACCGTTGATTGGTTTCGTATCCATCATGAAGAAATCATTGTCCGGGGCGGGGTTTATTATTGGGAGAAACAGCGGAAAGAAGAATCCAAAGTCCGGCTCAGTTCCAAGCCTGGCGGATCGGCCATGATCTATCAATTGCTGGAGGAAATGATAGATCCTGATATAGCGGTTATTGAAGGCAATGTGGTCAACGATGAATTGCTGAACCGGCCCAAAGACAGGGGCATTACCACCACCTGGACCGTTTGGAGGAAGTTCCCCAATCCGGGATTTGACCATCATTCTTTTCGTTTAGAAAAATGGCATGAATTTGAACCCGGCGATTGGGATTATGCCGGTGCCCAACTGAAGGGGATCCCGGACCTCCTCATCATCCAGGATACTAACCTGGGTTTTCGCAGCAGCCCGGAAGGCTGGCCGGAGGTTCTGTCTTCCGATGCCCGGGGCAGTCTGCCCCGAGATCTCATTATTCAACTGGGGCAGTATAATGACAGACAAAAGAACCCGCTGCTGGATCGGGTGGCAGCCCTGGGACTGGAAGATCGGACTACCGTAATTACAGCCATCAGCGATTTGCGCTCCTGCGCAGTCAAAATCGGCTTGTCACTTTCCTGGGAGAAGATGATGGAGGAAGTCACCCAGGCCATCCATAGCAGCAATTGTCCCTTCGTAGATGTGAACGGAAAAACCATAAAATATAAACAGGTTATCGTGACCCTGGCCGGCAGCGGTGTCATCATCGTAGGCCGTGACAGGACCACCATGATTTTTGACCGCAGCTGGCAGGAAGGGGATTTCGCCAATCATTTCCCCGGGCAGATCATGGGCTATCATGCCTGCCTGCTGGGAAGCCTGGCCTATAGCTGGGCTGATGGTCCCGAAGACATGGACTGGGTAGGGGCCTGTGCCAATGGGATCAAACTGGGACGCAAACTGCATATTTTGGGTTATGAATCCCGGGAGGATAAAGGTTATTATCAGCTGGCCTTCCCTTTTGCCAGTATAGCCGGGTTTAATCAGGAACTGCAGGCGGCTGGCCGTCAGCGGGAAGAATCTGCCAGCGGAGTTATCCACGACCTGGGATTTTTCAGTATGGATAACGAAGCACTGATCGGTGCGGAAGCCCAGGAAGACTGGACCATCCTGGAAGAAAAACTGTTGAAACGGCAGATGGTATGTTTTGCTTCCCAGGACCCCCATTTTGCTGTTAATGAATGTGCCCGCAATATTGTATTGTCTGGGGCTCTTTCTGCCCTGCCCGATGTGCCGGCGGAAACCATCGGCGACTGGTCCAGTGCGGACCGGCAGGAAATCGAAGGGGTCCGCAGTGTGAAAAATGCCATGCAGGAATATCTGCGGCTCAAAAAGCCGGAAACACCCCTTTGTGTAGCAGTTTTTGGCCCCCCGGGTGCAGGGAAATCTTTCGTGGTCAAAGAGATCGCCAAAGGTCTGGGGATCGACGAGAGTGCTCAGTTGACCTTTAACCTTTCCCAGTTTGAATCGCCCTATGAATTGCTGACGGCTTTCCATCAGATCCGCGATTGGAATCTGCAGGGCAAAATGCCGCTGGTCTTCTGGGATGAGTTTGATAATCCCTGTGAAGGCCTTTATCTGGGCTGGTTAAGATACTTCCTGGCCCCCATGCAGGATGGGGTATTCAGTGATCAGGGCATCGCCCGGCCGTTGGGCGGGGGGATCCATGTTTTTGCCGGGGCCACCAGTCATTCCTTTGCTGATTTTCAAAAAGGCGATACACTGGAAGATCGCAATGCCAAGAAACCAGATTTTATCAGCCGCCTGAGCGCCTATATCAATATCAGAGGAATAAACGGCAATCCCAATACGGTGGAAGACCGACTGTACATCATAAGGCGGGCCTTCATACTGCGGCATTATCTGGAGATCTATGCGCCCCAGATCAGAGTTGACGGACGGTTCAACATCGAAACCGGGGTGCTGGATGCCCTGCTCAGGGTGAATAAATACTATCATGGGGCCCGCTCACTGGAAAATTTGATTAAAACCAGCAGTCTGGCGGATAAACGCAAATTTGAGTTGTCCAGCCTGCCGCCGGATAACATTATCGGCATGCATGCCAATGTCAAGGAATTCAATGCTCTGGCCGCCATGGCTGACCGCAAGGTCCTCAGCATCGGTATTGCCGGACATACTGACCTGGACCCCCGCCAGACTGAGAAACTCAAAAATGCGGTCAATGAAGCCATCAGCTTTTTCGATCAGCAATTTGCCCAGCATTATATCACCATTTATTCCACCCTGGCCGCCGGAGCCGAGCGCCTGGTCGCCAGGCAATTATTGCAGCGGGAAGCCACAAGGCTGATCGCCATATTGCCCCTGCCCCGGGATGAATATCTGGAAGAATTCACCCTGGAGGATGATTGTCATCCCGACAGCCCGGGGGCAGAAATGCGTAAGGAATTGCATTACTGGCTGGAGCATAAAGCCATTGAGATCATTGAAATGCCGCCGGCTCCCACCCGGGAAGCGGCTTTCGCCAGTGCCGGGGATTATATTGCCGAATACAGTGATGTTTTAATCGTTCTGTGGGATGGAAATCAGGATAAGGACAGCTCAGTAACTGTGCAAATATTGAACAAGGCCGAAAAAATGAAGAAGCCCATTTGCCACATATGGGCAGAAGATTTCGCCGGAGGAGATGAGGATTCCTCCGCAGAGAACATCGATAAATATGGTGAGATAGTTTACCGGAATTTTGAGTAAAGTAAAAAGGGGTGCCGCTTTCGCCCCACCCCTTCGGCTCCGCTTCGCTTGCCCGCCATGGGGACAGCCCCCTTGTCTTCCCTTCGGCTCCGCTTCGCTGCGGACAATGGTTCATTCCCCAAGGCTCCGATTTTCTCCTATCCAACTATCCAACTATCCAACTATCCAACCAGCCCCTGGCCCCTTTTCCACTTTCTTCTTTCCACTTTCTTCTTTCCCCTACTCCACCTGGACCGATTTGGTCAGGTTGCGGGGCTGGTCAACATTATTGCCCTTGATCACTGCCATATAATAAGCGAATAGTTGCAGGGGCAGAACTGAAAGCAATGGTGTAATCAG
>JAAYZA010000084.1 GCA_012515055.1 Syntrophomonadaceae bacterium | reverse complement strand
TGCTGCCCGGGTTGCCGGCACAAACATGCTGGAGGCCTGCTTCCTGCAACTTGGCCAGCTGGCTTATCACCATTTTTTCCTGGGCAGGAAATATCAGGCGGGGCATTTCACCGATCAGCTTATCTCCGAATCTATCCATAATCTTCAGGTCAATTTCGTTACAGGGCAGATATATTTTGTCAGCCTGATCGATTCCGGCAAAAAGCTGCTGCTGGTTTTCAATCCGGACCCGCAGTATTGGTGATCTTTCTTGTTTCTTCATCCGCGGCGGGTCAAAAGGAGGTATGAATTTTCGGGGTATAATCCTGCTTCTGGCCTCCAGCAGCTTGTCCAGAGCCTCCCTGCGCATGGCATTCAGTTTCCCCGGAGGCAGTTTCAATGACCCCTCCTTTTCCGTATCCAGTGTCCGCAGCGCGAATGGAGTACCGCCGGTTTTCATCAGACTGCGGAAGGCAAAATCATGGTCTTGCTCTTGATCTGCGTCCGCTTCCGGAATATCACCCTGTACGGCTATAATGAATTTGCCATCGGTAACTTTCAGGTGAGATTTTTCCTTTTCCTTTAGTGTGAGCCTCATATCTACAGGTATCCGGGATAATTCATTCCTGTAACCGGAAGCAATTTTCCCCCGGACCGTTTTGCCAGCCTCCTCATCCTCCCGGGTCCGATATCCAAACATGTCAAGACCCCGTTTCCCGGTTAAATAGCCATCAGTAAAGCCGCTGCGGGAGAAAATGGCCCGCAGGTCGGACAGATCCACCGGCTGGCCGGAGACTTTTTCCCGGCAGGCCAGTACTGCTGCCGCCACATATTCTGGTTTTTTCATCCGCCCCTCAATTTTCAGGGAGGTGATCCCGGCACCAATTAGTTTATCTATTGCAGCAATATGGCTCATGTCCTTCAAAGACAGGGCATGATCCCGCTGACCAGAGTGGAAATCCAGCCTGCAGGGCTGGGCGCACAAGCCCCGGTTGCCGCTTCTTCCGCCCAGAATCGAGGAAAGATAACATTGCCCCGAAATGCTCATACAAAGAGCACCGTGGACAAATACTTCGATTTCAATATTAGACCCCCGAGCTATCTTCTCGATTTCCTGCAGTGAAAGCTCCCGGGCCAGAACCACCCGGGAGAACCCCATTTCCTCCGCAGATAAAACCCCCTCTAGATTGTGAATGGACATTTGCGTTGATGCATGGAGCGGCATTGAAGGGCAATGACGCTTAAAGAGTCCAGCCACGGCCAGATCCTGTACTATGACAGCATCGACCCCTGATGCTGCCAGCAGTTCGATCTCCTTATACAGCGCCGCCAGTTCCATATCCTTGACCAGGGTATTCATTGTCACATAAACATTAACCCCCCGGCCATGGCAATATTCTACCGCCCCCTTAAGGGCTGCCTCGTCAAAATTCTCCGCATTTCTTCGGGCATTGAAGTTTCCGGTCCCCAGATAAACTGCGTCGGCCCCGCTTCTGACAGCAGCAACTAACTGCTCCTGCCCCCCGGCCGGGGCCAGTATTTCAATCGTCATTATTCTCACCCGCTAAAAGTATATCATGGCCGTGCCTATTTTTACCCTGCCTATTTTCGTAGTTTGCTCAGTATTTTCATTTGTTTATATACTGGTTATACTCACCCAACTTTATGCTTCTTACAATAACTTTTAAAACCAGCCCGACAATTAATAATCCTGTCACTGCGAAAATTGTCTGTATATCTGTTCTGCCTGATATTATTATACGGGCAGCATTGTGCCGGAGTAATATCCCCACAAGATTACAGACTGGTCCGTATTGAATAGCAGTTTTTTGTGTTATAATATTTTTGTCGTGGGGGCGTGGCTCAGCTGGGAGAGCACCTCGTTCGCAACGAGGGGGTCAGGGGTTCGAGTCCCCTCGTCTCCACCAGGAATATTTTATCGAAAGAAGTCGATTGCGATTGTAGTTGGCTTCTTTACATTTATCAGGCAGAATAAAAATTAACTAACAAATATGTTGCGTATAAATTAGAAAGTATGAATTTAAGCTTATTTATTTTTTATAATGACATACAATTTGCTTTCCTCCATATTTATTTATTACATTCATTCTTTATGAAAGTGAATAGAGATCAGTCTAATTTTATAAATAATCCGCAGTTCAAACCGTCCGACAAATGCATAACCGCGGTTTTGATATTTTTTATATTTGATATAATTAAGACATTGAAATGAGGTAAACTGAAATGGCATTTGAATTAACAAAAGAATTTAAATCCAGCTATGGTGCGGTAAAATACGATATGCGAGGCCAAGGAAATCCTTTAATCTTGGTTCACGGGACGCCATGGTCCTCGTTCAACTGGCGCAAGGTCATCCCTGCTCTGAGTCAATGGTTTACAGTGTATTATTATGATCTGCTGGGTTATGGTCAGTCGGAGAAAAATGTGGACAACGTTTCATTAGGTATTCAGAATGAAATTTTAAAGGAATTGATTAATTTTTGGCAACTCGAAAATCCTAAAATAGTTGGACATGATTTTGGCGGCACAACGGTACTCAGAACCCATTTACTGAATCATCAGTCGTTTCAAAAAATAATGTTGATTAATCCCGTAGCCGTTTCCCCGTGGGGTTCACCGTTTTTTACACATGTTGCTCAATATGAGCAGGCGTTTAGAGGATTGCCGGCTTATATTCATGATGCAGTTTTAACAAGTTATGTTGCAGGAGCTACCTATCATTCTATGCACCAGGAAACGCTGGCAGGAATCCTAAAGCCTTGGCTGGGCGAGGAAGGGCAATTCGCTTTTTATCGTCAGATCGCTCAGTCAAGTCAAATATATACAGATGAAGTGGAACCGCTTTATCCAAAGATCCATGTCCCGGTTTGCTTGCTATGGGGAGAAGACGACCAATGGATCCCAATGGAAAAAGGTAAACAACTTCACCGAAAGATAAAAAACTCTACTCTTATTTCTGTCAGTGAAGCAGGGCATTTAGTACAGGAAGACCAACCAGCTCTGTTGGTTTCTTATATCTTAAAGTTTATGCTGGACTGAGCCCGTTCTTACATATAGAATAGAGCATAATAAAGCGCTGGAAAAACGTTATTAACTGAGTAAATGATTTTACCCATAAATAAATTTGCAAAAATCTTTTTGCCACTGTTATTCCAGGATAAAGTCATATGCGGGGATTTGAACTGACATGGCTTTTTATATATTTCAAGCTTTATTGAGAGCTCCTTAAGTAATGCATTAAGCAATTGGGGGATGTTTAAATGGGAAAAAAATCTTTTTTTATAGTGTTAATAATTCTCGCATTAACACTGGCACTAGCCTCCTGCACCGATAAGAATAAAGATGATAGGGGAACCTTAGATGACAGTAAACATGATAGTGTGACAGTAGATGAAGAAAAAAATGATGATCAGATTATATTAGAAAAACCTGTTATCTATTTATACCCTGAAGAAAAAACCGATGTCAGGGTTACACTTGATTACAATGGAAAGCTTTTTGTTACATATCCTGGTTATAAAGATGGTTGGAATGTAACGGCATATCCTGATGGAACAATTATAAACAAGGCTGATAATAAAGAATATTCCTATTTATTCTGGGAGGGAAATTCCACCATAATGTATGATTTTACTACTGGTTTTATTGTTAGTGGTAAGGACACGGAGCAATTTCTCCAGGAAAAGCTAAAGTTTATGGGTCTTACCCCCAGAGAATATAATGAGTTCATTGTCTATTGGTTACCTAAAATGATTGATAATCCCTATAATTTAATTTCATTTCAACATGAAACATATACCAATAATGCAGTTTTAGAAATCACACCCCCGCCAGACAGTATGCAAAGAATTTTCATGGCGTTTAAGCCGCTCAAACACAAGATAGATATACCGGAACAGAATTTAGAACCATTTCTAAGAGAAGGTTTTGCTGTTATAGAGTGGGGAGGCAGCGAAGTTACAGATTGAGTTTTTATGCGGCAGTATACCTTTTAAACAATATAATCCTCAGTAATGATATTTCAATTTCTATTTTTAAAAAATAAGATGAAATCCACAAAAGCTTAAAGAGGTTTTTGAGATCCCCAGTCTGGAGTCTGCCATTCCGCCGCGCCCGCATTAATCATGGACAAAGATATAAAGCACCGGCCTATCGGCCGGTGCTTTTAGAGGGAGACAACCTATTTAGCAGCAATTTTCGTTTCTATCCTTGTGCATTCTGCTCAAAGCCTCAGGGATCAATTCCACCAGCTTTGAAAGACCGCCTTTTTGATCCAGGGAATAGACCTGGGCGCCATTGTCATCGATGATCAGCAGAGCTGCGGGGGATACACTGAGGCCGGCACCGCCGCCTTCACCTTTTCCAACTCCCTGCTGGGGGGCATCGCCTTCTCCGCCACCGGCACCAAAACCGACCCGGACGGAAATCAAAGGAATGATGGTCTTGCCATTGCTGGTGATGGGCTCGCCAACCACCGTTTTAGCCTGTACCATATTTCCCAGATGGGTAACAATCGATTCAATATTTTCTTTAAGCATGTTTAAAAACCTCCTTTTGTTTTTTTCTGAAATTTATCTTCGGTCGCCAAATGGCTCTGATCGGCTTTTTAAATAAAAAGATCACAATTATGGCCAGAATATGGAGAGGAACAAACCATCCTCTAAAGTTTCCTTTTATATCAATCACAGCTCCGGTAAAGTCCGGGTCAATATTTACAGTGTTGTTTCTGATCCCCAGGGCGGCTATGGCACCCATCATCATACCGGTTAAGGAAGGATCATCGAAGCCGTAAATCCCGGATAAATTCAAGTGCAGATGCAGAGCACCCCTGAGCCTTTTCAGCAAAACCTTCACCACGGCAAATATCTGCCGGTTTAAATAAAGAGACAGGTTGCCGAGATAGTCGACCACCCCTTTTTTGGCAGAGGTCCTTTTCTGCCAAGAATCTTTTTTTTCCGTGGCAGGGACTTCTTTAATAAACCCCAAAATGCCGTATGATAAATGAGTCTTACCCTCCTTACGAACCATTAGAAAGCTGATCAGACCACCAGCCCAGGCAACTCGTCCCTGAAAGTTCAAGGCTTCTGCATATTCACCCTGAAAACCAAAGTGAAAGGGTACTGACAAAAGGACTATCAACAGGGCAAGGACAGCGATAAGAATCCAGGACAAAATCTCTATGTCTAAGCCCCCCCTTTCTTGTCCTGCGCTGGAAAGATTAACTTGCGGGCCATGGCAAAAACGCCTGACTTCAATCTGGGAAGCTGATTGCTGGCAGCGCGGCCTGCTGCAGATAGCAAGGTAACACCCGGAAGATAACCGGCTCCTATTATGGCCGGCTTCCAGGCCAGCTTTTGCGCTTCCCAGTAACCTGCTTTAGAATACATGTTTTTCTGTCTGGTGCTTAAAGCCTGGTGAATAATTTGCTGGCCCAGAAAAGAAAGTTCCAGGGGAAGTTCCTTTTCTTCCGTTTGCTCCAGTTCCCGCCACAACAGTTGCAAGCGCGCCATTTCCTGACGGCATTTCCGGCATTGGCCCAAATGGGTCTCCAGGGATTTTCTAGCCTGAAACTCCAGTTCCCCGTCCAGGTACATTTGCAGATTTTCCGCATTACATTGCACCAGTTACACCTCCCAACCGTAATATACTGCTAATTCCCGGCGAAGAGCGGCCCTCGCCCGAAACAGGTGCGTCTTGACCGTACCCAGTGGTACTCCGGTTTCGTCCGCTATTTCCTGGTAGCTCATTCCCTCCTGATGGCGGAGAACCAGCAATAAGCCATATGCCTGGGGCAGTTTGCCGATGGCTTCTTTAAGGAATCTGCCGATTTCCTGCCACTCAACTTCTTTAAAAAGGTCCTCTCCTGAAGCAATGGTATCACCCAGATTAAGATTTCCGTCTGCCATGGGCTGATCCAGAAACAGGGGGGAAGCAGTCTGCTTTTGCAAAAAGTTGATGCAGTTATTGACCGCAATTCTTCGTAACCAGGGCTTGAAAGGGCGGCTTAACTGATAGCTGTCAAGACTTGCAAAGACTTTGATAAAAGTCTCCTGGGTCAGATCCAGTGCATCTTCACGGTTACCGGCAAAACTATGGCAAAGACGGTATATATAGCCTTCATAACGGCGCATTAATGCAAGATATGCCTGCTCCTGCATATCCCGGCATTTGAGTATCAGTTGGCGGTCGTCCTCAGCCAACAGGTTGCCTCCTTTCGCATTCATTATTCTATACCAGATTCATGGAATAAATGTTTCAAAACAACAAAGATTCTTTATAAAATTAAAGGCCAAATCCGGCCGCATTTTAGAAATGGGCAGCTATATTGAAAAATGGAAGTGATTTCAACTGGAATTATAAGGTGATCAAAAATATTAATGGGGGGCTTGTGCACGGATTTCACAATTATACTATTTGTACCTGCAAGTTTAAACAATCGGCTATTTAAAATAATTAGACCGGCCGAGAACAACGTCCTCCGGTTTACCAATAGGTTATCTTCCCCAGACGTCTTTTTAAGGCCTGGCGGTATTTGAGGCGGGGATAGCCGAAGATGACTATAATGCCTGGCTGGTTTTTGAGCGGCAGACCGTATTTTTGTTTAATCTGTTTACTGTATTTGATAAAATAAGCCGGGGAGCCGATCATGCAAGTACCCAGGCCCAGGGACTCAGCTGCCAGCATGGCATAAGCAGCGGCCACCAGTGAATCGGCCGGATCAGCATAGAGGGAAAGGTGAAAATACATGGCCAGGGGGGCGTCATAGAATAAATAATCATTCCCTTTTTCCCATTCTTTTAGAAAAATACCGAGAGCCGGATTGATAAAAGTATCGGCTGATTCCCTGTATTCTTTGCCCGCGAATAACCCCATTATCTTCGTAACCAGGGGTGCAAACAGCCAGCGGGATTTCTTCATCATTGCAATTATATCGTCGGCAAATTCCCTGACCTTGGCAGGGGTGTCAAATACCAGTATCTCAACATCACTGGGGGGCACCCCCATAGGGGCGGTAGAAACTGCCTCAGTGATTTTACTGATAATCTCCGCTTCCACCCGGCGGTCCTGGAAAACCCGGATGCTGCGGCGGGCTAATAGCAGAGAGTACAGCTGTTCATAACTGGCCTGCAAGGCTTTTTGCGGAACCGGAATCATATCATCAGGGCTCATATCCCGGCCGTTGATGGTGATACATTCCTGAGGACATATGCACATACAATGGCCGCAGCCAATACAACCGAACCAGCGCGATTCATCAATGATTAATTTCCCTTCCTCCATATACAAAGGGGCGCCTTTACAAACTTCAGCGCAGAGGCCGCAGTTATTACAGCGGGCCCTATCCAGAATAATCAGAGCAGCTTTATCCGCCCGGCCGGTTTTTATGGCCATAAATACCTCCTGTGGGGCTGTAATATATGAATCCTGGTAGATATCTTCCGTAAAATCGCAGCCTTTTGCCTGCTTCAACTTCTATGAGATGTAATTTTAATGCGGATCTGTTTTATTCGATGCCATATTGTCTCATTTTCCGGTAAACAGTGTTACGCGCCACTTCCATTTCTTCTGCCACCCGGGTTATATTGCCGCCATATTTGTCCAGCAGTTCGACGATTTGTTGTTTTTCCCGGCGTGCTTTTAACTGTTTCTTTCTTTCCCGGCGGTTATCTACACTCAATGCTGATTCATTGACCAATGTCGTAATGTTGTCCTTTGGTTCATACTGCAGGATCTCGGTCGGAAGATGGCCGGTGGTAATCTCCTCACCATTGCTGATATTCAGCATTCGTTCAACAACATTCTGCAGTTCGCGGACATTGCCGGGCCAATCATATTTGTTCAGATAATACATAACATCGGGTTGAACATGAGGTACCCCCATATTCATTTTTTCACAGCTTTCTTTCAGTAAAAAATTAAATTGCAGTGGTATATCTTCGCGTCTGTCTCTTAACGGCGGCAGCTTAATGCTGATTACATTGAGCCGATAATACAGATCCTGGCGGAAATTACCTTTTTCAACTTCTGCTTTCAAATCTTTATTAGTTGCACAAATGATCCTGACATCCACCGGGATGACCTTATCATCGCCGATCCGGGTAATCTTCTTTTCCTGGACGGCCCGCAACAGGGAAACTTGTTTGCCCAGCGGCATTTCAGCAATTTCATCCAGGAATAATGTCCCCCCGGAGGCCAATTCAAACTTGCCGGTCCGACCCCCTTTGCGGGCACCGGTAAAAGCACCTTCCACATAGCCGAACAGTTCACTTCCCAGCAATTCACGGGGGATGGCACCGCAGTTAACGGCAATAAAAGGTCCATTTCCCCGGGGGCTGGCATTATGGATAGCCTGGGCAAACAGTTCCTTGCCAGTGCCGCTTTCTCCCTGCAATAGAATGTTGCTGCGTTTATCCGCAGCCAATGATGCTGTTTGAATGGCTTTCTGCAGTGCCGGATCCTGCCCGATGATGTCATGAAAATTAAAACTGGCATGGGCACCGGTGATATGATTAAACAAACTACGAAACTTTTTAACCGGATTGAAAAAAACCAGGGCACCGTTGACCTGGCCAAAATCATTGAGAATGGGGTTGATGGACACAATGCAGTTGATAATGCCGGTGCTGCCCTTCAAAGGGGTCTCCAGCAGGCTGTGTTCCATGCCGTTTTGCAGGGTCTCCTGCAGAAAAGATGCATTGGCAAAAAACCCTTCTCCCGGCAAACCCTTTGCTTCCCGGTTGTCTGTGCCCAGGAGCATTTCCGCCACCGGATTGATGCGATTGATGTTTCCCGCAGCATCAATGATCATGATCCCATCAGAAATGGTATTGAAAATATCCTGCATCTGGCGATTTATCGTGTCCAGTTTTCGATTCTGGATGGAGACTCGCATTTGATAGGTAATGGCAGTTACAGATGACACCACCATCCCCAGGGTATGTTTATGGGTTTCCTGAGAAGGTCCGGACATATTCAGCACGCCGCTGATGTTTCCCGTTTCATTGAAAATTGGAGCCGCTGAACAAGTCCAGACATGATGGGATTCACAATAATGCTCACAGCTGTCGATTTGTACCGGTTTTTTCTCCACCAAGGCAGTTCCGATCGCATTGGTGCCCACCTGCTCTTCCGTCCAGAAAGCGCCCCGGACAAAATTAATCTTGTCAGCCTCTTGCAAAGCCTCACTATCACCCAGCACTTCCAAAATACAGCCCCGGTCATCAGTCAATATGACTAAAAAACCGGAGCCGGCTACATAACTATATAGATCCTGCATGAATGGCAGGGCAATACTGATTAAATCCTCACTCTTTTTCAGCGTTCTGCGCAGTTCATTAGCCTGCAGAATATGGTGGCTCCTGCCATCATGAGGATCGACTCCCAGCTCAAAACATCGCCTCCATGAATCTGCCACCAGGGGGCGCAGTTCCTCTTCAGAAAGTTCACCATTCTTTATGAATTTCTCCCAGTAAAAATGTGCATTTACAATGGGTATCCGCCTGCTCACCGGGACACCAATCCTTTCAAAACGGGCTTGATTAAAAAAACCATCATGGCTGATTTAAGTGTAACACAACTGTTACATTTAATGAACCCGGTGTAAAGGCTAAGTAAAGTTTTTCATATTGATCGCCAGGGTCTTTTTTCGGCAGGATTCACACAGATTCTCCTGCCCATAATCACCATGTTCCTGCAAGTAGAGCAATTCCTCCTGGGTAGCATAATACTTTCCGCAGCGCATACAGGCAGCCAGGGCAAAATCTTTGTTCCAAATCGTCCTGACAGAGCCCTTTTCCGAGTAACTTATAGCCTGGGTAGGACAGATCCTTGCACAGGCGGCACATCCGATGCAATCCTCCGACGCCTCGTCATAGGGAGTTGCGATGCGTTTATCAATGCCGCGGAACATGCTCCATATAGCCGATTTCCCCATTTCTTCGCAGGCATGAACACATAAACCACATAAAATGCAATCGGGGGGCTGGACAATTATTTCACTTAAGCGGGGAGCCCCATAGTCATCTGCCAGCTTTTCCAGCAAGGGATGATCATTGGCCCGGCGCGCCAGCAGCATAATGATGGTCTTTCTTATTCTCTTGATACGTTCTGATTCAGTATTTATTTCAACCGAAGTATTAAGCGGATAAGTGCAGGCCGCAACCAGCCGCGCCTCTTTTTGCCCTGGTTCCGCTACTTCTACCATACACATCCGACAAACTCCCTGGCCGCCAAATGCCTGATGATAACAAAGTGTTGGGAGGGGCACCTTTTCTCTCCGGCACAGATCCAGGATGCTTTCCCCTGGGTATGCTTCGTATTCTTGACCATTCAGTTTAATTTCCATAATGTTCCCTCCTGGCCAGCTTTATGGCATCAAAGGTACAGATGCGGTAACATTCTCCACAGCGGATACAAGTATTTTCATCGATGACATGTACCTGTTTTTTCTCCCCGGTTATAGCATCAACAGAGCAATATTTTATACACAGGGTGCAGCCAGTGCATTTTTCCGGGTCAATGAAAAAAGTGGTTAGCTCTCTGCATACTCCGGCAGGACAGAACTGGTTCTCAATATGTTCAATATATTCATCCCGGAAATATCTCAGGGTCGACAAAACCGGGTTCGGTGCTGTTCTGCCCAGGGCGCAAAGAGATGCTTCCTGCATTGTTAAGCAAATATCCTCCATCAATTGCAGGTCTTCTATACGGCCCTGGCCCCGGCAAATATTAGTCAGTATCTCCAGCAGGGCCCTGATGCCTTCCCGGCACGGTGTGCATTTGCCACAGGATTCTTCCGCCAGGAAATTAACATAGTAACGGGCCACTTCAACCATACAGGTATGATCATCCATAACGATGAGCCCGCCGGAACCCATCATCGAGCCTGCTTGTGTCAGGCTGTCAAAATCAACAGGCAGATCCAGCAATTCGGCCGGGATGCAGCCTCCGGATGGACCTCCGGTCTGCACCGCTTTAAAAGCTCTTTTTTTCAGCACCCCGCCGCCAATCTCATAAATGATTTCCCTTAGCGTGGTCCCCATCGGTACTTCCACCAGACCAGTATTCACCACTTTTCCCACCAGAGAAAAGACCTTGGTGCCTTTACTGGCTTCCGTCCCTATTGCGGCAAACTCCTCTGCTCCTTCACGAATAATAACCGGTATATTGGCCCAGGTTTCAACATTATTGATAATGGTTGGTTTCCCCCATAAACCTTTTTCAGTGGGAAAAACATATTTGTCACGGGGTTCCCCGATGCGTCCTTCAATTGATGCGATCAAAGCAGTCTCTTCCCCACAGACAAATGCACCACCGCCTCTGATTATTTCAATGTCAAAGGAAAATTCGCTGTCCAGGATCTTGTTGCCCAGATAACCGTTTTTCCTGGCATCTTTCAAGGCTTTACCCAGGTATTGAACGGCCAGATCATATTCGTCGCGGACATAAATATAGCCGTGGGCGGCACCCACAGCATAAGCTCCCAGGATCATGCCTTCTATGACCGTATGAGGGTCCCCCTCCAGAATGCTGCGATCCATGAAAGCCCCCGGGTCTCCTTCGTCCCCATTACAAATGATATATTTGGTTTCACCCCGGGCTTCACTGCAAGCCTGCCACTTCCTGCCGGTGGGGAAACCGCCGCCGCCCCGGCCTCTTAGCCCCGAGGCTTTGATCTCATCGATCAGTTCCCCGGGACGCATCCCCTGCAGGGCCTTTTTCAGAGCCTGATATCCTCCGCGTTCAATAAAATCATTTATCTCTCCCGGATCAATCTCTCCGATATTGCGCAAAGCTATTTTATGCTGTTTGCGGTAGAAATCCGTCATATGATGAGTGGTAAGCTGCTGCTTGCTGACCGGGTCCCTGTAGAGCAAACGTTTTATCAAAACACCGTTAAGCAGCGTTTTCTCTACTATCTCGTCAACATCTTTGGCTGCCACGCTGCAATAAGTTATGTCCCGGGGCATCATTCTTACCAGCGGACCTTTTTCACACCATCCATTACAACCGGTGGCTTTGATGATTGGCTGCACTTCTATCTCCGGATGATCTTTCAATTTGGTCTGAAAGTTCTGGAATACCTCCCGGGCACCATTAGCAGTACAGCCGGTCCCGCAACAAACCAGCACAATCTGCCGATCATTTTGCTCAAGATTAGCTGTCATGCTCCTGCCCTCCATATTCTTTGATTATCTTTTTCACATCCCCCGTGGCAACTTTAGCATATACCTTTCCGTTGACCACCATCACCGGAGCTAATGCACAGGCTCCCAGACAGTTTACTGTTTCAACAGAAAACAAGCCGTCCGGCGTCGTTTCTCCGGCCATTATCCCCAGGTGTTGCTGCAATTGATCCAGCAAAGTTTCAGAGTTTTTGATATGGCAGGCAGTCCCGTCACAGACCCGGAAAACATACCGCCCCTTGGGAGTCAGGCTGAAGGCCTTATAAAAAGAAGCCACGGCGTAAACGCGGCTGACTGGCATGCTCATGTATTCTGCAATCATACTGATAGCCAGCCGGGGGAGGTAATTATATTGTTTCTGAACATCCTGCATCATTGCCAGAAGATACTCCGGCTGGCTGGAATAGTTTTCTATCAGATTTTTATATTCCCTGGTATGCTCATATTCCCCCAGGTCAATTTGCATAACTCTCGCCTCCAATAGCGTTATAAGATGACCCCCCTGACTGCCGGTATTGCCCGCGCTTAATTCCCCTGACCGGCAGTCAGGATAAGTCTTGGTGTATAAAGAGCGAAAGACGATTTTTTATACGCCGGCCAGATCTCTGGGAACACCATATTCCTTCAGTTCCAGTTCATCAAGCTTTTCCGGTGTCGGCACACCGTTAACGTCCCAACCCCGCAGCTGATAATATTCAGGCAGCATCACATCTAATTCAACAACTCTGCCTTTATGGGGGCCATCTTTCATAGGATCATGCAGAAGACGAGGCGGCAAAGTATCATCCTCTTTGGTGAAGCCAGCCTTGAGATTGAACATGCGTTCCAGATTCCAAACCCGTTCACCGGCTTGCAGATATTCGTCATCCGATAAATCCAGACCGGTGCCTGTTCTTAACTGTGCTGCAATCTCTGGCAAACCGTTGGCAAAGGTCACAAACAAACATAAACCGGCGGAATCAACCAGGGCAGTCAGATCCTGAAACAGTTTCAATAAAGCCGGTTTTCCTTCCGTGGTATCCGGATCAACCTTTTCCGGGATCCCCAGCACTTCCGGTGAGGTCATATAACCCCGTACATGACAACCTCCCCGGTTGGATGTAGCATAGTTAAGGCCAATGCCCTGCTGACCGCGGGGATCATAGGCTGGCAATTCCTGTCCCTTTACCGTCATGGAATATTCCGGGTAGCCATACTTTTCCGCCAGACGATAAGACCCTTCCGCCAGCTCATCGCCAAAGCCTTCCCGGTAGGCAGTCTTGGTGACCAGATCCACCAGGGTGGCGCCATCTGCCCAGCGCAGATCTGCCACTGATCTGGGTATAATGCCCTTTTCCACCATCTCGGTGGCACAGGCTACTGTCCCTCCCAGTGTAATAGGATCCAGACCCAACTCATTACAAAGAAAATTGGCTTTGCAGACAGCTTCAAAATCATCTATGGCCAGATTGGAACCAAAGGTCCATGTAGCTTCATATTCCGGTCCTTCCCCGGAGCTTTTAAAAGGGCCTTTTGGTATATCCGTTACTCTGCCGCAACCGATGGAACAGCCAAAGCAGCCCTTATTTCTGACCAGGTAATGCTCTGTCTGCCATTCGCCGGAGATCTTCTCGGCATTGGCAAAAACCGCAGCTTCGCTGAAATTTTTGACGGGAAGACCGCCATGTTCATTCAGTATATTTACCAGAACATTAGTGCCATAAGCTGCCAGCCCTTCACCGG
>JAAYZA010000063.1 GCA_012515055.1 Syntrophomonadaceae bacterium | reverse complement strand
CCAGGATGGCACCATCGGCAACTATATTCACTGTACCGTCGTTGTTGGCTGTGATCAGGCCAATTATAAGGTCTCCGCTGATTTCATTGATATTGATCCCCCCGCCGTCTGCACTGGCAGCGAGTTTTCCGCCAGCCCCGGCATCGGTATCGATATCCAGCGGGTTCTCAGGGGTTCCCACCGCTCCATTTAAGGCGGCCAGGGAAATATTTTTGGCCTTGATATGGGCATCGGCACCCAGTTTATCACCAGGTGTGATACCTCCCACCGAAGTTACAACAGCACTGTCACCGGCCGCTATTAATCCGATAACCAGGTCCCCGGTGGTATTGGACAGATCCAGGCTGGCAGCTGTCTTAACATTCACCTGCCCGCTTTCGCTGTCGGCAATAAGAACCAAACTGCCGCTGTCATTGATGTTGATATCCCCACCGGTGACAGCCTTAACAGTTCCATTGATATCAGTATCAATATAATTCTGATTGGTGCCCAGAGTGCCTCCGGCAGTAAGATCAGCCCCGCTGCCGGCCTTAATGTTCTCTCTGGTCTCATCTTCTCCCCGGACATCATAGATGGAACCGGGGGCGTCAAGGGTTACTTTACCGCCGGCTTCAATAACATTTACACCCATGTCGCCGGTAATTTCCTTGATTTCTATATCACCGGCTGCCTTGGCAGTAATACTGGTGGCAGTATCCAGATCCAGATCACGTACCGCCGTATAGTCGATGGCAAACAGCATAATGATCTCACCGGTGACCGGATCACGGACCATAATCCAGGTCTTGCTTCCCGTTTCGCCGTATGCCTCGTTTTGTTTATCTTCATCAGTAATATGGGCAATAGTGGTCAAGGGCCATGATTTCTCCTCCACATTCAGGCCGGTTATACTGCCCGTTGTTGCAGTGAGGTTAATATCCTCACCATAGACATTGGTTTTGTTTTCAACCCCGGCAATATCTTCACTGCTAACAGCCACATCACCATAATGGGAAATGACTTCTTCGGCGGTAAAGATACCCTCTGCCTGAGTTATGATGATGTCGCCCTGATTATCGATATTGCTCCTGCCCGTGGATTTACCGATATTCAATATCAAAACCCGGTGCTGCAGTTCATTTTCTTGGGGTTCAGGATAAGCAGCCAGTTCCCAGGCAGCTGCAATAAGTTCCTGTTTCTGCACATCCGTCAGGGAATCCCAGTAGGCGGCGAAAAGTGTATTATCCTCGATCCGGCTCTCCATAACATAAACCGGGATCAAAACGGGGTCGCCGTACTCATCTAAAACGGGATTGCCGTTCTCATCTGTTGCTTCGATAAACAGGGGATCACCAAATTCATCAACAGCCTGTTCATAAATCGGGTTCCCTTCACCATCAAATCCGGTCACCACCGGCTGCAGTGCCGTCAGAGCACCAGCCAGCAAAGCAGTCACAGCCCCTTGTTCTTCACTGAATCCCAAACTCAGCAGGTAGGCGATCTGGCCTTCGTTAAGACTGCTGTCGGTATCCAGCAATGCATCGATACTGGCCCGGTAACTGTCCATGACCTCGGTGCGGTACTGGGACAGCACACCGGCATAGTAGGTGTTGTAGGCGTTGATTATCATGCTGACATTGGCATTGGCGGCCAGCCCTAATTTACTGCGCAGGGCTGCCAGGATATCCTCTTTACTCGCCTCTTCCGGCAAGCCCAGGTCAATGGCCAGTTCTGCCAGTTTCGCCGGGTCGCTGCTGTTCAGACTGCTTAAATCCAGTTTCTTTTCCGGTTCCGCTGCGCTCAGACCCAAACTGGTGACCAGTTCTGCCAGTTCAGCGGCATCCATATTGTTTAAGGCCGCCACTAAGGCGTCTATTGCTGCCTCATCGATACCCAGCAGGGTTTTTATCTCCTGACCGCTCAATTTGCCGCTGATCAATGTCAGCAGCTGCTCCCGGGTCAGATTGCCGCTGTTCAGCTGGGCAGCAATCTCTTGCGGAGTCTGGGCCGGCATGGTCACATTTACTGTTTCATCCTCATCTTCCATCCCATTGGCGGCTTCATCATGGTCTCTTACTGTGCCGTCTTCTTCCCGGCCTTCGGTGGGCAGTGTATCATCACTGGTTTTAATGCCCGTTTCCTGCTGGAGGTAGATATTGACAACATTCTTGATATTGAAAGGCTGTGCCTTTCCGTCCTGGTCAAGCTCGATATTAATCTTAAATGTCATGTTTTCAGCACCGATATCCCCGCCGATATCCACCCAGGTTTGGCCTGCGGCGGCCGTTGAATTTTTCCCGATATTGAGAATAGAATCCTCATCCTTCATCAGGAGGCTGCCGTCATTGGCGGTGATCTGCAAGGTGCCGTCAGATGATACCTGATCAACGATTACATCACCCTGACCGTCGGTAATGCCCAGGGAACCAGTTGAAGTCACATCCACATCATTTAAGTTCACATCTCCGGCATCGGTGCCGGCAGTCATGCTGCCGCTGATATCCACATCATTCATGGTGATGTCGCCACCGCCGGTTTCCATGTTCAGAGTCCCGCTGACATCCACATCATCCATGGTGATGTCACCCTTGCCGGTTTCCATGTTCAGGCTCCCGGCCACATTCACATCATTCATGTCGATGCTGCCGCTGCCAGCAGTGAGATTTATAGTTCCGCCCTCCAGGATATCCACATTGTTCATGGCAGTGTTCCCGGCAGCCACCGTCAGATCCAGCCAGCCGCCGAAATCTATTTCCGTATCATGGAGGTTCACATTATCCCCGGCTCTGGCTGCCACTACATAGGCACTGGCATCATAGGCCCCGCCAGCATTAGTCTTGATCAGTCTCAGGTTTACTGTGTCACTGATATTGGGAGCGATTTTCAGGGGATTTGCCGCTGTGTAAATATTGCCGCTGTCTTCAGCGATTATCACCACATTATCTGACATGATATTGATATTATCCTCATCACCGTCATCAGTTAAAGTGGTATTGGCACCGGCAAACCTGATTTGGGAATTAGGTGCTGCCAGACTGTTGAGCTGCAGCTGAGAAGCCCCGTCAAAACCTTCCAGTGTGCGATTGACAGGCACAGGTATATAGCCGGTATTGCAAAGCGAATCTATCCAGGTATTGTCATCGAAAAGGAATGCGATCCGCCCATCGGTAAGTTCCAGGATCCTGATCAATGGTATCCCGCCCGGATCCTTGATGATCATGACAACGGCCCCGTCAAATGCCTCATCTTCGGGCCCCGTCGACTGGTACAGAGCCTCCAGGATTTCTTTGACCAGCATTACCAGGTTCCCTTCTTTATCGAAGGCAAAGAAGTCGGCCTCGCCATAGAAACTGTTCATGGTCTGCAAGCCCCGGCCGAAGGTGGTGGTCTTGCTTTCATCGGGAACCGCCATATAAAGACCGGTCATGACTTCATGGAGCATGGTCTGGCTGCCCGCCGAGAAATAAGCGATCAGATCAAGGGTATCGTCTCTGCCTTCACCCCGGTAAGCAGTATAGATATCCTGGT
>JAAYZA010000401.1 GCA_012515055.1 Syntrophomonadaceae bacterium | reverse complement strand
TCAAATGGGGATTTGAACTGTCGGAACAATTGCAGCAACTGGTAATGGTAAGAACGACAACGCGGATCAATCATGGGCGCAGCAGTGTTGTTCTGGGGGAATTTCCTGGACAAAAAACTGATCCGGCGACAATCGGCGAATGGGACCGGATGGTGGCCATCAATTGGTTCAAAGACGGGCAAAATGCCAAAGTCGATCAAGCCCAGGATATATTTGAGGATTCTCCTTTTAACCAGTATCTGGGGCCGGATTCTGCGGATTTGATAATAGTAACCTGTGGAACAGGCTGGCTGTACAGCACCGAGGCTGTTGAAGCATTAGAATTACAGGACAGTGTAGGGATACTGAAGATTGGGACCACATATCCCCTGCCGGAAAAATTTATTGTCCAGCATCTGGCCAAAACTAAAAAGGTCCTGGTAGTAGAAGAAGTGGATCCTTTCCTGGAACAAAATATCGCTATCCTGCTGGCCTATCATCCTGAGCTGCAGGTAGAATTGCTGGGCCGCCGCGGTGGCAATGCTATGCCCCGCAAGGATGAGCTGAACCCGGATGTGGTTAGAAATTCACTGGCGGCTCTTACGAGTAAAGAATATACTGGACCGGATATTGCGGTAATACCATCGGAGGAAGCTGTGGTACTGCCGCCGCGGGAATTGACTTTTTGTGCCGGCTGTCCCCATCGGGCTTCTTTCTTCCTGCTAAAACAGACCTTGCGTATTCAGGAAGGCCAGGGAGTGGTAATGGGTGATATTGGATGCTACACCATGGGCGGCCAGAGGGCAGGTCATTATTTGTACAATTTCCTTTGCTGTATGGGTGGAGGTATAAGCGCAGCTGAGGGTCTGGGACAGCTGACCCGGTTTGGTTTTGAACAACCGGTGCTGGCTCTGGCCGGGGACTCCACCTTCTTTCATTCCTGTTTACCAGGCCTGGTCAATGCCAAATACCATAATTCAGATATGTTATTTGTGGTACTGGATAATGCAGCGACTGCCATGACCGGATTCCAGCCTCATCCAGGCATAGGCCTGACGGCTATGGGAAGAGCTGCTGAACCGATTTCCATCGAAAAAGTAGTGGAGGCCATCGGATGTCCGGTCACTGTTGCGGATCCTTTTGACATAGATGGTACTACCCAAATCGTTTATGACCTTTTAAAACAGCCGGGGCTAAAAGTACTGATTTTGAAACAGGAATGTGCGACATTGGTGCGTAAAAGCGAAAAACCCCGGGTATGGGTGGACCAGGATTTATGCCGCGGTGATGAATGTGGGTGTGGAAGATTTTGCAGCCGGATCTGGGGCTGCCCGGGTAATATCTGGGATTATGAAGCCGGCAAAGCCAAAATCGATGAAGTTGTTTGTGTGGGCTGCGGGGTTTGTGTCAGTCTCTGCCCGGCAGGAGCCATCAAGATGGAGGGAGGTCAGGCTGATGAATAAGGAACTGGTTAAGGATCCTCTCAATATTATTATTTGCGGAGTCGGAGGACAGGGGAATATTCTGGCAACTGAACTCCTGGCATCAGCACTGGTCGAACAAGGGTTTTATACCACTGTCGGTGAGACTTATGGTGCTTCCCAGCGTGGTGGTTCGGTCATGAGTCATGTAAGGATATCTTCAACAGCTGAGTATGGTGTGCTGATCCCCCTGGGTGAGGCTGACATCATCGTCTCCTTTGAACCAACTGATACCTTGCGGGTAGCCCGGGATTATGCCAATAAAGGCACTTTGATCATTACCGAATCACGACCCAATTATCCGCTGGCGGTTTTAAGCGGCGAGGCAGTTTATCCAGCTATGGAAGACATCGAGGCGGAACTAAAAAAACTGGGCGGTAAAGTGAAAATCATCGAGGCGACTCGTCTGGCAGTGGAAGCGGGTAATAGTCAGGCAACCAATATTCTGTTGATGGGGGCCCTGACTGCATTGCCACAGGTTCCCCTCACTACCGAGGATTATGATCGGGTTATGGAACAGCGTTTCAAAGGAACTGCTCTGGAACTGAACCGTAAGGTATTTAAAATCGGTTATGAACAAATGTGATAAAAATCAGCAGTTGTAAAGGACCTGAAAAAGGGGGGGGGATCTTTTTGCAGGGTTTGGTTAAGGATCTGACAGCATTGTTAGGACATTCGCAGGTTTTATCTCATCCTGAGGAAATGCTGGCCTATGCCAATGATGCCACACATTATTTTAAAAGCCGCGTACCTGATGCGGTAGTTTTTCCTCATACCACTGAGGATGTCTCTAAAATAATGAAATATTCTTTTGAACAGGTAGTCCCGGTAACACCGCGTGGTGCTGGCAGCGGTCTGGCGGGGGGCTGCACGCCTGTCCACGGCGGGATCGTAATGGATCTAAAGCGCATGAATAAAATCATAGAAATTGAACAGAACAATATGACGACAATAGTGGAGGGTGGAGTAGTTTTAAAACCCTTCCAGGATATGCTGGAAAAAAGGCGGCTATTTTATCCGCCGGATCCGCAAAGTGCCAGTGTATGCACTATTGGCGGTAATATTGCCACCCGAGCCGGGGGACCAAGGGGTGTTAAATACGGAACCACCGGTAATTATGTAACTGGATTGGAAGTAGTGCTGCCCGATGGAACCGTTATAAATCCGGGGGGGAAATTCGTCAAGCAATCAGTGGGCTATGATCTGACCAGATTGATGACTGGTTCTGAAGGTACCCTGGGTGTAATAACCCGGGC
>JAAYZA010000380.1 GCA_012515055.1 Syntrophomonadaceae bacterium | reverse complement strand
TAAATCTTCAGCAAAAGCAACAAATCCGACTTTATTTTATCATTAAACCCAATTGCAAGGTCAATAGTATCTTTTGGGAGTAAAAGTAACAAATTTTTCGGGCAGGAAGATTACAAAAATCCCGTTTTTATGATAAAGTAATTATAATATTATTGCGAATATTTGACATCTTCAGGATTGCCGTCTAAATCAGAATCTTTAGTCGGTTATTTTCGTAATAATAACATTTTAACAGGGGGGATTTTATTGTTTAAAGAAGAGTACAAAAGAAAGCTTGTTCCAGCAGCGGAAGCAGTAAAAGTAGTAAAATCAGGGGATATCGTTGATTATGCATATTTCAACGGGAAACCGGTAGAATGTGATATCGCTCTGGCCAATCGCAAAGATGAATTACAAGATGTCAGCGTTTACAGTGCAGTGACGATCCCGCCGGTACCAGAAGTGGCAAGAGCAAAAGGCAGTTTTATTTATCATGACTGGCAGTTCAGTAAAGTATCCCGGATTTTGCAATCTTTTGGCTTATGCTATTATTCTCCCATCCTCTATCACCAGGCCCCGGATCTTTACCGGGATAAAATTGCCCATTACCGCAGTACGGTAATTTGCCGGGTATGCCCTATGGATGAACACGGATATTTTAATCTTGGACCGCAAAACTCCGAGACACTGGCCAAGATTGAAATGGCGGGCAATGTTATTGTGGAGGTCAATAAACATATGCCCGTTTGTCTGGGGGGGGCAGAAGAAGCGGTACATATTTCTCAGGTAGACTATATAGTGGAGGCGCCGGATGATCAGGAATTGCCCGATCTGCCAGGTGTAGAGCCCAATGATATTGATAAAGCAGTGGCCAATCATATTATGCAATATGTCCAGGACGGTTCCTGCATTCAGCTGGGGATAGGCGGTATGCCCGGTGCAGTTGGTAAAGCTATTGCCAGTTCTGATTTAAAAGATCTGGGGGGACATACCGAAATGTTTGTCGATGCCTTTGTGGATATGATCGAATCAGGGCGTATGAGCGGCAAGGCCAAAGAGATCGATCGCTACCGCGTGGCACATACCTTTGCTATTGGCAGTCATCGTATGTACAAGTTTATGCATAATAATCCGGCCTGTGTATCCTATCCGGTAAACTATACCAATGATCCCCGGGTCATTGCCCGGCTGAGTAAGTTTATCTCCATAAACAATGCGGTACAGGTGGATATATATTCTCAGGTCAACGCAGAAAGTATGGGGCCCATTCAGATTTCAGGCAATGGGGGCATGTGGGATTTTGTTCTCGGTGCACAATGGTCTAAGGGCGGGAAAAGCTTTATCTGTTTATCCTCGACATTCAAGGATGCTGAAGGGAATGTCAAATCCAGGATCGTACCCACTTTCTCACCGGGTTCAATAACTACTATTCCTCGTCAGATGGTGGACTACATTGTAACTGAATATGGGGCAGTACGTTTAAGATCCAAACCGACATGGGAAAGGGCGGAGCTGCTAATTTCGATTGCTCACCCTGATTTCCAGGATGATTTGATAAAATCAGCAGAAGAATTCAAAATATGGACGAAAACCAATAAAATTCCCGAGTAAGAATTTAAAAAACCTGCAAAGATTATTTGTGAGCTTTATTCTCTTAATCGGCAATGCTGTAAAAATAAAATGCACCACTGGTAAAGTGGTGCATTTTGAATTTAAAAATATCGATTTATTTGGGAGCCATGCGGATTGCACCATCAAGGCGGATGGTTGCAGCATTGATATAATTATTCTCAACGATTGCCTGTACCAGCTGTGCAAATTCTACAGGTTCACCAAGTCTTTGCGGCATCGGTATGGATGCTGCCAGGGAATCGCGTGCAGCCTGCGGCAGTTGAGCCAGCATCGGGGTATTGAAGGTGCCCGGTGCGATACAGTTGCAGCGGATCAGATGTCTGGAAAGGTCTCTGGCGACGGGCAGTGTCATAGCATGTACTCCGCCTTTGGATGCGGAATAAGCAGCCTGGCCGATCTGGCCGTCAAAAGCAGCTACGGAAGCTACATTGATAATAACACCTTTTTCGCCATCTTCGGGTTCGTTCTTGTCCATGGCAAAAGCAGCATTACTGAGCATATCAAATGCGCCAGTCAGGTTAACATCCATAACCATTTTAAACCATTCGATGTTCCAGGGGCCATCTTTGTTGAAGGTTCTTCCTGCACTGCCCATTCCGGCATTATTTACCAGGATATGGAGGCCGCCGAATTTTTCTACGGCTGCATTGACAGTTGCTTTAACATCGTCAGTGCTGGTAACATTACATTTTACAAATAATGCTTTGTCACCTAATTTGGCTACCAGAGCATTGCCTTTTTCTTCGTTCAGGTCAGCTATAACCACATTTGCGCCTGCAGCGTGTAAGCGTTCAACTGCTGCTTCACCAAGACCGGAAGCGCCACCGGTGACGATTGCTGTTTTTCCACTAATTCTCATTAATCCTTCACTCCTTCTGAATATTGTTCCCGGGACTTAAATTCATCAATAGTATGGCTCTACTTCACCCCCCTTAGACATACATTAACTATAATACCACGTAGGAATAAAATGGATTTGGTAAGGCATTTATTATTTGCTGCAAATCAAGGTATTATATAATCCAAAATAAATTAAACGGCAAAGTTTCACTTAATATATATATACTACTAAAATTCTCAGTATCCTTTAATTTGAATATTAAAAATATAATTTATTCCGGAAAATTTCTTCGTATTTATAATACCCGCCGGCAACTGGCTGGATGCAGCAGGACTGGATCCATATCCATCATGACGATACGAAAAGAAGACAACTGATTAAAGAAATATTATTGCATTTACTCCAGAATCATTGTGCAGGGTGTGGTACGGACGGAAAAATATATAAGTCCTCCGGATGGAAGTAAATACCATAGAATAAAGAATGCTTCTCCCGCATAATTAACAATAAAATATGCTAGTTGTTGAAAAAAACGGTTTATAGTAAAATACCTTTGGATCGTTTGCCGCAGTTTCATCAAAAACAGGGAGGTAGATTAATGGGTAAAATTCGCATTTATGCAGATAATGCCTG
Source organism: Syntrophomonadaceae bacterium (assembly GCA_012515055.1). Taxonomy (GTDB): domain Bacteria; phylum Bacillota; class Syntrophomonadia; order Syntrophomonadales; family Syntrophomonadaceae; genus UBA1368. The sequence goes on along the minus strand of JAAYZA010000380.1, from coordinate 21,061 downwards.
TGATCTGGATAAAGAACTTATTGATAGTTTGGGTGTCAAACTTTTTTATTTAACTGTTACCATTAAAGACGTTGTTTATCATGATCGACTGGATTTGAGTCCGGGAGATTTTTACACTATGATTGCTGATCCGGAAGTCATGCCAACAACATCCCAGGTCTCCGTGGGTGATTTTCAGGAAGAATTTAAGAGGGTCATCGACGGGACAGATGACGAAATCATATATATTGCTTTTTCTTCTGAACTCAGCGGGACTTACCAGGCCGCCTGTCTGGCCAGGGAAGAAGTCTGTCCCGAACGTATAACGGTTATTGATACTAAGAGTGCTTCAGTTGGTTATGGGCTCACAGTTATCAGGGCCGCCCAGGCGGTATCCCAGGGTATGAATAAGGAAGAGATCATTGCGGAGATCGAAGATAATATCAGCCATATGCAGCATATATTCATCGTGGGCAATTTTGATATGTTGAAAAGGGGGGGCAGGGTGAGCAGCACCGCTGCCGCACTGGGCAATCTTTTAAACATAAAACTGCTGCTGCACCTTCAGGAGGGCAAAATACTACCACTGGAAAAAGCCCATGGTCTTAAAAAAGCCAAGCGTAGGCTGCTGGACCTTATGGAAGCCCGGGGCCGGGATTTGCCTGAACAGACAATAGGAATTTGTTATTCGGCAGATTTAAATGGGGCTTTAGAGCTTAAAGAACAGATTGCCAGACGCTTTGGCTGTGAAAAATTTGTCATCTCAGAAATTGGAGCAGTGATTGGTTCCCATGTAGGAGCCGGCACTTATTCAGTTTTCTTCCTGAAAAAATAACCAGACTGGCAGGATACGCCCCGTAATTTGTCATATTACGGGGCCTTTGTTCAGGATGAATTGATACAGATCCAGGTAGTTTTTCACCATGATATCCTGGCTGAAATGCTCTTCTACCCAATGGCGGCAATCCCAGCGGTCAAGCCGGGGGATTTCCGTCAGGCATTCTACCGCCCCGGCAATTTCCCGGACCAGAAAACCAGTTTTCCCTTCAGCGATCACTTCCGGCATGGATCCCCGGTCAAAAGCGATAACAGGAGTGCCGCAGGCCATGGCTTCCACCACACTTAAACCAAAAGGCTCATCAAAATAAATGGGATGCAGCAAGGCATAGGCCCCTCCCAGCAAAGGGTCGCGCTCTTCCGGTCCCACCGGCCCCAGATAAATAAATTGTTCATTATCTATGCAGGGAAGGACCTCATTATTAAAATAATCCTGGTCCTGGATGATGCCGGCTATTTTCAGCGGCATTTTTGCTGCCCTGGCAATGGCTATAGCAGCTGCAGTACCTTTGTCAGGGTGAATTCGGCCAAAATATAAAAGATAATCACCAGGTTCTTCCTGCCAGGTGAGTTCCTTAAGATCTATGCCATGATAAACTGTGGACAAATAGCGGAGCCGGGGGTTGCGGTCGGCATTGCTGATGGAGATATAATAACTGCGGTCATTGTATTTTTCATAAACCGGCAGGATTTTAGGTGATGAGAACCCATGAATAGTTGTTAAAAGAGGGCGATCAATCAGACCGCTGAAAGCTAATGGCAGGAAATCAAAATTATTATGCAGCAAATCAAAATTAGGGGCTTGCTCAAAAAAATGCCCGATATGCAAGGCTTCGCAGACTTTAGCATCCAGAGCCGGGTCTTCTTCATAGGGGGCAGGGCATATCCATTCCAATTTTCCCGAGGTGAAAGAATTACCGCTGGCAAAAACAGTAACATCGACTCCTCGGGCTATCAATCCTTCACTCAGCAGGAAAACAAATCTTTCCCAGGGGCCGTAATGCCGCGGCGGGGTCCGCCAGGCGACGGGGGATAAAATGGCAACTTTCATGATATTTCTCCCCGGGCAAGGAATTTTTGATAAACGGCAAACATAGCGGTCAGCTGCCGACGGGGGCTGGCATAAAAATCATCCAGGTTAAAATTCTGCAGCCAGCCCTGGTTGCACTGGGTCCCGGTTGTAAACCGGTGCCAGCTTGACGGGATGAAAGCCTGCAGTTGATCCTTGGGGCTGCCATCATGATGGAACAAACCAAAATACCGCTCATGTTGATTCATTTCCAGTGGAGGAAGGTTCCACAGAGAAGGAACGTAATCACTATAACACCAGGCCAGACCCGGAACCAGATTGTCAGCCAGGGCGGCTAAAACCCGGGCATAATAAAGAGAAGCAGCAGCTTCATCAAAGAGGAGGCATCCAGGCAGCTGTTCTTCACAGCGGGTCCTCACCTGCCAGTGGAACGGCCGGGTGGGCAGGCCAAATTCCTGCATGACCACAGGCTTTTTACCCAGCCAATGAGTAATAATGCTTAAAAACGGTACCAAACGATAATCTAAAGGATCATTTACCCAGTCAAGATAAAAAGGGTAGGCATGCATGGAAAGATAATCGCAAAACTTTCCTGCATCCTGGGGCCAAAGATGCCGGTCTTCTTCCAGATCTTCAGCATGCATCCCCAAAGTTACCGGAATAGAATCGATGCTTTTGATGGTTTCAACCATGGTGCCCAGCCAATTACAGGCCTGCTCACGGTTATGTGGAAGGGCGATATTGGATGCTTCATTGCCCAGGTCATAACTATGGATGGCAGGATGCCCCTTTAGCATACGACCGATCCTGCTGATCTGTTCAACCTGAGCCAGGATCAATTCTGAATCGGCATAAAAATTCTTTACCGGGGCATTGCGGATGGCATTGCCAGAAAACACCGGAAAACGCCGGCTGGTATTGTCATCGGTCTTGAGCATCCAATAGGGGAGCCAGTTAATTCCGCTCATATGACCACAGAAAAAAGTCGGCACCAGAGACAAAGAGCACCGGGCGGCACAATCGGCAGTCAATAACAAATTATGCAGGGCTGTTGCGGAAACCACATCGGGATGGGGCTGAAAATCTTCCCAGGTGAGAAATATTCTGACGATTTTAAAACTGCAGGCAGACAAACGGGCAAAATCCTGTTCTACTTCGGTCAGATCAAAATTTTGCCACCAGTACATGGCTTTAGCCGCCGGCCAGTAATTAATGCCAGTATTTAAATTTTCATAGTATGTAAGCATCTGAGCAACCTCGGGTAAACTTTTTTACTTTTTTGCCGGGATCTTTAATCTGTAATATACCCGGTTTACTGAAAAGTATCCCTGCCATGGCATATATTTGCTCCGATGCAATAAAAAGCCTTACTCGCTTGCATTTTGGGATTGCATAGCCGACAAATCAGCAATCAATTTTTTAAGATCAACATTTTTACCCCGGGCAGCCTGCTCGAGGGTCATAAAGGCAACTGATCACCCCGTGTATCGAACTCCCCTATTCATCAACAGCTCCTGGGAACCCGGAATTTTTACCAGGATATCTCTAATTGGTGTTTGCTCAGTAATCATGGCCCATCTCCTTTAGTTGTTGTTTGAATATTATTTTAATGGACCTCGACCAACAATACCACCACATAGCTGCCGTTGACAGAGGACAGAATCTGCAGATCCTTATCCCGATTATTTTGGAATCTAAAATCCGCTGCCCCCCAGTGAACGCTGGCATCATAACCGGGGATTACATAATTGACCGCAAGTGTATGGGGGTGCCTTTCTATTATTTTCAGACCGGTAATGAGGGCACCATTATAAATAGTGCTGGAGACCTGGCAGATCCCTCCGCCGATACCGGGGACTACCTTTTGGCCGACAAAAATACTGGCGGGCAGATACCCTTTTTCCCGACTGCGGGGTCCCACCACCTGATTGAAAGAAAAGATATCCCCCGACCTGATAATAGTGCCGTTTATTTGAGCGCAGGCCAGAATAATATTATTATTGCGATTGGGGGGGCTGTTGTTAAGCCGGGTGAAATAACCCCCGGCTAAAGTATGACCGCTTAAGAGGGCAGACAGATCTGAATCAGGCAATATGGGGCCCCAGGGACCAGCGTCCTGTAGAAAACTTGTCAGCGAAGTTATCCCCGCAGATAAAAACACTGTTTGGGAGTCCGGGTCATAATCGATGGTGCAGCCAAATTCCTCGGCCACGACTCTTAAAGGAATAAAGAAAGCCTGACTGGTTTTAAAAGGGACAGTATCTAAAGAGATGATTTTTTCACCCTGCAAATAACTATCCTGACCGCTGCGAAAAGAAAGGCATACCTGTCCGCGGCTTAATTGCAGCTGTTCATTATCAGCCCATTCCAATTGCAGATCGAGCAAGCCGGCCACCTCCCCAGCATCTATAATTGTTCGTCCGGCCTGATTGATAACCAGGGAGGCCGGCGGTGCCATACTCATGCCATCTAAAACCAGATTGATTTTTTTGTCCGGCGGGTTAAAAGGAAAAAAGACATTCATCCTGTCATCAGCATATGCCCGGGCACAGGCGGCGGACGGAGCCAGCATCAAGGCCAGAAAAACAATTAAAAGCAGACGTCGAGTCAAAAGGTATTTTTTCATAAGTTCCTCCTCGGCAGCAAATAATATCATTAGCTATATTTACTTAAAAGCGGCTGGGGCTATGACAATTTCCTGTCCCGAAACGAAAATATAATATTAAAGAAAAGGTTTTGTATGCTATAGTAGTAAAGTCTTAATAAAAGAGGAGGAAAAAGATTGAATAACGACAATTTCAACAGTATGGGACTTAAAAACGACCTGTTACATATGATCGCGAGAAAAGGCTATGAACATCCCACCCCCATCCAGAGCCAGACCATCCCCATAGCCCTCAGGGGTGCGGATATTATTGGCCAGGCACAAACCGGGACGGGCAAAACAGCCGCTTTTGGCATACCTATACTGAATAGTGTAGTAAAAGGGGGAAAAACACAGGCCCTGATAATATGCCCCACCCGGGAACTGGCCGTGCAAGTCGCCCGGGAGATTGCTTACCTGGGCAGAAGCATGGCCATTGCGGTAATCCCTGTTTATGGCGGGCAATCGATAGATGTTCAGCTCAGGGCGCTGCGTAATGATCCGGAAATAATCGTTGGCACACCGGGGCGCTTGCTGGATCATTTATCCCGGCATACCATCGACCTGAGGGGATTGAAATTCGCAGTTTTAGATGAAGCTGACGAAATGCTGGATATGGGTTTTTTGCCCGATATAGAAAAAATACTGGAAAAATGTCCGGTTAACCGGCAGACTTTTCTATTTTCCGCTACATTGATCCGGGAAGTTCAGGATCTGGGGAAAAAGTTCATGCAAGATCCGGAAACTGTTTTGATCCAGCCGGAGGAAAAGACCATAGCGAAAATCGAACAGCGTTTTTATCGGGTGAGCAATAAGAACAAGGTGGAAACCCTGTGCCGCGTTCTGGATTATGAACAACCTACAGTCAGTTTGATATTTTGCCGTACCAAAAGGCGGGTGGACGAATTGGTAAACCTGCTGAATAATCGGGGTTATAAGAGTGAAGGCCTGCACGGGGATCTCTCCCAGCGGGAAAGAGATTATATAATGAAAGGATTTCGCCAGGGGGATATAAAGGTTTTAATCGCTACGGATATTGCCGCCCGCGGTCTGGATATTGATTTGGTCACCCATGTTTTTAATTTTGATATTCCTGAAGACCCCGACTCTTACATCCATCGCATTGGCAGGACGGGCCGGGCGGGCAGAGGCGGTGTGGCTATAACCCTGGTGGAGTCAAGCCAGGTGCGGTTGTTAAGGGCTATTGAACGCCATATAGATAAAAGAATAGAACAGGCGGTATTGCCGACTCTGGCTGAAACCATCGAACAGCAGGAAAAAGCGATTATTAATAGATTGGTGGAAATATCGGCAGAGCCTATCGAAAAATTGGAAGTACTGGCGGAAAAAATTCTGGCTGAATATGATCCGCAGGCGATGATGGCAGCAGCTTTAAAAATAATCGTGGCCGATAGTCCGGAACTGGAATTAGCAGAGATCGATACTGATTTCGATAATACTGCCCATATTGAAGTGCCGGTAGGGAAAGTACAGGGTTTTTACCCCCGCCGTATGGTTGAATTTCTGGTGGAAAGGACTACCTTATCCAAAAAACAGATAGGAGATATCGAGATCCACAGCCGTACTTCCTATGTAGAAGTTCCCATGAGTACAGCTGATGAGGTATACGAAGCTTTTATTGGTTACAAGCAGGAAAGAAAAAGGCAGCAGGGCTTTAGCAAGAATAAAAGAAAAAACTAGTTTATCTGCTGGCAGAAGAAAAACCCGGGCCAGGCCTGGCCCGGCAGGGGAATTATAACTGGGAAACAGGGTCGGTAAAGACCCTTTTTTGTTGGTATAATAATGATTATGGAAGGTTTAGCTGTTTATGCAGAGAAACACTATAATAAATAATAGTTAGCAATAGAAAGTAGAGAATTTTTGACAATGGAAATGGGCAGTGTTGGGTTTTTTCGCTTTGAAGGGATTTATAGAAGTTTTGCAACAGAAAAGAAATTTCTGCAGGAGTCTGGAGGGGTTGAACCCGGGCAAATTCTTACTATAAACGGCCCCTCGGGTTCAGGTAAAAGCACTTTGCTGAGAACACTGGCGCGTTTAATAAAACCGGAAGCCGGGGAAGTATTCTGGCATGACAGGAACTGGCGCAGCTATTCACCTACCCAATGGCGCCGGGGGATACAGTTTGTCGGCCAGAAACCGGTGGTTTTTCCCGGGACCATACAGGATAATTTAAAACTGCCTTTCACATTAAAAGAGCAGCCGAACCAGGGTGATATGTCAATGGCCAAGGCAGAACATTATATGGAAAAGGTTGGTTTGTCAACGCCCATGCTGGATCAGGAGGCTAAAACGATGTCCGGGGGTGAAGCCGCCCGGATCGCTCTGGTAAGAGCGCTTATCATCGAACCGGAGATCCTCCTTCTGGATGAACCCACCGCTTTTTTAGATCAGGATTCCCGCCACCGGGTAATTAATTTGATCAATGAATGGGTGCAGGAAAATAGACGGGCAGCAATCATTGTCTCACATCAGGAAGAAGAGTTACAGTATCTTGAACATAAAAAAATATTGCATATGCCTGTCAGAAAGGCAGTGTGACAATGATGGCCAGCGGCTATATACCTATTACCAATCAACAATTAATAATCAGCCTCAGTCTGGTATTAATAACTGGCCTGGTTTCAATGTTTCTCCAATTAGGTTTAATAAAATCATTGCTCTGGGGAACGGTTCGGGCCTTCGTTCAGCTTACGCTGATCGGATATCTTTTGACTTTTATATTTCGCCTCAATCATCCGCTGATGATCATTGCCATTATTCTGCTGATGAGCTTTATTGCCAGCCGTGAAGCCACCCGGCGCATTACCAGGACTCCCTTTAAACCAGCCTTATTGTCCTTTGTCACCCTGACTGCCAGTACCTTTCTGGTGGGGCTCATTGTGGTGACAACGGTTATTGCCCCTGAACCCTGGTATGAAGCCCGGGTCATGATCCCCATCTTTGGGATGATCCTGGGTAATTCTATGAACGCGGTGGCACTGACCCTGGACAGGATGTATGGTGAAATATATGCTCATATTGAAGAAGTGGAACAGATGCTGTGTTTCGGGGCAACCTCCTGGGAAGCCATAAGGACCTATGCCCGTAAAGCGGTTGAAGCCGGCATGACCCCTACCATAAATTCTTTGATGGTGGTTGGTCTGGTCAGTCTGCCAGGGATGATGACCGGGCAGATCCTGGCAGGTATGGACCCTCAGGAAGCAGTGAGATATCAATTTGTGGTCTTGATAATGATTGCCGCAGCGGTAGCTATAAGCTGTCTGGCCATCGTAGTCTTAACCTACAGAAAAATCTTCAATGACGAAATGGCACTGGAAGAAAGCATTATCAATAAATAAAAACTGGAAGCATTTCGCTTCCAGTTTAATGAAATCTTAACACAACTGGGATTTGACTTCCTGCATTTGCTGCGGACTGGCATTGGCTGCTGGCTGGTAAAAACCCTTCTGGGCAGCCAGCTGGAAAAGCTGATACTGGAATTGTTCATCAGAATTCCTGATTTGCTGAAGGGTCTGACGCAGTTCCTGATTGGCTGTTTCGCTGATGGCAGTTGCATATGCGGTCAAACCGCTTTTACAGGTGTTGAGTATATCATTTACCATTTCTTTATCACTCATATGCTGTAGCAAAGATAATTTACCCCCTTATCCTAAAAATGACATTAATTTTTGCCGGGTATTGCCGGCTGATTGGGCTGATTGTTTAAACATCTGCTTTGCCTGAGGATCCTGACATTGTTCCGCATAAAAATTTAATTTCTTTTCCGCTAACTCATGGGAACCGATCAGATGCCTTAAAGTCTGCAATTCCTGTTGATTAAGATTCATTAAAATCCTCCTTTCTTCTTTCTAAAACATTTATAGATTGTGCCAGGAACGCGGTTTGTATTCATTAAAGAAAGAAAAAAACAGCCCCGGAGGCTGTAAAAAATCAACAGACTGGCAGTACACTGCCATATTTTGCTCAAAAAGAAACTGACAGAAATAGCGTTTATTATTTATGACCGGGGCGGCACAGAAAGGGGCATAGTGAACAATTGTTTATCTGCTTCGCCGCCGGGATGCTTTTTTCTTTGGGCCGGCGGCATTGCGGACGGACCCTGATGCCAGGTTGTTTTGCCGGGCGGCCTGATCCTGTTTGGAAAGTTCGTTATTTACAAAACGGTGAGCTGCCACCAGATTGGCATCGGCATCCTTGCCCCAGACTGACACCAGGACATTGCTGGCATCACTTAAGATGATTTCAACTGCATACTGTAGTATATCTATTATTTCAAAAACATCATACTGGGAAGACATGGCGGGGACGACGAAGGAACTGCCGGCAATCTGGGCTTTTTCACCGTTCAGGCTGTAAACGAAAATATCTGCGTTAATTTCACCGGTTATATTATTATTCAAAACTTTTACCGAGGTGCTGGTGGAAGCATTGGCAGCGGCGTTTTCAATTGGACCGGTGGATAACAGGACACTCATTATCTTTGCTCCTTTCAGATTGGAATCCAGGTGGAAAAACCACCAATGGCCTATACGCTGTCAGTTAAAATGCCGATCAAAACTTCCGGGCCGATTGGTTTGGCAGCATGGGGGTATTCCTCAGCTGTAACCATGACCAGATCGAAGGCTTTTAAAGCGGCCTGGGAGGAACGGCCCACCCAAACACCATTAAGGATCCTTTTCATATCGATGGCGGCGGTCTTATTGTTGGCGGCATCAATTATCCAGGCTTTATAATATTTGTATTGCGGTCCCAGCCGGGAGGGATCAGGCAGCTTGAGGGCCGAAATAATGATCTGACCTGGCTGCAGCTGGATACTGGCAACACCCACGGCATACCCGGAATCAGGGGCGGCAGTCAGCAAAATATTGGTGGGCCGGCGCAGATTCTTTTTCAAAGAAGAATTAGATTGGTGGGACTGAGGGGATCGAGCCGTCCGATTATAATTAGCCAGTATTTTATCCGCCGGCAAATCAGCGCTGTCCATTGTATCTGCCGGCGGCATTGTTGTCAGGGAATCCGGTGACGGCACGGGCCGTTCGTCATCTGTGTACAAAATATTAGTTTTTAGCCCTTCGCTATGGTTTTCTTCCCCTGCGGGCAGTTCTTCATCCAGATCGTCGGATGAATCAGTGGGGGGGGAGAGGATCTCTTCAGAGGTATCTGCATCAGCAGATATTTGAAGGGGCTCATCTTCTACTGGCAATGCTGATGGGTCAGCCGGTTCAGAAGGGGCATTATCCAGATTTTGTTCTTCTGCGGCCAGATCGTTTGCGGTCTCGTCAAAAGCTGTTGGGGGGACATCTTCATCCACCGGGCCGGAGGTCAGTTCCTCAAATACGGGAAGATTTTCTTCATTGTCCGTGTTCTGGTCTGCCGGGTCCAAATCATCCCCTGACGGGTCATCGGATATATCAGGGAAGTCATTTTCATCGGCCGGCAGCAGATCTGTCTCCCCAAGTGATGGCTCGGAATCGGCAGTCAAATCTTCCGCAACAGCATTTTCGGTGAATTCACTCCCATTTTCATCGGGGTCAATCATAATTGGTTCTTCCCGGCGGGAATCTGCTCTTACCCTGTTTTCACTCTCTGCTGTCAGATCATCAATCAGGAGGTCGTCCTCCCCGGCTGGATTTTCAGTCATTCCATCGGTCTCCCCGGCAGGATCGTCTGTTTCCACCACAATTTGCACATCTGACGGCGAATCCGTTGATAAATATCCCTGCTCCTCCTCGGAAGGAAGGGGGGGGATATCATCGAATATTTCCGCTTCATCATTGGTGGTGTTCCCATCAGCAAAGGCATCTTTTCCTGGGAGGGCAGTTTCTTTATCGGTTTCTTCCCGGTCAGAAAAATCTTCACTGGTTATGGAAAGATCGGTGTTAACCTCCATATGATCAGGATTCAGCCCCACGGACAAATCAACAGTCAAAATCACCGGACCGGCTTTACCCGTCGTTGAATTAAAAGGCCGGATGTCGATGCGGGATTCAGGTGCCAGTGATGTCAGGAAGGGCAGATCGATCCGGGCCGCCCAACTGGGTGGATCATCGGGGGTGGCAAATAATTGGCCTTCAAAGATATTATTGGCAGTGACCAACACTTCTACAATATACAAATCATAAGCCCCAAAATAGGAGGAGGCGGGAAGTGTCGCGATGACACTTACAGATTGGCCTCCTTCAGGACTGAGATGAATGAAGGCGCCGCCCCCATTGCCAAAAGGAAGTTCTCTGTCTGTCAGGCCGAAGACTGCACCAGCGGGAAAAGGGACGAGACCAGGAATATTGATCCTGGTACCGGGCAAAAGAGTCTCCGCTGAGGTGATATGGGGGTTGGCCCGCAGCAAATCTTCTTCACTGATGGAGAACAAGCTGGCCAGTAAAGCCATTGTATCCCCGGCAACTATCGTATAATGCCCGTGATAACCTTCCGGGCCGGGACCGGAAACTGTAGAATTATCCATTTTCATAAAATCAGTGGACCTCCATTCAATAATAACAATCAAAAACTGATTCTTTTATGGTTATCATATGAATGAAGGTGGGAGAAATGTTACTATTTTGCCCGGTTAATGAGACTGTTTTTCTTAGAAATATTCGGCTGTGATCCGGGTAATAACCATTCTTTTTTTTACGCGGAGATGGGGGGATCGGCTGCCTTTATTCTGGCCAGAGTCCGGTCCTTGATTTCTTTAGCCGCCAGACAGATGAATAAAACCAGCAAGACTACCAGGAACCGGTCACCGGGTATAATTATATTGCGCAAGGGATCCACCAGGAAAAAATGACCAAGATAAATACCTAAAGTTCGGTTGCCGACATAGGAGAGGAATTTTTCCCCCCAGGGATCATCGGTACTATAGTAAATGGCCAGTGCGAAAGTGATACCGATGGATAAGGGGAAAAGGGCAGTTTTATTGAACAGGTAGCCCAGAGTATTGTTCAGATAAGGTTCTATCAGGCCGATAAGAGCCAGGCTGACAAAGCCGATAAAAAACGGCCGGGCATTTTTGGCAATATAGTCTTTGATCTGGGGATATTCAGCAATCAGCATTCCCAGGGCAAGAAATCCCCACCATTTGACAGGATTGGGGCCCGACCAGTGCAGTATGCTCACATGGTAGGTTTTGGAGATCTCCAGAATGAAAGTTACCGCAATATTACTGAAAATCATTAAATATAAAATGATGATCCTGAGTTTACGCGGAAGATAATAGAGCAGCGGGCAAAACAGGGCAAAAACCATATAGTAAAACATATAATACAGATGCAGTGCGGTCTTGCCGTAAACAATATCCATAAAGGTGAAAGTCTTGCCGATGGTGAACCAGTAGAACAGACCGTAAGCAATGGCCCAGTAGAGATAGGGGACATAAGTCTGCTTGATTTTTTTCCAGCTGGACTGCCAGTAATTCTGGGGTTTTCTCATGAAATATCCCTGTACCATGAAAAACATGGGTACACACCACATGGCAATTTCCCTTATAAATACCGCCAGGGGGTCGGTGCCGCCCCGATATGTATGGCTAAAGATCACCGATATGATGCCCAGTCCTTTTAAAACATCAAACATGGCATTACGCTGTGCTGTCACCAGAGTCCCTCCATTGCGTAAAATTTAGCAAATGTTCACTATGGAAAATATATACTAATTATACCAGAGGGGGAAGACCTGTTTTAAATTTTTTGATATATGCAGGAAACTCCTTAGCTATTATATAAATGATATACAATCAAATCAGCATTTTAAAGAAGGGGGAAAAGCAGCATGGATAACAGAAAAAGCCCATTTGAAACAATCTCCAGTTTGGCTCAAACCCAGACTATGTCGCTGGGGTCAGAGCTGGAATATCAAGCCGTGGCACTGCAAAATAGTCCGGCATTGATATTTGAGGATCACATCATCACCTTCGGGGAGTTAAATGCCCTGGCCAATCGTTACGCCAACTACTTCAACACCCTGGGTCTGAAAAAGGGAGATGTGGCAGCGATTTTAATGGAAAATCGGCCGGAATTTTTGATCGCAGCAACGGGTTTAAGCAAATTAGGTGTCATCGTTTCCCTGATCAATAATGGGGTCCGCAAAGAAGTTTTAGCCCATGCCCTTAATATCTGTGATGCTAAAATGCTCATTGTAGGCCATGAATTGCTGGAAGCCTTTGGTGAGATTCGGGACCAGGTCCATCTGCAGGAACCGGGGACGATTTTTGCGGAAAAGGAGGGCCAGGATATAGTGCTTCCCGATGGCATCCTCGATCTGAAACCACTGCTGGAGGGGGCCTCAGAACAAAACCCGCCCACTACCGGGACGGTAACCAGTGATGATGTAATCGTCTATATTTACACATCCGGAACCACAGGCTTTCCCAAAGCCTGTGCTGTAACGCAAAAGCGCTGGCTGGTTCTGGGTAACCTCTTTACAATTTTTGGGCAGTTGGATTCCAATTCCACTCAGTACATGGTTTTACCCCTGTATCATAACAGCGGGTTTGATATCGGTTATTCTGTAACCATCGTATCTGGTGCTGCCATGGCTTTGCGCAGGAAATTTTCCGCCCGCAATTTCTGGCATGATGTGCGTAAACATAATGTAAATATCTTTATTTATGTCGGCGAGTTATGCCGCTATATTTTCAACCAGCCTGAACAGCCCGACGATGGGGATAATCCTTTGAAGATAATCGCTGGAAACGGTATGCGCGGTGATTTGATGGAGCCGCTGAGAAAACGTTTTAATCTGGAAACCATTTATGAAATCTATGGTGCCACTGAAGGTGTGGGGTCTTTTGTCAATCTGGAACAGATCCCAGGGATGTGCGGCAGTCTGGATCTGCTGGGCCGGCGGCAGGGCGAGGTTATCAAATGTGATCTAAATACCGGGGAGATAATCAAGGATGAAAATGGTTATGCAGTCAAATGCGGAGTCGGAGAAACGGGGCTTTTGATCTGTGAGATCAATGAACTAAATGTTTTTGCCGGCTATGTCAACAATCCTGAGGCCACCGAGGAAAAAACACTGCACAATGTCCTGGTAGAAGGAGACTGCTATTTTGACAGCGGGGACCTGGTATGCCTGGGGGAAAAGGATTATTTTTCCTTTGTTGACCGGTTAGGGGATACTTTCCGCTGGAAGAGCGAAAATGTTTCCACCAATCAGGTTTCAAATGAAGTGAATCGCTTCGGACAGATGGAGGATGTCAATGTTTACGGAGTCCAGGTTCCCGGCATGGAAGGCCGCTGCGGCATGGCTGCCGTAAAACTGCTGGAAGGAGAAACTATTGATTGGGCAAAGCTGGGGTCCTATGTATGTGAAAAGCTGCCGCCCTATGCCCGACCTTATTTTATTCGGGTCCGGGATACCATTGATGCCACCAATAGTTTCAAACAATTAAAGACCCAGCTGCAAAATGAAGGTTTTGATCCCTCACTGGTCAAAGACCAACTGTATTTTTTAGATCCGGAAAAGTGGGAATATGTACCCCTAACAGCAGAGATTTATGGAAAGATCATTGATCATACCATTAAATTTTAAAGTAGTTTAATTTCTTTGCGAGATATTTTTGATGCTTTATTGTAATTATAGGATTCAGGCTGTCAGGTCAGGACAAGACAAGAAAAGAAAACATATTTTTCGGGTCCGGCAGTCTGAAGCTGTTTATTAATAATGGCCTGATAACGACTTGCTTGACATATATATTGCACCTGTAATAAAATTGTTACAGGTGCAATATATTATTTAAACCAACAATTAAATAAAAGGAGGAATTGAAATAAATGACCAGGACAATTTAAAACCAATCCCACCTACAGGCGACCAATTGCTCAAAATCCTGGAAGCGATTGCTAACCCGCACCGCCTGAAGATTATTGCTTTGCTCAGTGACAGGCGTATCCATGTTAGCCAGTTAGCCCGAGAAATTATGATCAGCCGCCCCTTGCTCTATATGCATTTAAAACGTTTAGAAAACGCCGGGTTGGTGACCAGCAAGATGGAATTATCCGAAGATGGAAAAGCCATGAATTATTATGAAGCGCTGCCATTTTTGCTTCATCTGAGTCCAGAGAATATTTCTGAAGCGGTTAAGACGCTTACTATAAAAAAAACCGGCGGCGAAGCAGATGCTGCCAATGAAAAGGGGGATAATAAATGAATGAAGAGGTAATATTCGGTATTGGCGGCATGGGTTTTGTGCTGGTTATCCTGGCATTGATTACCATAATTACTGTGGTTGTGGTATCACAGGCATTAAAAACCCAGCGAACTAAAACTATGAGTATGGCTGAAATTGCCCGGGACGAGGCTTATCGCAAACTTGCCGAGGAAGCCGTTTCAGTGCAACGGAAAATAACCGGAGAACAGCAAAAAATAGTTAGCGATCTTTCCGAAATGAAGGAACGAATTATTTCCATGGAAAAAATGCTGCGGGAGGTTGAATGACAACCGCTAAAATTGGTTACAAGCAGGTGTTATCTTGAAAGGCAAAACATTAAAATGGCTGCGTATTTTGCATATTGTCTCGACGGGAATATGGTTCGGGGCTACGGTTTGTATAGGCGGACTGTCAGCTATATGTTTTTTTAATCAAAATGAATCTGCATTCTTCATCATTGCTCCATTGGTACCGGAGTTGTACCGGCAAATCATCCTGCCCGCCGCGTTATTTACCATTGCCCAGGGCCTGGTTTATGGATTTTTCACTGAATGGGGATTTTTTAAACACCGCTGGGTAACTTTAAAATGGGTTTTCACCATTTTACTGATTCCCTTAATCGGTGTCGGAGCCATCGGACAAATGTTTTCTCTGATAGATAAGGTGAAAACCACCGGTTTCTACGGAGGATTATATGATGGCGGAGTGGTTCTCCTGTTTATATCTTTGCAGGTTATCATCATGTTGATCATGATTGGTCTATCTGTTTTCAAACCGTGGAAAAAGAATAAGAAATCAGCAAGTCCCCATTTGATTTAAAAGACCGGTTATTCATATTAAGGAAGCAATCAAATTCCCATGGGGGAATAGTATTGCACCATGAAATCCATCAGGAGCAGGTGGTTTTTGGTTTTGTGCCGGTTTTTCTTCCAGCTAAGACTTATATGAGCCAGGTAATCCGTGTCACTGATCCTTTTGCACTCCGCTGCCAGTGATTCATTGCCGTCAACAACTGTCCCGGGTATCATGGCTATTCCTGCCCCCGCACGGACATAAGCCGGCATAAGGGAAGAATCGGCTGTTTCAATTACTATACGAGGATATACATTTTTGCTGGCGAATACCAGGTCCATGTTGTCACGCATCCCGTAACCAACAGGTGTAATTATAAAATTTTTATTATTAAGATCACTTACTAATAAAGATTTTTTTCTTTGTAAAGGGTGATTATCCGGCAGCAAGGCAAAAGCAGTATCCTTGAAAAGGAGCCGGGTTTCTATTTCCTCATGGTCGATGGGGGGAGTGCAAATGGCAAAATCCGATTCCTCAGACAGCAGGGCTGCGATGATTTTTCCTCGGGGGGCTGATGACTGGATAAGGGTAAGATTTTGATTGGCCTGTTGAAAAGCCCCCAGCAGACCTGGCATATACAGACTTACATTGGTTAAAAGGGTAAAAGTTGTGGTAGTTTTTCCTTTTATTTCATCCAGCTGGTCCTGGGCAATATCCAGCATGTCCAGTATAGACCGGGCATATTTATAATAACTTTTTCCGTATTCATTTAGTTTTATATTTCTACCTATATGGTCAAACAGCTTTACCCCCAGTTCTTCCTCCAGCTGCCCGATCTTTTTTGATAAATAGGGCTGGGAAACCATCAGGGCTTGTGCTGCAGCAGTAACATTCTCAGTTTCAGCAACGGAACAGAAATATTTGATATGTTTTAATTCCATGAGTTTACCCTCCGTTTGATTTATAATTAATTGAGTATGATTATATATCCGATTATATATTTAATTAAATATATAAAATATAGTATTTTAGAAATATAAATAATCTTTTTGGGGGTAAGTTATCATAAGAGATTAAACAATAAAGGAGGCAGATTTTTATGGATTTTATCGGCAAACAACCTGGAAAAACAACCTTGACCAGCAATGGGCTGACAACCATCAGAGGACATGTGATCAAACGCCCCCATCAAATCGCCCTACAAACAGAGACTTTCAGTGAGACATATGCGGAAATGTGGCAGCGCTGCACGCAGATGGCCAATGCACTCCTTGATAAGGGATTTAAAAAACCGGATCTGGCCATTACTTACATGCCTAACTGCTATCAATATGTAGAGATCATCGTAGCCTGTGTGATGGCCAATTTGCCTTTAAGTCTCGGGAACTACCGTCTGACTCCGGAGGAAATAATCTATCAGATCAACAATTCCGGAGCTAAAATAATTTTCACCCAGGCGGAACAATATGAAATGATCAAACCCTTGCTGGATCGTCTGCCAACGGTTCAGGAGGTCATCGTGATTAGTGACGAAAAAATAGAAGGCGTCTTAAATTACGAAGAACTCATTGCCGGCGGCAGTCAGGAAGAAACTAATCAGGACCTGCAGCTGGAAGATATGCATCTGCTGTTTTATACTTCCGGCACTACCGGTAAACCCAAAGGTGCAGTAAGGACATTATACTGCGACTATAATATGGCAGTTTCTACTGCTATTGAACTGGGCGTCAGCCGGGATGATACACTTTTTGTGGCTGCCCCCATGTATGCCGCCGCTACCGCTGGCTATGTCTATTGCACACTTTTGGTGGGCGGCACCATCTCCGTTACCCCCGCTTTTATTCCGGAAGATTCCCTGCGCCTGATCGAGAAATTCAAGGCCACTTTTGTATTCATGGTCCCCATTATGTTCAAATGGATGCTGGCTTTGCAGCCCCAGGAAATACTGGATAAATATGACCTGTCCTCGGTAAGATTAGCTGTATCCTGCGGTGCTCCTATGCACAGCGATATCTTCCAGGCCATGGTAGATAAACTGCCCAATGCCAAATGCGTAAACATGCTGGGCGTTTCCGAATTAGGTTTTGTAACCGCCATTACCTCTGATGAATGGTTCGGCCTAAAGAAAGAAGGCAGTATCGGCAAAGGCAGTTTCGACATAGACATGAAAATTGTAGATCTGGAGGGTAACGAAGTTACAGAACCAGGCGGCATAGGGGTCTTATATGTTAAAAGCCCGGCAACTTTCAATGGATACTGGCAAAACCCCCAGGGCACAGAAGAATCCTTCCTGGATGATCAATGGTGTTCAGTGGGAGATATGGCCAGATTTGACGAAGACGGCTACTACTTCCTGGTGGACCGCGCCCAGGATATGATCGTCAGCGGCGGCACCAATATCTACCCGGCTGAAGTGGAAAAAGTGATAATGGAAATTGAGGGAATAGCCGATGTCGGCGTTATTGGAGTACCGGATGATAAATGGGGCGAAGCGGTCAAGGCTATTGTTGTATTAAAACCCGAGCATCAGGTCAGTGAAGAAGAGATCATTGCTTATAGCCGGCAGCATCTGGCGGGATTTAAGATTCCTAAATCAGTTGATTATATTGATACCATCCCCCGTAACGCGGCCGGGAAAATGTTGAAAAAGGATCTGCGTAAACCATACTGGGAAGGCAAAGATACCTTTATCTCCTGAAATTAAAGAAATATTAGTTATACTGTATAAGACGCGGTGGATGCCCCCCCCGCGTCTTTTTTAACAAGATACGAGGGCGTTGCCCTTGTCTGCCTTAAACTCTTGGACAAATGGCAAGAAAGCTTTTAAAGGAAATATATATCTTGCAGCCTTCACGGCAACGGACAAGGGAAGAAGCCGTCCCCATGTCTTTAGTATCCTGACGCGATCCGCTATTGTCCAATCCGTGCAATTATCCAATACAAGAAGTATAATTAGATTATACAAATGTCACCATAGGGGGGAGCTATGGATTACATAACAGCCCGAGAAGCAGCAGGAAAATGGGGAGTCTCCGGCCGGTCGTATTCCCGGTGCGGTTAAAAAGGGGATGCTCTGGTTGATACCAGCCAATGCCCAGCGCCCGGCTGATAAAAGACAAACTTTGGGTGGATGGCGAACCGGTTCTTGCGGCCCATGGACTCGTGACCTTTCAGGTGGAGACAGCCGCCTCAAGTATATTTGCCGCAAGGGCTGAGGCGGCATCCATTCTGCAGAGGTTTATTGGGAACATCAAATAACCGGCGTCGGAGACAAAAACTTACCAGATAAAAATTAGTTCATGAAGGCCGCGGAGACAAATGCCGCGGCCTTTATTTCAGTAAGCCCGGCATAAGTGCAGTCTAATGGGTGAGATTCCCGACTACACTCTTGCAGCGGCAAGTACATAGCCAGGGGCAAAGGTGGTTGAAAGCTGAGCGATACCGGATACTTGGCCATCGGGAGGCGTCACGGAGACAGTTCGCGCGATATCTTTTAACATAAAACTTGCGGCGATGTGAATTCAATAGTTTACGTCATTCGGCTCTGCAACATCCACTAGAAGCCTTTATGAATCCCGTAAACGCGTGGTTAAATCGGTGGCACTGTATAAAATGTTTGTAATAATCACGTCCTTTTCTCTGATAAGGAAGAAAACAGAAAAATTATCAACGAGCATCTGGCGGATTCCCCGTGCACCTTCATCTTCAGTTTCCATCAATTTAACCCGTTCTGGAAATGTGTCAAGAGTTTCAATGGCGTTGGCTATTCTGTTAAATTGTCTCATGGCCGCTTCCGGTGACTGTAGTTGCTCAGCGATATAATTATAAATCTCCTCCAGATCGGAAAGTGCTTTGTCTGTAATCTGAATCCTATACTGCTTCATGCGCGTGTCTCCCGGAATTTCTTGAAAGCAGCCGATGCGTCCTGGACATTACCTTTTTCGATATCGCCATATCCTTCCTTTAATTTCGTGCGAATCTCGTCTGTTGTCATCAAATCAGCGTTTACGGAAACCGGTGCTTTCGGAAGTGTTACAGCAAAGGGAATTCCGCCGGTCAACGAAATCTGCTTCAGATAAATATCTATCGCTGTGGACATAGGAATTCCTAGTTGAGACAGGACTTCTTCAGCCCTTTTTTTTACCTCAGGATTAACTCTTAAATTTAAAGTTGTCGTCTTTTCCACGTAATCATCTCCTTCTGATAACAATGTAACGCTTTTGTCGTTGCAATTCAATAAAGGAGGAGAATTTCCGCCAAAAACTCCGGTCTAACCAGAGCATAATTCTCCCTCAAACTCCCAAACTAAGTTAGAATAAAATTGATGGGAGTGATAATTATTTCAGAAGCAAAACATACCAACCGGCTGATAAAAGAAAAAAGCCCTTACCTGTTGCAGCATGCTCATAATCCTGTTGACTGGTATTCATGGAGCGACGAGGCTTTTGCCCGGGCGAAAGCTGAAGACAAGCCTGTTTTTCTTTCCATCGGCTATTCTACCTGCCATTGGTGCCATGTGATGGAGCGGGAGTCTTTTGAGGATGAAGAAGCGGCAGAATTGCTGAATCGGCATTTTGTTGCCATCAAAGTTGACCGGGAGGAAAGGCCGGATATCGACCATATTTATATGACGGTCTGTCAGGGGATGACCGGCCATGGGGGATGGCCATTGACTATTGTTATGACCCCGGCGAAAAAGCCCTTTTTCGCCGGTACTTATTTCCCCAAAACCAGCCGGGGCGGGATGAAGGGTATGATGGAACTATTACCGCTGCTGGCGCAGCTGTGGGATGAACACCGGGAGGAACTGGAGGATTCGGGGGATAAGGTCAGCAAATGGCTCCAGGAAATCTCTGAAGAAGATAAGGAAAAACAGGCGGTGACTGATAAAACCTTTGCCGATGCTTTTGCCTATTACAAGCGGAATTTTGATGATGAATACGGGGGATTCGGCCCGGCACCCAAATTTCCTTCTCCCCATAATCTGATGTTTTTACTGCGTTATTATTATTACACCGGGGAGCCCCGGGCTCTGGAAATGGTGGAAAAAACCCTGGTGAAGATGTACCAGGGGGGGATGTATGACCATATCGGTTTTGGCTTTGCCCGTTATTCAACTGACCAGCGCTGGCTGGTTCCTCATTTCGAAAAAATGCTCTATGATAATGCTTTGCTGGTAATCTGTTATCTGGAAGCATATCAAATAACCGGCCGGCCTTTATATGCCCGGGTGGCCAGGGAAACAATTGCCTATATACTGCGGGATATGACTGCGGAACAGGGCGGCTTTTATTCGGCGGAGGATGCTGATTCTGCCGGAGTGGAAGGCAGGTTTTATGTCTGGAGCCGGCAGGAAGTGCTGGATATACTGGGCCGGGAACGGGGAGAGTTATTCTGCGATTTGTATGACATAACGGCACAGGGCAATTTTGAGGGTGAAAACATCCCCAATCTGATCAAATCCTCCGGGGACGAAAAATCCCGGGCTGAAGTGGAAAATGACCGGCTGGTGCTTTTTTCCCGCCGGGAGGAAAGGGTACATCCCCACAAGGATGATAAAATTTTAAGCGGCTGGAATGGTTTGATGATCTGGGCCCTGGCCCGGGCT
>JAAYZA010000268.1 GCA_012515055.1 Syntrophomonadaceae bacterium | reverse complement strand
TTTTGGCCGCTGCTTTCGTCTTGATTAGACACCGGGAAAATATCATCCGTTTGCGGCAGGGGAATGAATCCAAAATTTAAAGGCAGCCGAAGTATGTTAAGAAGAAGGAGAATAACATGGAAAAAATATGTATACTGGGTGCCGGCAGTTGGGGGACAGCCCAGGCATTACTATTGAGTAAGAATTGCCGCCAGATTTTTCTTTGGGGCAGACCAGAAGAGGGTCTGGATGATTTTATAGCTGCCCGGGAAAATAAAAGGTATCTGCCCGGGGCAAGCATTCCCGATAATGTATCAATAACCGTGGATTTAGAAACAGCGGTCAAAGACGCCGGCATGGTAGTTTTAGCGGTTCCCTCCCAGAGTGTCAGGGGGATACTGGGGAAACTTAAACCTTTATTACTGAAAGAAATGTACCTGGTTAACACTGCTAAAGGTTTGGAACTAGATACCTTTATGCGGATGAGCCAGGTGGCAGAAGATGTTTTGGGCGCCAGCATCAAAAACCGCTATGCCATATTGTCCGGACCCAGCCATGCTGAGGAAGTGGCCGCCGAACTGCCGACAGCAGTCACGGTGGCAGCATTTAAAAAGGAAACCGCCTTTGACATACAGGATTCTTACATAACTCCTAATTTCAGAGTCTATACCAACCCGGACGTAGCCGGGGTGGAATTGGGCGGTGCTTTAAAAAACATCGTCGCCATTGCCGCGGGTATTGCCCGGGGTTTGGGCTATGGGGATAATACTACTGCCGCCATTATTACCCGGGGACTGAATGAAATGATCAAAATGGCAGGCAAGCTGGGGACTGACCCCCGCACATTATACGGTCTCAGCGGTCTGGGGGATCTGGTGGTCACCTGCGGCAGCAAGCTTTCCCGCAACTATCAGACTGGTTATTTGATCGGGCAGGGGCTTTCTCCCCGGGATGCCGTGGAGAAGGCGGGCATGGTGGTTGAGGGTTTTTATACGACTAAAGCGGTCAATGATATGGCCCGGAAAATGAGTATTGAAATGCCCATTGTCAGAGCCTGTTATTATGTACTTTATGAGAACCGCCCTCCGGCGGAAGAAGTGGAATTATTGATGACCCGAAGGAAAAAACACGAAATAGAAGAGGTAGTAGACGATTCATATAACTGGTAAGGGCTGCGAAAGTGTGGACAACCACACTTTTTTTGTTTTCTGGTTATATTACCGTAAATTGATAAATATATTTATAGTGTTATAACCTGTGAAATTTTACTTAAAGGGTTTCTGTTTACGGAGGTCGGAGCCTTTTAAAGTCTAACACTGAGGGAGGGAAAATGAAAAGTGGAAGGAAACAACATCTTAAGAGATATCGCTGAAAGAACGGGCGGCGATATTTATCTGGGAGTAGTGGGTCCGGTCAGAACTGGTAAATCAACATTCATTAAACGCTTTATGGAACTCATGATACTACCGAACATAAAAGACATCTATGACCGGGAGAGGTCCAAGGACGAACTTCCCCAAAGCGGTGCCGGGAAGACCATAACTACTACTGAACCCAAGTTTGTACCTAACGAAGCAGTTGAAATCACTACCAGGAACGGCCTTAATCTGAAAGTAAGGCTGGTGGATTGTGTTGGCTATGCTGTCGATGGGGCATTGGGTTACGAAGAGGATGAAGAACCTCGAATGGTAAAGACTCCCTGGTTTGACTATGAGGTACCCTTCGAAGAAGCCGCCGAAATAGGAACCAGGAAAGTAATTGCTGATCATTCAACCATCGG
>JAAYZA010000366.1 GCA_012515055.1 Syntrophomonadaceae bacterium | reverse complement strand
TGGATGATCCTTTGGTAAGTGATTCAGAATATGACTCACTGATGCTGGAGCTTAAACAACTGGAGAAGGACCATCCCCAATTTGCCCGACCCGATTCGCCGACAAATCGGGTCGGGGGGCAGGCATTACCGAAGTTTTCCCAGGTTGCCCATCGCTATCCACAGCTAAGCCTGGATAATGTATTCTCCCGGCAGGAACTGGAAGATTTTTATGCCCGTATCATCCGTACTGCTGCGGAATCTGAGACTGTCGCCGAATTAAAGATCGATGGAGTCTCCATCACGATTATTTATGATAACGGCCGTCTGATCAGTGCTGCCACCCGTGGTAACGGGTTGGTCGGCGAAGACGTCACCAGTAATGTAAAAACCATAAAAGACATTCCCTGGCAATTAAAAACGCCGCTGCCCCGCCTGGAAGTACGGGGAGAAATATATATGCCCAAAAAGGAATTTTTAAGAATCAATCAGGAGCGGGAGGAAAAAGGGGAGAAACTATTTGCCAACCCCCGTAATGCCGCTGCCGGTTCCTTGCGCCAGCTGGATGCAGCAATCACTGCTGAAAGGACTCTGGCGGCTTTTATTTACGATATCATTTACTGTGAAGGGGTAACAATAGATTCCCAGCGGCAGGCTTTAGAATTCCTGTCTGTCCAGGGATTGCCGGTCAACCCGGATTATCGCTTTTGTCGCAGCATGGAGGAAATCAATGGATATACCCAGAGATTTCAAGAGGAAAGGTATTCATTGCCCTACGAAATTGATGGGGTAGTTGTTAAACTAGATTCATTTCGCGGGCGGGATGAATTAGGCACGACATCCAGGAGTCCCCGCTGGGCAGTTGCGTATAAATTCCCGGCGGAGGAAAAACAGACCCGGCTTATAGGGGTGGAAATAAATGTGGGTCGTACCGGTGTGGTTGCACCTACCGCCATACTGGAACCGATTTCACTGGCTGGGAGTACTGTCAGCCGGGCCAGTCTGCACAATTTTGATCTGGTCCGCAGCAAGGATATCAGAATCGGCGACCTGGTAATAGTGCGCAAAGCGGGAGATATAATTCCAGAAATAGTGCGGCCCCTGGCCGAGGTCAGGAATGGAGAAGAACAAGAGATAATACCGCCGGAAACCTGCCCGGCCTGTAACAGCCAGGTAGTCCAATTGGATGGTGAAATTGCCCATCGCTGTGAAAATATAAATTGTCCGGCGCGGGTAAAAGAAAGCCTGATATTTTTTGCTTCCCGCCCGGCCATGGATATTGACGGTTTGGGCCCGGCTGTCATCGAACAACTCCTTGATCATAAAATGATATCCACCATTGATGATCTGTATAATTTGACCGCTGCTGATCTATTGCCATTGGAGCGGTTCGGGCCTAAATCAGCCGAGAATCTTATAAAAGCCATCACCGCCAGCAAAGACAGGCCTTTGCACCGTTTAATCACGGCCCTGGGGGTCAGGCATGTGGGGGCAAAAACTGCCCGGCAATTGACGGAATGGTTTCCCACTATCGAAGCCTTTATCCAGGCTACACCTGAGGAATATCTGGCTGTTGATGAAGTAGGCGAGACCATCGCCGGAAGCCTGGCCGCTTTTTTTGCTGAAGCCCGCAATCGTGAAATGATTAAAAAATTACAGCTGTCCGGGGTTAACACAGTGGAAATGACCGGGAGAGAAAAAGACGGCCCCTTATCGGGGCAGACCTTTGTATTGACCGGTACCTTAAACAGCATGTCCCGCCAGGAGGCCGGAGAAAAAATAGAAAGCCGGGGAGGAAAAACCTCAAATTCTGTCAGCCGGAAAACTGATTATGTGATAAAGGGCAATGAACCAGGCAGTAAATATGAAAAAGCCCTGGTCCTGGGAACCAAGATTTTGAATGAGGAAGAATTCCTGGAACTGTTAAAGGCTTGATTCAAAAAAACTTAATTATAAAACACTTTCCTTCTCAGGGGGTGTTATTTTTTTGTCGAATCGATTATATCTGCTATATTATTAGGGTTGGCAGATGAAGAGAGGCGGAGGAGAAAACTGATGACAGGGACCTTGATCAATGCAGGTGCAATTGTTCTGGCCGGATTTTGCGGCCTGTTGCTGCGCCGAAAAATCCCTGAAAATATCAGCAGCACCATGGAAAAAGCCCTGGGGCTTTTGATTATCGTTCTTGGCATACAATATGGCATAAAAGCAGAGAATTTTGCTGTTATCGGGCTGAGCCTGGCCGGTGGGGTGATAATCGGTGAATGGAGGAATTGGGACGGACGTTTGAATGGACTGGGGGAACGTTTGCAAAATCGTTTCGGCAATGGAAAAAGCGATTTTGCCAATGGTTTTGTTTCCGCGTCGATATTATTCTGCGTGGGTGCCATGGCAGTTGTCGGTTCCCTGGAGGAGGGGCTTTATGGCAGTTATCAGGTCTTACTGGTCAAGTCGCTGCTGGATGCTATATTTTCTATCCTATTTGCTGCCAGTATGGGGATAGGAGTGATCTTCTCGGCGATACCGGTATTGATTTATCAGGGGTCAATCAGCCTCCTGGCTGGTTTGATCGAACCAATTCTAACCGATCCCATATTAAATAATATGAATTCTCTGGGGGGGATCTTGATAACCGCTCTGGGGTTGAATCTTGTGGGTGCAGCCAGTATCCGGGCGGCTAACCTTTTGCCCGGGCTTTTGCTGCTGCCTTTGATAATGGCTGTCCTGTCATTTTTCTAAACTGCTGTATGCGGCGCAATACTAATGTATACACGGTATACACGAAAACAATTAGTTTATCAAGTATGTATTTGCTATAATATTCAACATAAATGTCTGCTATTACGGAGGTGTCTTATGATGATGGATGTCAAGGAGATAGAACACCTGGCAATACTGGCCAGGATCGCCTTATCCCCGGAAGACAAAACGGAATTAAATCAACAAATGAACAAGCTGCTGACATATATTGAAAAATTGAATGAATTAAACACGGCAGCAATTGAACCTCTATATCATATATTGCCGCTGCATAATGTTTTCCGCGAGGACCTTACGGTTGAAAGTCCTCCTCGCGATGAACTGCTCTTTAATGCGTCCCAGTGTGAGGACGGTTTTTTTAAAGTTCCCAGAATTCTATAAACGAAAGGGTGGCTGGTGTGGAGCTTTATGAATTAACTTTACAACAATTAATAAAAGAACTGGAGTCAAAAAGGACCAATGCTCAGGAAATAATGGCTGCTGTTATAGGGCGGATCAATGCAGTTGATGGGAAAGTCCGGGCTTTTTTGGCTTTAGATCAGACCGCAGCAGTGGAAAAAGCTGCGGAATTTGATCGGCAGCCCTGGCCGGGAGTTATTGCCGGCCTTCCTTTTGCCTTGAAGGATAATTATTGCACCCGGGGTGTTAAGACTACCTGTGCCTCGAAAATGCTGGAAGATTTTATGCCCCCCTTTGATGCCGCCGTGGTGGAAAAGCTTCATGAGGCAGGGGGGATACTAACGGGCAAACTGAACATGGATGAGTTTGCCATGGGTTGTTCCACAGAAACATCGGCTTTCTTTCCCAGCCATAACCCCTGGGATCTGGAACGGGTGCCAGGGGGATCATCAGGCGGGGCAGCAGCGGCTGTGGCTGCCGATGAAATTCCTTTGGCCCTGGCCTCGGATACCGGCGGCTCCGCCAGACAGCCTGCCTCCTACTGCGGGGTGGTTGGACTTAAACCTACCTATGGGCGGGTATCACGCCGGGGAATAGTGGCATATGCTTCTTCCCTCGATCAGGCCGGCATCATCAGCAAAAGTGTAGCTGATGCGGCGTTGGTGCTGGGGATTATAGCCGGGCATGATCCCGGGGATTCTACCAGCGAAAAAAAGGAAGTTCCTGATTATTCCAGGGCTTTGACCAGTGATATAAAGGGTCTTAAAATCGGTTATCCCCGGGAGTATTTTCAGCAGGCCGAGGATAATGTCAGCACAGCAGTGAAAAAAGCTTTACTGGAATTTGAAGCAATGGGAGCCATTGTGGAGGAAGTCTCCCTGCCCCACAGTGAATATGCTTTACCGGCTTATTATATTATCGGGCCGGCGGAGGCCAGTTCCAATATGGGCAGATTCGACGGCATCCGCTATGGGCTGCGGGACAATTCCGCGGAAAATGTAGCTGAACTGATCTCTGGTTCACGCCAGAGGGGACTGGGAACGGAAGTGAAACGCAGGATTATACTGGGGACCTATGTTTTAAGTTCGGGTAAATATGAAGAATATTACCTAAAAGCTCTTAAAGTGAGGCGGCTGATCAGGGACGATTTCACCAGGGTATTCAACGATTACGATGTGATCATTGCTCCGACCACACCGAACACGGCTTTTAAAATTGGTGAAAACGCCAGTGACATAATAACATCTTACCGGAGTGATATTTTCACGGTGCCGGTTAATATGGCCGGTTTGCCGGCTATTTCTGTTCCCTGCGGTCTGGTCGATGGTTTACCGGTGGGGATGCAGATAATTGCCCCGCCTTTTGCGGAAACCACTTTACTGAATACTGCCTATGCTTTTGAACAGGCCACTGATCACCATCAACTCAAACCTGATCTGGGGGTGAGATAAATGAGTAAAGAATTTGAAACGGTTATAGGACTGGAAGTCCATGCTGAGCTTAAAACTGATACCAAGATATTCTGCGGCTGTAAAACGGCTTTCGGGGCAGAACCCAACACCCAGATCTGCCCGCTTTGCTCCGGGTTTCCCGGGGCCCTGCCCGTATTGAATAAAAAAGTAGTGGAATTGAGTATTAAAACAGGTCTGGCACTAAATGCAGAGATTGCTGCCCATTGCCAGTTTGACCGCAAGAATTATTTTTATCCAGATCTGCCCAGCGCTTATCAGATTTCCCAATTATTTCTGCCGATATGTCTTAATGGATCTCTGGATATTGAAGTAGATGGAGAAAAGAAACGCATCAGGATCAATCGGGCCCATATGGAGGAAGATGCCGGTAAATTGATCCATGAGGGTACCATTACCACTACGGCATTTTCCCTGGTAGATTTAAATCGTGCCGGTGTGCCATTGCTGGAAATCGTCTCAGAACCGGATATGAGAAGCGCTCAGGAAGCCAGGATATACCTGGAAAAACTGCGCTCTATACTGCTTTTTGCCCAGGTGTCCGATGCCCGGATGGAAGAAGGTTCCATACGCTGTGATGCCAATGTCTCCGTGCGCCGCCGGGGAGAAGAAAAGCTGGGTGTCAGAACAGAAATAAAGAACCTTAATTCTTTTAAAGCCCTGGAAAGGGCTATCGAATACGAAGCCCGCAGGCATAGGGAGGTCATTGAGGACGGTGGAACATTGATCCAGGAAACCCGAACCTGGGATGATGAAAAAGGTATCACCCGTTCCATGCGCAGCAAGGAAGAAGCTGAAGATTACAGATATTTTCCCGATGTGGATATCCCGCCAATTTATATCGACCCCCTCTGGGTGGAAGAAATAAAGAAAACCTTGCCGGAAATGCCGGAACAGGCCCAGCAAAGATTACGGGATGATTACGACCTGCCGGAATATGATGCCGCCATCATTACTGCCACACCTTATTCCCTGCAGTTTTTTGATCGCTGTGTCACCCTTTATCCGGAGGCTAAAACAGTATCCAACTGGATGATGGGGGAGTTGAGCCGGCTGCTTAACCAGCACAATATGGAAATCCAGCAATGCCTTATTGCCCCTGACATGCTGGCCGACATGTTGAAATTGATCGATGATGGGACCATCAGCGGGAAAATGGCTAAAAGTGTTTTCGATGAGATGTTTGCCAGCGGCAATTCCCCGGCCAGGATCATAAAAGAGCAGGGTATGGTTCAGATTACCGATGAAGATGTTTTGGGAGAAATCATTGCCGGGGTGATACAGAACCATCCCGGAGTGGTTGATGATTATAAAAGCGGCAAGGAAAAAGCCCGGGGATTTTTGGTCGGTCAGGTAATGAAAGCTACTAAAGGCCAGGCCAATCCTGCTGCTGTACAAAAAATATTAAAAGACTTGTTGAATTAGGGGGGGGTAAAGATGTCGTTAAACTTTATAAACGAAGTAGAGTGGTTTCAGCTTCCTGGTGCCAGAGTCAATATTGTTGACACCACCTTGCGGGACGGGGAACAAACTGCCGGAGTAGTTTTTGCCAATGCGGAAAAGATAAGGATCGCAAAACTGCTCAGCGATATTGGCGTAGACCAGATCGAGGCCGGCATCCCGGTTATGGGCGGATCAGAAAAGGAAAGCATCAAACAAATTGTCAGAATGGGTTTAAAGCCGAGTATAATGGCCTGGAACCGGGCCGTAATCTCCGATATCAAAGAATCCATCGATTGCGGAGTGGATGCCGTTGCCGTTTCTATTTCCACCTCCGACATTCATATTGAACATAAATTACAGACTACCCGGGAGGATGTTTTAGCCAGAATGTCTGATGCGGTTAAATTCGCCAAGGACAATGGGCTTTATGTTTCAGTCAATGCCGAGGATGCATC
>JAAYZA010000044.1 GCA_012515055.1 Syntrophomonadaceae bacterium | reverse complement strand
GCCTGTATCTCCATTATCAGGGCCGCAAAAGCCGCCCCTTCCTGCATTACGATCTTGCGTCCCAGCAGATCATTGGCCTGGATACCGTTGGTGCCTTCGTAAATAGTGGTGATTTTGCAATCCCGCATCAGCTGTTCCACATAATAATCCCGACAGAAACCATAGCCGCCATGGACCTGTACCGCAGTCACACAGGCATCAAAACCTCGGGCACTGCCATGAGCTTTGCATATGGGAGTCAGAATTTCCACCAGATTATTATATTTCTTTTTAGCCGCCGGGTCCTCACTGACGGCGGCCAGATCCATACAATGGGCCGTGTAATACAGCAAAGCCCTGAGCCCTTCAGTATAACTCTTCATCAGCAGGAGATTCTTTTTCACATCGGGATGGCCTGTGATGGGGACCTGTTCACCACTCTTCCGGCCAAAAGCCGGCCCCTGTTTCCTCTGGCGGGCAAAATCCAGGGCGTGCAGATAAGCGGAACTGCCCATGGAATAACCCTGCAGACCCACAATAACGCGCTGTTCATTCATCATATAAAACATGGTCATGATACCCTTGCCCCGCTCCCCGATGAGTTCGGCAACACATTGGCCATTATCACCGAAGGCCAGGGAACAGGTGGCCGAACCCTTCATGCCCGTCTTCGCCTCAATGCCGGTGCAGACTATATCATTGCTTTCCCCCAGTGAACCGTCGGGATTTATCCTGATTTTTGGGGCAATGAAACAGGAAAGCCCCCTGGTCCCTTCCGGATCGCCTTCCACCCGGGCCAGGAAGACATGGACCAGATTCTCCGTCATATCATGATCCCCGCCGCTGATGAATATTTTATTGCCGGTGATAAGAAATGTCCCATCATCCTGGGGGACGGCTTTGGTGCGGACGGCCCCCACATCACTGCCCGCCTGGGGTTCAGTCAAAACCATACAGCCTTGGTATTTCCCCGAATAAACAGCCTCCAGATATTTTTCCTTTTGCTCATAAGTGCCGAAAAGCTCGATGACTTTCCCCACACTATGGGTCAGACAGCTGTAAACAGCCAGAGACTGATTGGCCGCAAAAAACAGATTCCAGGCGATGAAATTGACCGCCAGGGGCAGCTGCTGTCCCCCCAGCTCATAGGATTCCGCCGGCGCAGTCCACCCGGCGGCACAGAATTTTTCATAAGCCCCATGATAGGGCGGGGGAACTGTAACTCTCCCTTTATCATAGGAAGCTCCGATTTTATCCCCTTCGCTGTTGATAGGATAGTATTCATTCACCGCCAATTTCTCCGCTGCTTTAATGGCCATTTCGAGGGTTTCTTCCGAATGGTCCCGAAAACGCTCATATTGAAAAAGCTCCGCGATTTTTAATTGCTCATAAATAATGAACCGGGCGTCCCTTAAGTCCACTAATTTATTGCCCATTTTTTACCCCCCTCAATTAAAGATCATTGGATATTTTCCACGATAAAAGCTACACCCGGGCCCCCGCTGGCACAAAGTGATGCGCACAGGTATCTGCCGCCCCGGCGTTTAAGCTCATTGATGCCGGTAACCAGCAGTCGGGCACCAGTTGCCCCGACGGGATGGCCGATGGAAATCCCGGACCCCACACCATTGATGATATCCAGATCTATTTTCAACTCTCGGTTCACCCCCAGAAACTGAGCGGCAAAAGCTTCGTTGATCTCCCAGTAATCGATTTCATTCTGCTGTAAACCGGCAAATTTCAAAGCCCGTCTTACCGCCGGCACCACCCCCATACCCATTATTTTAGGATCTACGCCGCCAGTAGCTGATGACACTACCCGGGCCAGAGGCTTGATGTCCAATTCTCTGGCTTTATCTGCCGACATCATTATCACAGCAGCCGCAGCATCGTTCAAGCTGGAGGCATTGGCGGCGGTTACAGTACCATCTTTTTTAAACACGGGTTTTAATGTGGCAAACAGTTCCAGACTGGCATCTTCCCGGGGGTGTTCATCAGTATCAAATATCCGGATGCCTTTTCTGGACTTAATCTCCACCGGCACGATTTCATTTTTAAATAGGCCGTCATTTATAGCCTTACAGGCATTTTTATGGCTGCGTACGGCATACTCGTCCTGCTCTTCCCGGGTTATTCCATACATTTCCGCGATATTTTCTGCCGTTACCCCCATATGATATCCATTCCAGGGACAAATCAAGCCCCCCAGCATCAAACCGTCCTGAATCACTTCCCCATCACCCAGGCGATAGCCTTTTCGAGCCCGTTGCAGGATATAGGGGGTATTGGTCTGGCTTTCTATCCCCACTGTTGCTCCTATATCAACTTTGCCCAGCATTATCTCCTGGGCACAAATCTCGGCAGCGCGCAGGGAAGAAGGGCATTGTTGATGAATGGTGACCGCCGCTGAATCAAAGGGCATGCCACAAGCCAGGGAAATCAAGCGGGCACTATTGCCCGGAGAGGCAGCCTGCCCCACATGTCCGGCCAGAAGTGATTCCACCATCTCTCCTTTGATCCCGGCCTTTGCCAGTGCGGCATTAAAAACGATCTCTCCCAATTCTACGGGGTTAAAACTTTCCAGTGAACCCAAAAAATCCCCCACCGCTGTACGGGCACTGCTGACAATTACAACTTCTCTGGTTTGCATTAACTTACTCCCCTTTCTTTACTTCCCTTTAAACGTCGGCCGGCGTTTTTCCACGAAGGCCTGCATACCTTCCCTTTGATCCCCGGTGGCAAAGGTGCTGGCCCAGGCCGCCGCTTCAAACTCGATACCATTGTTCTGATCCAGATCAAAAGCCATACCGATGCATTGTTTGGCCAATTTTAAAGCAATGGGCGCTTTTGCCGCCAGACGTCCCGCGATTTTCAAGG
>JAAYZA010000129.1 GCA_012515055.1 Syntrophomonadaceae bacterium | reverse complement strand
TCATGGGCGATTCCTTTTACTTCATTGCGGTATTCCTGTTTCACCGGCACCACATAGCGCCCGTCCCTTTCAGTCACCAGGGTTTCCTGCAGATACTTCTGATTGCCTTCCGCGCGGATAAACTGGCTTAAATACTCCCGGATACGGGAACGGTGGGTATTGATCTGCCTTCTGACGGTATAAAGTACCGGTGAGGCGGAATCCTTGATTTCCCCATCCTCACTTATGGCATCATTGATTTTAGTTTCCAGGAGTCGATTTTCCTGCAGCTGGCGGCCATAGTACCGCAAAGCGGCATATTTACCGTTGTCATCCGTCATTTTTTTAGCCAGACGGGCCGCTGCCAGCACTAAACTAACATCCACCAGTTCCAATGGTGATAATATACTGCCGATCCTGGCTTTAGCCAGTAATTCATCGATACTTTTCACCCGGCCCAGAAAAACCGGTTCAGCAAAACGCAGCAATTCCATAGCCTGGGCTGTTTCCTCCAATCTGTCCATAACGATTTTAATATCGCTGGAGGGAGCAGATTCCAATATGTCCCTTATGCCGCCTTCAAAATAGGTGTACCCCATCAATTGGTTTTGTATTTTATCATATTCAAGTTTCAACAAGGTTTTAGAGTCCATAAATACTCCCATTTCCAAATTCATGGCGGCAGTTATCAATGCAGATCATAGCCTTTGCCCCGGGACACCCGTAATAACCCGGAACAGGGGATTATAATAATATTTTCCTTTTCCAGCTGATCCAAAAACAGGTTCATGCCCAATGAATCACTGGCCATATGCCCGGCAATTATCACATTGATATTGTTCTCCCGGGCTGCCTCCCGGTGCTTTTCCTGCATATGCATGCCGATGATGGTTCCCACTCCGGCGGCGGCCATTTTTTCATATGCCTTCTCCGAACCCGAAGTGCCCCCTGTCATCTTAATAAATATTTTCCCCGCCCGCCGCTTTTTATCGCCCAGGATGATCCGGGGGCCAGCCTTCAGTTCCCTGGCTTTTTTGTATTCGGGGATCTCATTTAGTATTTCCAGCACATCTTCCAGTGTCAATTGTTCTTCCTCTTTAAACTGCCGGCGCAGGAACTGATCCACCAGATTATCGGCGGGGGAATGAACACACATAAAAGGCATATCCAGCAGCCGGGCGGCATCAACAGCTCTTTGATGATTTTGCGGCATGGTGGTCCGCCTTACTTCCGATATCCGTTCTGCCATCAGGGCTTCACCAATATTTATCGGCACCCCCGCCTCCTCCATCATATCTGCCTGTACATGCATAACATCATAAAGGGCCGCATAAGCAATTCCTTCCGGATGATGGGATAAAACTGCATCAATCTTCTGCCCCTTTTGATTCAGCCGGTCAGCCAATAATATTTCCGGTGTTTCAATATCGATGCCGCACATAATGGTCTTTATTTCTTCTTCCCCTGTCCCCACCAGTATCCTGGTATCACTATAGGGGTTGTGGAGCGTTTCCTGGTCAAATAACAGTTTTTCCTCATCCTGGAGCTTTTCAAACTCCCTTTGTTTTTCTTCCAGGATCTTCAATAGATAGTCACCGCGTATATCATTGCGTTTGCCGATTTCTACTGCTAATTCATATATCTGGCGCAGTTTCATTTTAATCATCCTCCAATCCAAATACCTGCATAATAAAAGGGGTTATATCAGTTAAAGACTGTATCATTCCATGGTTTACGGCCTTGATATTATTATGAATGATAATCGTTGGCACAGGATTTAAAGTATGGGTTTCAATCGACAGATCCTCTATATTGCCATGATCACTGACGATTAATACCATGGTTTCATCTAAATCTATATTTACCACACAGGCACCGATGAAATCATCCATTTCTTCAAATATCTGCACAGCCAATGTCATTTCCCGCTTGTGTCCGACCCGGTCACTGATAAAATACTCATACAAAGTAAAATCATGGTCATCAACTATCCCTGCCAGGTTTTTACCCGCTTCTCCCGGGGTTAATATTTTTATATCATAGCCCCAGCTGACCAGCAGGCGGTTAGTAAAATCCTGATATAC
>JAAYZA010000343.1 GCA_012515055.1 Syntrophomonadaceae bacterium | reverse complement strand
TTTTTCCGTTTTGTTCAGTGTAATAAAGAACACATCGTTCTTCTGTTCATTGAAGTATTTTACTCCCTGACGTATGTTAGACGGCTGCAAATAATCCATCGCTACCAGAATCTGATCGCGACTGTAGGTGCAGTACAGATCCAAGGGGCAATCAAATCCTATGTCAACCGGTTCATCGATAAAATCAATCCGGTCCAGATTGTACTGCAATAGCTCGATTAACTCCTCATACATCGCGGGGCTGTTTTTGATTTGCAGCAGGCCATCTTTAAGACTGGTAAAGCCACATTCCTCAAATGGTTTTTGCCAAACAGTAAACTGGAACATTTGCAGCATCCTTTGTTCGGCAGCAGTTAATTTTGAAACATCCACATCCTCAATGCGGGGCAATATCGCTAACAAGAATTTTATCCAGCGCCTGGAATCAATGGAGCAAATCCTAGAGAAAGCCTTGGTCATTGTTACTTCCATTTCTTCAGCAAAATCTTCTTTTCTCTGGGCTTCCACGCATAACCGGGCAAAACTATACTTTTTATAAATAATGCGTACATCCAGGTGATAGTAAGCTGCAAAATTAGCCAGTGTCAGGGGCAAGCCACTGTCTTCTGTGAAGGTAGCAATTCGGGATATTAACCCTTGCTTTGTGGTAAATGAACTGCGAATATTTTTTAATATATATTCTGTGGCTTTACGCTCAAGCTGGATATAGCATCCCTTCGGCAATGACACAAAACCGTCTTTTATTTCTTGCTCTACGCTGCGATTGGTATTGGCCAGAAGTGCGGCGAATTTGTCTTCAAAATTATACTTTTTGTTAGCCTGTCCGATAAAATCTAAAACCGTTAGACATTCCTTGTCATCTGTTAAACGTAATCCCCGCCCCAATTGCTGCAAAAATATCGTCAAACTCTCAGTAGGACGAAGAAACATCACCGTATTTACTTCCGGTATATCAACACCTTCATTATATATATCAACGACGAAAATGAATTTGATCTCCCCAGTGATTAGCCTATGTTTGGCAGTATGGCGCTCTTCATCGGGAGAAGTCCCTACCAAATCTATTGCCGGAATGCCATTTTTATTAAAAAACCCTGCCATGTATTGGGCATGTTCTACTGATACGCAAAATCCTAATCCCTTTACTTCATCCAGATCGGTAACGTATTTAAGCAACGAACTTATAATATGGCCGGCGCGTTTATCGGCTATGGCACGATTCATCGTGTAAACATTACTCAGTTTTGCTCTGTCATATCCTCCCCTTGACCAGGCCACAGTGTTTAAATCCACCGTGTCTGTAACCCCGAAGTATTGAAAAGGGCATAATAATTTGCGGTCAATGGCTTCTGGCAGCCGTATTTCAGCAGCAATTCGATTATCAAAATAATCTAAAATACTCTTCCCATCCATCCGCTCAGGGGTAGCGGTAAGGCCAAGTAAAATTTTGGGTTGGTAATATGTCAATGGTTTTTGATAGGAATTGGCTGCTGTATGGTGGGACTCGTCAAAGACTATGTAATCATAGGAATCCGGTGAAGTTTTGTTAAGGAGTTCCTGAGAATGTAAGGTCTGCACAGAGATAAACAAATGCTCTATATTATCAGGCCGGTAATTCCCGACAAATAAATCCCCGAAATTAGGATCTTTTAAAACTCCTCTAAAACAGTCGATGCTTTGTTTTAATATTTCTTCCCGGTGGGCAATAAAAAGCAAGCGACAAGGATCCTTAGGATTATCCCGGCGGAAACCTTTGTAGTCCAATGCTGCTATAACCGTCTTACCGGTGCCGGTGGCAGCGACAATAAGATTCCTATAATATCCCCTCACCATTCGTTCCGCTTGTAATTTGTCCAGAATCTCCTGCTGATACGGATAGGGTGTAATGTCGAAAGAAAAGCGATTAGCATCATTGGTTAAATGATATCTTTCTGCTCTCAGGGCTTGCCGTAATCTTCCTTTTTTATCTGCATGATATTCTTCGAAATCAGTCGAATTCCAATAGCTGGCAAAGGTAGCATTGATCTTGTGTATAGTCTCCGGTAAATCTTGCGCAGTAACTTTGACATTCCACTCCAAGCCGCTAGATATTGCAGCATTGGACAGATTAGAGGAGCCTACATAAGCGGTAGTAAAGCCGGTATCGCGGTAAAAGACATAGGTTTTGGCATGCAACCGGGTGCGTTTAGTATCATAAGAAACCTTGATGGTTGTGTGGGGAAGTTGACGCAATTCCTCAATGGCCTTAATATCTGTAGCCCCCATGTAAGAAGTGGTAATGATCCGCAACAGGCCACCCCGCTGAGTGAAACTACGTAATTCATCGATGATTAAACGCAATCCACTCCATTTAATAAAAGAAACCAGCATATCGATGCGATCCGCCGAAACGATCTCTTTTTTAAGTTCCGTATACATGCTGGGTTCATGGATGGCACCGGTAAATAGGGAGCTCTGAGCAATAGAGGTCTGGGGCCTGACAATCTCCTTTTTTTCATCAACAGCGTAAATAGTGTCTTTTTTATCTAAAACGGCTAAAAGTTGTTGGGCACGTTGGTCAATAGCCAAGTTTTCAAAATCAATGTCTTGGGTTTCTTCGATAATTGTTTGCACTATTTTATTGGCCAGGTCTATCTGTTTCTCTATGTGCCTTTCCTTATCTTTTTCCTTATCTTTTTCTTTATCTTTTATGTTTTCCAGTCCATTTTCGATGATTTTAGTTAGATATTTTGCTATTATATTTGCTGCTTCCGCTTTGTCGATTGCTGCAACAGATTTAATTTTTTCAGTTGCCATTTCCAATTCTTCAGCCAACTTTTTGTTGATAACCTGTTCATACAATCC
>JAAYZA010000184.1 GCA_012515055.1 Syntrophomonadaceae bacterium | reverse complement strand
CGCCCAACAAAAGACCAATTACAACCAGTATAGCAAAGCTCTGGTTGCTTGCCAGCTGCATACTTAAAACACCTATAATGATAAACACCAGTGCCGCAGTACCCTTCAATATAACAGCGGGAACATACTTTTTCTGTTTCTCAACCAGAATGAAAGCGGCCTGGATGGCAATTCCGATTACACAAAGCAATAGATAACGCATGTTCAGTCCCCCTATAAATTTATGTTCTCTGCTGCTTTCAATATTCGTGAAAAGGAGGTGTTTACCTGCCTGGGCAAAAGGACTGTCACCATGACAGCTTGCTGGGATCCTGCTGCGCCTTTTGCAGCCCCTCAACATAAACATAAATTATAAGTAATAATTCAACTTTTTCCATTGATATCCTCTAAAATAGAAGATGAGAAATGGGATGACGGTGACAAAAGGACCGTCACCGTGACATCCCCGTGACAGAGGTGGAGAATTTGAATATTGGCGACTTTGACAACTACATTGACGGAATGATACTGGCCCGCGGCTATCAATACTACAAAAACGGCCATGTGATCAAATTGGTCCAAACCGCGGCCGATGTATTCGAGGCTAAAGTGAAAGGGACTGAGATTTACACAGTTAAGGTCAAGCTCGACGATGAAGAAAATATAATTTTCACCTGGTGTAACTGTCCCTACGACCTGGGGGAATATTGCAAACATCAGGCTGCGGTCTTTCTCCTTTTGCAGGAGATGAAGAAGAATGTTTCCAACGTAATAATTGATGCATTTCCCGATAATATCAGCCTGGAATCAGTGCTCAAAAATCAGGTTCCCCAATCGATCAGTATTCTTGATCTCAAGCAAGCACTGTCAGAGAGGACTCAAGCTGAGCTGGTGGAGTTATTATTGGATATTGCCTTGGATTATGAGGAAATAAAGCAGCGCCTCGCACTGGATTTTATGGCTGCAGATGATGAGGAAGAAATAGCTCGCTCTATAAAACTTATTAGGACTTATATCGACAACAATTCCGATAGTGACGGGTTTGTTTATTATGAAAAAATCTACGAAGCCATCCAGGGGGCGGAGCTGGTGCTGGATAAAGCCCGGGCGGCCTTCGATAATAGCAAAACCATGCACGCGATAGACCTCACCCTGTGCATAATTCCTGAGATGATGAATTTATTAGGAGGAATTGACGATACCGATGCTGTAGTCATAGACATCGTGCAAGAATGCCTGGATTTCATTGCTGAAATCATAGAAGCCGAAGAGCTGACACCACATCAAATAGAAATTCTTTTCAACAAACTTATGGAACATGCCCCCCGGCAAAAATCTGACTATGCCCGGAATGAATTGCGGCTGGATCTGCTCAGGTGCTGTACAATGCTGGCTGACAATCCAGAATTACGTGTTAAATTGGAGAATCATTTGTCTGCCCTGACTAACCCTTACGATGAAGATTCCTGGGATACCAAATATTTTGTTGAAAAGGTCAACCTGATCAGATACCATCTGGTCGAACAATATGACGGTCCGAAAAAAGCCCGGGAGTTTATCGAGCAAAACCTGCAATACCCTTATTTCAGAAAAATAGCACTTGAAAATGCACTGCAGAAAAACAATTATAGCCTGGTGATCAAACTCGCCCTGGATGGCGAAAAGCAGGATCAAAACCTGCCCGGACTGGTGAATGATTGGAAGGGATACCGGTATAAAGCCTTGCAGCTTTCAGGAAAACTTGATGAGCAGCGCCGCCTGGCAATAGATTTTATTCTGGATGGAAGCTACGCATACTATAAGGAATTGAAAGATACCTATGATTCCGAGGCGTGGAGCTCCGTTTATCCGCAAATCATTGCTATGTTGGAAAAACAGAATAAGAATTATCGTCCCCTTTTTCCCGGGATTTTGATAGAGGAAGGAGAAAAATTTAAACTATTGGAATATGTGCAGCAAAGACCTTCATTAATCGAGAATTATTACCAGCACCTTCTGCCTGAATACGAAAAAGAAGTTTACACTTTGTTCCAGCAATATATTTTGCAGACTGCTGCCCGAGCCAACAAAAGGAAAGATTATCAAGCAGTCTGTGACATTATCCGCAATCTAAAAAAAGCCGGCGGAATAGAGTCGGCTCTGGAAATCAAGCATAAGCTTCTAGCCCAATATCCCAGCAGACCAGCCTTTAAAGACGAACTGGGCCGGGTGTGAATGCCTGACAAAGGTGACAAAGGGACGGTCCTTTTGTCACTTTCTATTTCCTGATAAATCGCAAAAGTCCCCCATGTTTTTTGAAATCGATCTCGAAAAAGCTGCAGGCCACGTCCAGG
>JAAYZA010000314.1 GCA_012515055.1 Syntrophomonadaceae bacterium | reverse complement strand
TTTATGGGGAACCATTATAACCCTCCTGGGGATCATTATTGCTCCGACTTTAGCCAGGCTTCTGGCTCCGGGGATCGAAGGGGAAGCAGCTAAAATTGCGGTTTTGCTGACCAGGATCATGCTGCCCACCTTCCTTTTCGTTAGTTTAACTTTTGTAACCACCGGTATTTTACAGGTGCACAGCCACTTCCTGCGGGCAGCGTCAATTAGTATACCCTTTAATATCCTGATCCTTCTGGCTTTGTTTTATAAAGGTGCCGATATCGTTTTTATAAGTTATATGATAACAATAGGCTGGCTCTTGCAGTTTTTGATCCAGCTGCCGGTTTTAGTGAAGGAAAAATATAAGATTTCCTGGCTGGACTTTAAAGAAAACAGCACTGTAAAAATGTTAAAACAGCTGTTTCCGGTTTTGCTGGGCAATTCATTATTGCAGCTTTGCCTGATAGTTGACCGCACCTATGGTACTCACCTGGACGAAGGCACAACGGCCGCCCTGGCTTTCGGCAGCAATCTTTTTGTAACTATTACCAGTGTTTTTATTGTGGCCATGACCAGTGTGGTTTTTCCCCGGTTGTCCCAATACAGCCTGGAAAAGGATTTTGTTCAGATAAGGTCAATGCTTAAAAATATTTTTAAAACATTATTGTTTATTCTGATTCCCTATATAATAGTGGTGGTACTTTATAATCAGGAAATTATTTCCCTGGTTTATGAAAGAGGAGCATTTACCAGGGAGTCGACTATAATGACGGCCACGGCCTTTCTCTTTTATAGTCTGGCAGTAATCGGCTATGCCTGTCAGGAGATTTTCAATCGGGTGTTTTATGCCTTGAAGAATTATACTGTTCCCATGACAGTCAGCATAATATGCCTGGCAATAAATATATTGCTTAACTGGTCTTTATTAAAATACGGTATCATAGCACTGAGTGCTTCAACCGCATTGGTAATGAATCTATATGCACTTATAACAGGCTTTATGGTCACTCGTAAAACAGGAAATTTCTTTGATCGCGATTTTGGGGAATTTATAGCCAAACTGGCCATTCCCAGTGCCGGGATGATCGCGGTCATAATCATATTTGCCCGCCTGCAAAATGGAGGGATACTGCTTTCCTTCCTGTTGCCGGCGACGCTAAGCGGATTGGTTTATGTGGTTTTATCCTATTTAATGAAACTAACCGATGAGTTCAATCTCAGGAGGGAAGCAAAATAATGAAAACACCGGGTAAACAAAAAATCTTATGGGTCCTGCTGATCATCAGTCTGCTTTTTTCCATGCAGGGCTTTATACTGCGCACCAGCAATGAGGCAGTTGACAAGGCAGTGATAACTACTGCTGATTACCGGGAATTGCGTACCATTGCCAATCAGTCCAATTATGACCTGGACGAAGTACTGGACCGGCTGCAGGCCAGCGGAGTAAATCATCTGACAATAAAAGAAACCACCATCCGCGATTTGGAAGGCCAGGGTCAATTAGTGGTAGATTATTGGGGGAATTATTATGCCGGACTGCAAACCACCGCCCCCGGTTTGGCGCAAGAAATAGCGCAAAGCCTGCCAGTGGGGAATATAAATCCTGCCAACCTGGTGATAACTCCTGTGGATGAACTGACGGCAGATTTCATTACCGCCAATTTAAGCCAGCGCTTGAGTGAGGAAGAACTGGTTCCTATTCAGGTGGGTGGGCAGACGGCGCTGCTGCTGAATCTGGAATTCCCCCAGCCGGTCTGGGTGGAGGGAGCGGTCAAAAAGCCGGATTTGCGCATTGGCTTTGATGAGGGATTAATGGAGGAGCTGCAAGCCCGGGGTTTTGAAATGGTTTTATCGCCGGGGAATACCACTGGCAGCAGGACCGGGTATATAAATGAATATAATAAGATCATCAAAGATTTTGCTATACATTATATTATTTTTGACGGGATGGAAATCAGCGGTTACCCGGAAAATATCGATTTGATGCAGCAGGCGATAACAGGGAATGATTTGATCCTGGGTATTATTGAGACCTCCCAGCAGCTGGGATATTTAGATCAGGTGGGAATCGATGAATTGATGCTGGGCAGCGATTACCCCATCAACCGGGTCTATTCCACCCGTAATGATGAATATTTAAAAGAAGTCGATGAAAGATATTATCGCTGGGTAAGGGGAGTTATCGACCGCAGTATCCGTATACTCTATCTGGTTCCTTTCCAGAATGAAAAAATAAATTATTCTCAAAACCTGGAGGACACCCTGGATACTGCTGCCAGGTTTCATCAAACCATAGCGGAAAAAGGCTATAACATTGATCAGCCCTTAAGCAAAATGTCAGCAGCCATGCCGGATAAATTTGATCGTTTGGCTGTTTCCATCAGCTTATTGGTTGGTCTGCTGCTCTATCTGGGGTATATCTTTAACTGGCGTAATAAGACCTGGCTCCTTCTTGCCGGTCTGGGAATCCTGGCCTGTCTGGGGGTCAATGTGGTGCTCAAGGCTGATCTGGCCAAAATTTATGCCCTGGCAGCGGCCATCCTCTACCCGGCTCTGTCAAGTTTGCTGATGCTGTACTACTGGCGGGACAATCAGCAGCGCCCGGTCTGGCAGCAGATAATAGTTTCCCTGGTGATATTACTGGGCATAAATGCCATCGGCATGTACACCATCGTAACCAGTCTTGCTGATATCAAATATATTATGAATATCGAATATTTCCGTGGTGTTAAAGTTGCCTTCCTGTTACCATTGATCCTTTTTGTGTTTAATTATCTGGCGGTTTTTGTTGGGGGAAGCCATCTAAAGAAATTCCTGGGAGATTTTTTACAGTCTTCCCCCAATTATTTGATACTGGGTTTGGCTTTGATCGGTCTTATTGGCTTATATCTGTATATAGCCCGCAGCGGCAACACATCAGGTGTATCTGT
Source organism: Syntrophomonadaceae bacterium (assembly GCA_012515055.1). Classification (GTDB taxonomy): domain Bacteria; phylum Bacillota; class Syntrophomonadia; order Syntrophomonadales; family Syntrophomonadaceae; genus UBA1368. Next base: position 1,420 of record JAAYZA010000314.1, on the reverse strand, counting down.
TTCTTCCCTGGAGCTGCGGACCAGGGAAGTGCTGGAAACTATCTTTATTGCCCGGCCGCGTTTCAAGGAAATAATCATCGGTTACCCGGCTCTCTTTGCTCTGATATATCTGTATCACAAGTATAAAAAAGAAGCGGTAGTATTTATCCTGGGACTGGGCATTGTCATGGGGTCAATATCAATGGTCAACAGCTTCTCCCATGTTTTTACTGCAGTGGTAATATCCGCCCAGAGAACCGTGGCAGGATTGATCGTTGGAATAATTATGGGATTGATAACACTGGCTGTAATACGGGCGGGAGAAATTTTGTATCAACGATGGCAGTAAGCATTATCTTTAAAAATAAGTATAAATAACTAAAAATACTGCGGGATTAAGAATTATTCCGCAATATTTTTGCGGTAAAAAGTGCAAGTAATTGAATGGAAAAACAGTATTAAATACAATAACCGCCGTAACCCTCCCTGAACTTGGCATATGGACAAGCAAAGGGCGAGGGTGTTAGAATGAGCCTATACCACGAGGGGAGAATTATTAATTGTTATGTCCTATTTATCAGTAATTGCCCTTATTTTAGCTTTTGGCATCAGTTATTTTTCCATGCCCGGGGTAATAAAACTGGCCGGACGAATTGGGGCTATTGATAAACCTGATAAGCGCAAAGTTCATGTCGAAGCAATGCCCCGCCTGGGGGGACTGGCTATTTTTCTTGCTTTTATCATCCCCTGTTTGATAGCATTCGACATTTCCGGCCCTTATGTCGGCTTACTTCTCGGTGCCTCAATTGTGTTCGTGGTAGGGATGCTGGATGATATTTATCAGTTATCGGCCTGGACCAAATTAGCCGGACAAATAATCGCTGCCGGCACAGCGATATATTTTGGTGTTGAAGTGCATTTTCTAACCAATCCCTTTGATGGCACTTTGATTCTGGGACTATTAAGCATACCTGTCACCCTCTTCTGGATTGTCGGTGTAACCAATGCCATCAATCTCATTGACGGGTTGGATGGTCTGGCCGGAGGGGTGTCCGGTATTGCCGCAATAACCATGGGCATTATAGCTCTTTTACATGGACAAACCCAGGCAGCCTGGACAGCTTTCATACTAGTTGCTGCCATCGCCGGTTTTCTACCCCATAACTTTCATCCGGCCCGCACCTTCATGGGGGACGGGGGTTCAAATTTATTGGGTTTCGTTTTAGCCTGTCTGGCTATTATAGGGATGACGAAAAGTGCTGCCCTGATTTCACTTTTTATTCCCATTGTGATCTTAGGGATACCGATTTTCGATACATTTTTTGCTATCATCAGACGTATCAACAACAAGACCCCTATTTTCAAGCCGGATAAGGATCATTTGCACCACCGGCTGCTGGCCCTGGGAATGAGCCAGGTCCGCAGTGTTTTGATAATATAT
>JAAYZA010000416.1 GCA_012515055.1 Syntrophomonadaceae bacterium | reverse complement strand
GAATACTGGCCGCCCAGTCCATCGGAGAACCGGGAACCCAGCTGACAATGCGTACATTCCATACCGGCGGTGTAGCCGGTGATGATATAACAATCGGTTTGCCCAGGGTCGAAGAATTGTTTGAAGTAAGAAAACCCAAAGGGCAGGCAGTAGTTACAGAAGTAAGCGGCAAAGTACGCTTTGGCGAAAACAAAGGCCGCCGGGAAGTGGAAGTTTTAGGTGACGAAGGTGAAGTCTTCGGGTCCTATATCATTAACTACGGTTCCCGCATGAGGGTGGCGGAAGGTGATGAGATAGAAATTGGCGATGCCCTGACGGAAGGTCCCTTAAACCCTCACGATATATTGAAAACCAAGGGACTGCAAGACGTGCAGCGTTATCTGCTGCAGGAAGTTCAAAAGGTATATCGCTCCCAGGGTGTTGATATCAGTGACAAGCACATTGAAATAATGATCCGGCAAATGCTTAAACGAGTCAAGATAGAAGATCCGGGTGACACCTCATTGCTGCCCGGTGCTTTCGTCGACATAGCCAATTTCGAAGAAGAGAATGCTCAGGTTATCGATGAAGGAAAATTGCCGGCCTCCTGTTCCCCGATGCTGCTGGGGATTACCAAAGCATCACTTAATACTGATTCTTTCCTTTCGGCGGCTTCCTTCCAGGAAACCACCAAAGTTTTGACCGAAGCGGCTATAAAAGGAAAAGTAGACAGCTTGATTGGATTAAAAGAAAATGTGATCATCGGCAAATTGATTCCCGCTGGCACCGGCTATTCATTATACCGCGGCACATCATATGAAGCGGCAGAGGAAGAAGCCGTCGTTCCGGAATCAAATTAGCCGGGAATTAAAGTATTTGACTTGGGGACTTACTTGGTGCTACAATATATTGCGTCGCCGCAAGTGAGCTCCCCCAAGCTGGTTGTTTACAGACCCGGAGGAGGTTATTGTTTTTGGCCCTTGATGAAATAAAAAATGCCGCAATAGTAATTGGTACCAGGCAGGTTGTTAAGCATCTGCATAAAAGCCAGATAAAAAAAGTATTTATCGCCGCAGATGCCGAGCCCCATGTTAGGGAACCAGTTATGGAATTATGCCGTCAGGGACAAATCGCGGTGGAAATGGTTGAAAGTATGGAAATACTGGGCAGAGCAGTTGGCATAGAAGTAGGTTCTGCTGCAGTAGCCTTATTAATTGATTAGATGGGGAAGGAGGTGCAGGAATGCCGACAATAAATCAGCTAGTTAGAAAAGGGCGCGCCAAGGGTGTGAAGAAATCCACCGCACCAGCGCTGAAAAATTGCCCGCAAAAAAGAGGAGTATGTACCAGAGTATATACTACCACTCCTAAAAAACCTAACTCAGCATTACGTAAAATTGCCAGGGTAAGATTAACCAACGGCATCGAGGTGACCGCATATATTCCTGGTATTGGTCATAATTTGCAGGAGCACTCCGTCGTTCTGATAGAAGGCGGCCGGGTCAAAGACTTGCCAGGTGTAAGATATCATATTATCCGGGGAACACTTGACGCAGCAGGTGTGCAGAATCGTTCCCAGGGCAGATCCAAATATGGGACCAAGCGACCCAAGAAGAAATAGGAGGGAGGCGCAACATGCCTAGAAAAGGGCCAGTACCCAAGCGGGATGTATTACCAGATCCCGTATATAACAGTAAAATATTTACCAAACTGGTCAATCAAATAATGTGGGACGGTAAAAAAAGCATTGCTGAAGGTATATGCTATGGAGCATTTTCCATTGTGGAAACGAAGATAGGCAAAGATGCTCTGGAAATATTTGAAGAGGCAATGAAAAATATAACTCCCATCGTGGAAGTAAAGGCCAGACGGGTTGGCGGAGCCAACTACCAGGTACCGGTGGAAGTAAGACCGGACAGAAGACAGACACTGGCCATCAGATGGCTGGTAAACTATGCCCGTAAACGCGGAGAAAAGACCATGGAGCAGCGTTTAGCAGGTGAAATCATGGATGCCTATAACAGCACCGGCGGTTCTGTTAAGAAAAGAGAAGATACTCATAAAATGGCCGAAGCCAACAAAGCCTTTGCCCATTACCGCTGGTAAAACACAGGAGCAGAATAATGGCCGCAAATTTAGGATTGGATGCCATCAGAAACATAGGTATAATGGCTCATATAGATGCTGGCAAGACCACCACTACGGAAAGGATGTTATTCTATTCCGGCCGGGTCCATAAAATCGGTGAGGTGGATAAAGGGACAGCCACAATGGATTGGATGAGTCAGGAGCAGGAAAGAGGTATTACCATAACCTCAGCGGCTACTGCCTGCAAATGGAATGATACTATCATTAACATTATCGACACGCCAGGGCATGTGGACTTTACGGTTGAAGTAGAACGGTCACTTAGAGTACTTGATGGAGCAATTGGCATCTTTTGTGCCGTTGCCGGGGTGCAGCCCCAGTCAGAAACAGTCTGGCGCCAGGCAGACCGGTATAATGTACCGCGGATCGCCTATATCAATAAAATGGACCGCATCGGCGCTGATTATTTCTCTGCCGTCAACATGATCAATGAAAAACTGGGGGCCAATCCAGTCCCTGTGCAATTGCCAATTGGCCGGGAAGATTCCTTCGCAGGAGTACTTGATTTGATTACCTGCCAGGCCTATGAATACGCTGATGATAAAGGCGAGTATTATCAGTCCCGGGATCTGACCGCGGAGGAAATGTCGGAAGTACAGAAACACCGTAATATAATGCTGGAAAAACTGGCAGAATTCGATGATAATATACTGGAAAAATATCTGGAAGGCCAGGATATTTCCATAGAAGATATCAATCGTTCTTTGAGAATTTCAACAATAGCGAACCAAGTGGTACCAGTACTTTGTGGTTCATCCTTCAGAAACAAAGG
>JAAYZA010000088.1 GCA_012515055.1 Syntrophomonadaceae bacterium | reverse complement strand
CCTGGAGTCAGAGCTTAAACAAATGCAAACTGAAAAAGATCTGTCCTCCCGTGAGGAGGCCGCTGCCGCTGCCGCACTCTCCCATGCCCGGGAAGAAGTCAAACGGCTGGGGGCTGATGAACCACTGCCGGCCCATCAGATCAAGGGAGATTTTGCCGCCAGAAGCAGACGGCTGCTGAAGCAGGCCGAAGAACTGGAAGACCTTAACAGCGAGATTTACCGCCAATTATCGCGTCTGAACAGAACCAGGGAAAATATTGAGCAAACCATTGAAATAGGTTCATTTGAACCCGCCGAAGCCTTCGTCCCCGCAGCCGATGAAATTGCTCAGGCCGTCCGCCTGGAAAAAGACTTCCGCAGTATCGACAGCACCAACCGGGATAAATCCATGAGTCTCAGAAACAGCTATGATAATTGCAAAATAGATTTCAAAGACAAGAACCTTAACCTGGATAATATTTTCAAAGGCATCGACCCCCTCTGGTATAAAGCCCGGCTGAATTATGAAGATTATTATTATCTCTTTGAACGCATGAGCCAGCATAGGGAAAAGCTGAACGAATTAATTGCCGTATATGAGAACCAGCTGGCCAACCTGCAACGCAATAAAAAAGATATGGTCCAGCAAAGTTTTCTGCAGGGGCGCAGATTATATGAAGAGATCCAAGCCATATCCGAACACTCCAAAGTGCGGCTGGCAGGACGTTCCCGTCCGGTGCAGATGCTGCGCATCGATTTGCAGCTGGATGACCATGAATCCGCACTGCAGCGAATAAATGCTTATATAGAAGAATGCATTTTAAAAGTCCAGGATAAAGCCCGCCAAGATAGCTCCGATGATGAACTGCGCAAAACCATATCCCGTTTGATGTCCAGCCGCGAGCTGATTAATATTTATCTGGGGAATGCCCATATACCAATATATGTTTATAAGATCGATATGAATATGCAAAACAGCCGGGCCAAAAGCTGGGAAGATGCGGTACGTGAAAATTCCGGTGCTGAAAGGTTCGTAGTTTTCTTTTCCATGTTATCAGCATTGATAACCTACACCCGGTCCAGGAACATGGAGTCCATAGGAGCCGATCCCGATACGGATACACGGGTCATGATCATGGATAACCCCTTCGGTCCCATTTCGTCCGAACATCTGCTGGAACCCATGTTTGAAATCGCCAAAAAGCACCGCACCCAGTTAATATGTCTGACCCATCTCAAGGACAATTCCATCATGAAACGCTTCAATCTCATCTATATGCTGAAAGTACGCATGAGTGCCGCCGGCGGGAAAGAATACCTGAAAGCCGAGCAATACATCCGGGATCATAGTCGGGTAAACGATGACGAAAAACTGGAGAAAGCCATCTACCGAGCCTCCGAATTGACCGAGACCAGCCTGTTCGAAGATGAATAACCACCCGCCGCTGGAAGAGTAAGGCGGAAGGAGTGAGGAGTAAGGCGTGAGGCGTGAGGCGTGATGCGTGAGGGGTGAGGGGTGGGCGTGAGGCGGAAACCGCGCTGGTCGCGGTCGTAGGGGTCGACGCCTCTGTCGACCCGCGGGGTTCAAGGGAACCAGAATCCTTTGGGGCGGACCATTTATCCGCAGCGAAGCGGAGCCGCAGGATCTTTTCTATTTAAGCTCGTCTAATATTTGAATAATTAATGGTTTAGTTTT
>JAAYZA010000369.1 GCA_012515055.1 Syntrophomonadaceae bacterium | reverse complement strand
GTCCGAGACCACTGAAAAAGTCTGAATAAAACATAAAAAGCATACCCACCTATAGTATAATTAGGATAAGAACAACCAAAAAACACCAAGGGGGAACGCTTTTTATGTTAGTTGAAACCACTGTTAAACAAAGTAGCTTCTATAATTTATTATATCAAATGATACCAGATAATCACATATTAAAACAAATAGACTCAGCCATAGATCTAAGCTTTGTTAATGAACTGCTGGCAGATAGGTATTGCAGGAACTTTGGCAGGCCGGCCAAAGAACCGGAGATGATGCTTAGAATCCAAATTTTAAAATATCTATATAATCTGTCCGATGAACAATTGATACAGGATCTAAGCGTGAATCTGGCTTACAAGTGGTTTATAGGACTTAACCCCGAAGACCCCTTGCCAGAAACCAGTCTGCTGACCAAATTTCGTACCCAGCGCTTAAAAGATATCAGTATGGATGCCATAATCACTGAAATCGTAAGGCAATGCGTGGAAAGGGGCCTAATCAAAAGCAGTAACGGTATCGTTATTGATACCACCCATATCAAAGCCAACACCATTAAAAAAGTACCTGAACGCATCATGAAGCAATTAGCCAGAAACATATTTAAGGCTATGGGACAGGAAGCTGATGAGATACCCGATTATACCCAGATAAAAGATCCTGCAGAAGCCAAGCAAGTTATGAAAGATTATTTGGAAGGCCTGATAGAACAAGTTAGCGAAGAAACCTCGGAGGAAATCATCCAAGCAGCCAGTGAAGCTAAAGAAATCCTGGCCAGCGATCTGTTTATCGAGCAAAAAGGGATACGTTCACTGGTAGATAAAGATGCCCGAGTAGGGCACAAAAGCAAGACCCAGAATTTTTTTGGTTACAAGGCAGAGATATGCCAGACTACTGATGGTAGTTTAATAACCAGTATAACTGTAGAACCGGGTTCCTATGTTGACGGCAGCAATTTTAAAGAGCATCTTGAAGAAGCTCAAAAATCAGGGCTGAAAGTAACCGGGGTATATGGTGACAAAGCCTATTTTCGTTCTGATATCCTTAATCTAATCGAGGAAAAAGAAGCACAGGCTTATATACCTGTAAGTGCCAGTGCTTACAAAATTAATGAAGAGCTATTCAGCTACAACAAGGATAGCGACCAATGGTTTTGTGTCATGGGAAGTGAAACGGTTAAAGTAAAATCTAAAACCCGAAAACGGGGTGAGAAAAAACTGAAGTATCTGGAATACACTTTCAAACAGGGACCATGCATTACTTGCCCTTTACGAAATGAATGTATGGGCAACAGTAAGCAAAAGTCCAGGGTATTGACCATCAGTGTAAACACCCCCAAGCTTTATGAATACAGCCAAAGAGCCAAAACTCCGAAATTTCTTGAAGAATACCGAAAGCGAGCCAAGATTGAACCCAAAAATGCAGAACTAAAAAGATTCCATGGACTAGACCGAGCCGGTGGCTACGGTCTACGAAGTATCACTATTCAGACCAAGTTGACAGCCCTGGCGGTAAATTTAAAGCGGATAGCCAAGCTGGTATCCGCTTTACGGAGGCTAAATACTCATTTTTCATGTCGTTTACACTATTGGCGGCTGATTAGTCGTAAAAAATGGACTAAGGGAGACATTGTGGCGGTTTAAAAAGCTACTTTTT
>JAAYZA010000389.1 GCA_012515055.1 Syntrophomonadaceae bacterium | reverse complement strand
GGGTCAGTTCTCAGCCGGTTAAGATATACTGACATGGCACCTACATTCTTTGATATGGACATTTCATTATCATTAAGCACAACGATCAGATCCCGGCCTTCCTGCCCCGCATGGTTCAAAGCCTCAAAGGCAATCCCGCCGGTCAATGCACCATCACCAATAAATGCCACGATGGATTTTTTTTCACCCTTTATATCACGGGCAATGGCCATACCCAGGGCAGCCGAAATAGATGTGCTGGCATGGCCGGTATTATAGGCATCGTGTTCAGATTCCTCCACTTTGGGAAAGCCGCTTATTCCCCCGAACTTTCGCAGTAATTTCATTTCTTCCTGACGCCCGGTGAGAATCTTATGAACATAGCTCTGGTGCCCCACATCCCAGATGATTTTATCATTGGGTGAGTCAAAAACTTTGTGCAAAGCGATAGTCAATTCAACAACTCCCAGGTTGGCAGCTAAATGACCTCCACACTCGGCTACACTATTTATCAATAAGTCGCGGATTTCCACCGCGAGCTCATTCATTTCACCGATATCCAATTCATCAATATCCTGAGGATTTTCAATTAAATCAAGAATTCTTCTCATCTCAAGCTCAACCTCTATTATCTTAAAAACTCAGTATGAGTGTATTTTTCCCAGTAAGCCAGCACAACACCCAGTCTAAAAATAATATCATTGGCATTTTTGATGGCAAAGCTTTTTCCTATTGCTTTTCCTCCCACAGTAAGTGCAGCTATCAAACTGGTCATCATCCCACCCATTAAAACTACATCCAGAGTAGCAAACTGATTAATTAAGCTTACCACAATTCCCGCACCAATTGCACCACTTAAGGTTCCTGCGATATCACCTATGACATCATTAAAATAATTAGCCACTTTGTGGGCATTGCTTTTAATGCGGACTGCCTGTTTGGCGCCGAATACCTTTTTAGCGGCCCGGGCATTATAGGGCGCCAATTGTGCTGCTGTAGCCGCTGTCCCTAATATATCAAAAAAAATACCTAGAAAAATAACAAATAGCAGTAGAATAATGGCTATAAGCACATTATTCACTGCTCTGACCAAGGCCTCTGATCCTAAACTCATCAGCAAAGCGATTAGAAAAGTAATGACACCAACTAATAACCCTGCCATCAGATTTGCCTTATTAAAAAAGCTGTTCAATTATAATGGTACCTCCCGGTATGGAAATATAACGCTGGCAAAAGGTTGTCTAATGAGTAAACGCTGCGCCATAGGTCCAGAAGGTTTTCCCAGCAGGATTCCCGATTGTTGCCAGAGGGGCGGTTTCCCTTTATTCCTGCCCGGTATCGTCACCAGATACCATACTGGATTACCACTAAGGACGCACTTTAATCCCCATTAAACCGTACAATAACGTACACAGTCTAGGAGTTTTCCTCAGCAGCCCACATCAATTTCTAGCCTCTTTTGCAGTAACCGGTTTCAAAGCGAATCAATAAAACCCTGGCCGGGGTTTTAAAGATCCACCAGGCTTATTCGCCGCCACCACTCAAGGCAGGCTACACTGCACCCAGCTTTTACCAAATGCAGGTTTTCTCCTCCGGGCTTTTGCCCGGGTGAGCCTCCACGAACACAAGGGTCTCGCCCGCATGCCGTTGCGGATTGCCCTTGTATTCTTAACTCCCAGCAATGACCCCCGACTGGGCGTCAAAAGCCAAAACCAGGAGCTTCATCGATGTGCCCTCAACGGATTTTTAGGCCCGTCTTCAAAACTGACAGAGCTGACTAGAATACTGCAACCTTTTGCCAGTCACTTTCCGACTATATATTTTATCATATCATTAAAATAAATCCAGTCATATATTTTGTTTAATTACTGCGTCCTAATAAGTAATAGGCCAGATAACGCAAAAAATCTGCTTTGGTGCCAAAACCGCGCAAATTATCGATGCAATTAATGACGCTTTCCCGGGCCATCTCCTGTGCTTTTTCCATACCAAATAAACCTGGATATGTTGCCTTATGACTTTTTTCATCACTGCCAATGGGTTTGCCCATATCCTGTTCATTGCCAATCACATCTAAAATATCATCGGTAATTTGAAATGCCAGCCCGAAATTTTCTGCATATAATGTAAGTTCTTCCAGGCTCTCCGCATCCAGCCCCCCAAGAATGGCACCGGCCCTTAATGAGGCCACAAACAATCTGCCCGTTTTAAGCTCATGTATTTCCCGTAAATCAGCCTGGTTTATATTCTGGTCCTCGGACTTCAGATCCAGGACCTGCCCGCTGATCATCCCATTACTCCCTGCGGCCAGTGCAATTTCGCCGATAACCCGCAGGAGTCTTGTTCTTTCCAGATCATTATAACAAATTGCCCCGGCCAGAACTTCAAAAGCTCCGGTAAGCAAGGCATCACCAGCCAGAATCGCCATATCTTCACCAAAAGCTTTATGACAGGATAGCTTACCACGGCGATAATCATCATCATCCATAGCCGGCAAATCATCATGTACCAGTGAATAGCAATGGATCATTTCCAGGGCACAGGCAGCGGGAACAGCTTTTTGCAGCTCCATCCCGGCTATTTCAGCCCCCTCGAATACCAGGATCGGCCTGAGTCTTTTTCCCCCATTATACATGGCATAATTCATTACATCATGGATCGCCTTTTTTTCAGGATATACTTGTTCCAGACATTCCTTTATACTGTTTTCGGCAAAATCCTTTTTCTGCTGCAGCCATTTATTGAAAAGGGCCTCTTCCTCTGCTGTGAGACTTTTTTTCGACTCATTCATTTATCTCTACCTCGGTCAATTCCAGCACACCCTGGATATTTTCCAGCAGCTGCTGTATCCTGCCATCGGCCCGTTCCAATTCTTGCTGACAATACACAGATAATTTGATACCTTCTTCAAAAAGTTTAATAGATTCTTCAAGCTCCAGTTCTTCACTCTCTAAAGACCTGACTATTTCCTCCAGTTTCAACAATGCCGTTTCAAATTTGATCTCCATGCTGAAATTTCTCCTTTTTTAGGATTTTTGCCAGTAAACGATGCTGCCTTAAATTAATGGTGATTTCGTCTCCTATTTGTACAGTTTCGATATCACGCAGGATCCTTTCTTTCTTTTGAATAATGGCGTATCCCTTTTGCATTAGTTTTAAAGGACTCAGGTTGTCTAATTTTACCATGGTCAGGGCCAAACATGCAGATTTATCCTTATAGCTGTTATTGATGCTGCTTTGCAGCTCAGCGGTAAATTTGTCTACCAGATTTTTCTTATTTTTAAGTATGCTTTCCGGCTGCTGCCAGATCCTTTGCATCATGACCCGGTCCAATGATTCTGCCCGTACAAGTAAATCTCTTTGTACAATCTGGATAAGACGCTGACGATGTTTTAACACCGTTTCCAGAAGAGCTGCATTATCCGGCACCGCCATCTGGGCAGCCTGGGTAGGCGTGGCTGCTCTTATATCGGCAGCGAAATCGATCAAGGTGGTATCAACTTCATGTCCAACACCGGAAATAACAGGGATTTTCGACTGGTAGACTGCCTCTACAACTATCTCACTGTTAAAAGCCATTAAATCCTCAAAAGATCCTCCGCCCCGGGCAACAATCATCACATCTATATCATCTAATTGGTTTAATCTGTTGATAGCGGCAGCTATTTCTCCCGGGGCTCCTGTGCCTTGAACCGCGGTATGAGCTATCACTATATCCAAATTCTGGGCTCTATGACGGAGTACCTTCAGGATATCTCTTAATGCTGCGCCATCCTGAGACGAAACGACCCCCAGCCTTCTGACTATAGGGGGCAGGGCTTTTTTATGTTCCCGGTCAAAATATCCTTTGGCCTGCAATTCTTCCTTGAGTTGCTCCAATTGCCAGTAAAGGTCACCCATCCCATATAATTGCATCTCCTGAACATAAAACTGGTATTTCCCTTGCCGGGCAAAAACAGCCACCGTTCCGCGAGCTAAAACTTCCGCCCCATCCTGGGGGGTAAAACGCAATTTCTGTACCCGGCTTTTGAACATAACACTGCTAATCACTGCATCCCGGTCTTTTAAGTTAAAATACATATGCCCCGATTGCTGATATACTTTGCAGCCGGAGACTTCTCCTTTAAGCCAGCAATCGGCCAGAGTAAAATCGTTTTCCAGTAAACCACTTATATATTCATTTAATTGACTGACGGTAAAATATTCTTTCATCTTTCCTGCTTTCCGCAATATTGATAAAAAGGAAAGGCATGCTAAACCTTTCCTTTATTGATATCAAATATTTGCCCGGTCTGATTCAACCGCATTTTCCGTTATTTCTCACTCAATACTCTGTCCAGAATAGCATTTACAAAACCGGCAGAATTTTTATCACCATACTTTTTTGCAATCTCAATAGCTTCATCTATGGCTATGATCGATTGTTCCGGTTCCGTAAAAAGGATTTCAAAACTGGCCATGCGCATTATATTGCGGTCCACCGACAACATTCGGTTTAACGCCCAATCTTTGGAATAAGATGCTAGTTTTTCATCGATTATCGGCATGTTCTCCAGACATCCCTCAATCAATTGCCAGGAAAAACCGCTTTCTTCCTCGCTTAACTCCTGTTCTGCTGCTAAATATTCGAAAGCCCTGCGGGGGTCAGCCTGGACCTGATCAACCTGAAAAATAACTTTAAAAGCAAATTCTCGCGCTTTCCTTCTGCTCAAATATATCTTCCTTCCGGCAGATTTAACTGTCCCTGAAGATTTTCCTTACCCATTGTTCAAAATTTTTATCCTCATCGATGCGTTTACCGATAATATAACCCAGAACGATACAGACAATTATAAACAAGGTTTTCCAAAAACCAAAAGACAAAAACAAAACCGCCGCCAAAAGACCAATTAGTATGCCGATGGTTTTGCCCCGGTGCTCTTCCCAGATAAAACTTAGAAATCTTTCCAACATACGCTGCCTCCTTAACGCCCGGCCTGTTTTGCAGAGGGACCCAGATCGTCAACCAGAACTCTTATACTGAATACTTTGAGTCCGCCGACTGCTTCCAGTTGTTGTCTTACAGCTGTCTGTATCCTTTCACTCATTTCCGGAACATTATAATCAGGATTGATCATGGTGTGCAATAGAACATCCAATCCTTCAGGCTTGCTGGTGATAGTAGTTTTAATTTCTTTTATCCCTTCTACCTTTTTGACCGCTTTCATAATGATGACTTTGATAGCCGGAATCGTCATTGACACCTGCCCGTTAACACCTTCTGTAACAATAACAGTAGTTGCTTTGGGTTCAGTTTTCTCCGTTTTTAGTGAATATACCAGAGTTATTATACCCACAACCAGTATAACAACCGCTCCTCCGGCTATTGCCATCCGATTCTGTGAATTTGACATGAAAAAAGCCAGATAATCCATTAAATCTGTTCTTCCCATTGTAAAAACCAGAATCAATGCACCTGCCGCGGCCAGCAAAAGGCTGTATAAAAATAAAACGATCCTCCAAATACCGGTCATTTCCACACCTCTTCCCGTTTAATCAAAAAACGACTGCACGTCCATAGAGGACGGGCTGCTAGAATTCGGTCATTTCATCCCCGGCGTCGAGATCCTGTGCTTCGCTTTTCTTCAGTATTACAGAAACAATATGGACATTGACCGAGGATACCTTAAGCCCGGTCATTGTTTCAACCGCTTGTTTGACTTCTTTTTGAACTTCCTCTGCTACTTTGGGGATTTGATAGCCATAATCGATGACCAAAAAGATATCAATCCTGGTCTCTTCCCCCGTGACTTCGACCCGGATACCTTTGCCAAAGTTTTTCCTTCCCAATTTCTCCACCAGGTCGGTGCCCCAGCCGCCGCTCATGGAGGCTACGCCTTCCACTTCAGCCGCTGCCAATCCAGCCACCGTTGCTACAACCTCATCCGCTATTTTAATGGTCCCCAATTCACTATTTATTTCTGATTTATTTACTTCCATTTAGTTACACCTCCAATTAAATTATACTCATTATTGTATCAAATGACATTGATAGTATCAAATAATGCCTGCGCCGATTATTGGTCATCACTCATCCGCCGTTGGATGAAATTAGTATAAATCTCCCCCTTCTTAAAAAAGGCATTATCCAGCACTTTTAAATGAAATGGTATAGTGGTTGCTATGTTTTCCACTTTAAATTCCTGCAAGGACCTCTTCATCCTCTGTATGGCTTCCTCACGGGTCCTTCCCCAGGTGATCAGCTTACCTATCATAGAATCATAATACGGCAGTATTGTATAGTTTTCATAGGCGGCTGAATCAATCCTTACCCCTGGACCGCCCGGTATAATATACTTGCCGATCTTTCCCGGCGACGGAGAAAAATCCCGGGCGGGGTCTTCTGCATTTATGCGGCATTCAATAGCCCAGCCATTAAATTTTATATCTTCCTGCTTTATGCTCATTTTTT
>JAAYZA010000170.1 GCA_012515055.1 Syntrophomonadaceae bacterium | reverse complement strand
GCAGCTTGGTAGCGCGTCTGATTTGGGATCAGAAGGTCGCATGTTCGAATCATGTCGCCCCGACCATTAGAAAGTAAGAAACCGCGCAGGTTTGCGCGGTTTACTCTTTTTTCTGATGGTTTTATGACTTATCATCGCCAAACCGTCGCCAGTTTGGGAGCTTCTTTCTTTATCTTGTCTGACAAGAAATTCTTTAATTATTCAAGATACATTTTATCTATTTCATCGGCAAAGTTTTTCAAAATAACCCGTGATTTTGTTTTAGAGGTTGCTGTCATTTCATCTCGGCTTTGCAGGAACTTGCGCGGCAGAATAGTAAACTTCTTTATTTTTTCAAAATCAGCCAGTTCCGCATTGGCGTTTTCAACTACCCTGGCCACCATTTCGTGCACCAAAGGATTAGCAGCCAGGTCTTCCCCTACTTCGACACAGACATTCATCCCATTTACCAGCTCATAACGCAGTTTGCTTTTATCGTATTCTATTCCCTGTCTGTCCAGCATTGCCATCATCTCGTCCCAATTGGGGCATATCAAAGCCGTGAGATATTTTTTCCCGTCGCCGACAATCAAGACCTGGTCGATACGGATCTCTTTCATGATCAATGCCTCAACCTTCGCCGGGGCTACGTTTTTACCGGTATCCATTACCAAAATGGCTTTTTTTCGATCGACTACGTGGAAGATGCCATTCTCATCAAATTCAACAATGTCACCGGTCCGGAAAAAGCCATCCTCGGTAAACGATTCAGCATTGGCTTCCGGATCATTATAGTATTCTTTGATAATCCCTACTCCCTTTAACAGCAATTCGCCATCTTCTTCCTGCCTCCACTCCAATCCCGGTGCAATAGGAGCATTCCAGCTGACTTTCAAAGCATTGGCCCTGCCCACACCGACACCGCAAAGTGTTTCCGTTAAGCCATATCCATTGGGAACATAAAATCCCATCCCCAAAAATGGCCGGTGAAGTTCCGGCAGCAAGGCTGCACCTCCCGAAGCCAGGCATCTGAATCTGCCTCCAAGTGCCGCGTGAACTTTATCAAAAACCATTGCCTTAGCCTTGGCATATTCCTCTTTTAATTCGCCCGTCAGTTCCTCCAGCGGATCGATGGAAGCATCAAAGGTGTTCTCCGGACTCATCCGCGCGTCGATCATCCGGTCACCGACTTCCAGGGCCCATTTCCACAATTTTGCTCCTTCCGGTGTAGCAGTAAATACCTGCGTAAGGCCCTTTAATACACGGTCCAGCATCCGGGGTACCACTACCATAGCTGTCGGTTTCAAAGCCTGCATATCCTGGAGCAAAAAGGCCGGACCGCGGCCATAACCCAGACATGCACCCACCGTGATCATGCAAAAAAAGAAATAAGTTCTTTCCATTACATGGGCCAGGGGCATGACCGAAAAAGCCATGTCCAATGTATTAAATTCCGCATTACCCATGGCCTGATTGCGCAGGCAGCGCCATATGCCTCCGGTCAATTCTCCGTGGGAATAGCGGGCAGCTTTTAATTTCCCCGTTGTCCCGGAGGTATAAATTGTAGTTGCTGCATCAGAAGATTTTATGCTGTCGACCCTGGTCTGATAAAGGCCGGGATCCTTTTTTCTTAGTTCCAATCCCATTTCTTTTAATTTGTTAAGGTTTATAATAGTTGCATCATTACCGTCGCAATCATTTTTCAGACAAATAATGCCTTGCACAGTGGGGGTATCCGCCGCCAGACTCTTCACTTTATCTGCCAATTCTTTATTCCCGGCAAAAACGTATTTTACCGCGGAATGATTTAAGATAAACTTGATATCTTCATTACTCAAGGTGGGAAAGATTGTAGTTGTACAGCCTCCGGCCAGTTCAATGCCTATATCTGCCCAGCCCCATTCAACACAGGTGGGAGATATTATAACGATATTATCACCGATTTCAACACCCAGGCTAAGCAGGCCCTCGGCTATCTCCCGGGATATTTCTGCCCAGGTATTGTAATCAATTTCTTTCCATTCCTCATTCTCCATATATTTATTTGCCGGCCTATCGCCGAAATATTTTACCGTGTGATTAAACATCCTGGGAACAGTATCGATATGGTCATGCCACAAATCAAGCCATTGCAGTCTCATATCAGTATCGGGTACTATATTGATTGCCATTTATAAAACCCCTTTCTAAAGATAAACTAATGTTTGTTGCACAAGACAATCAGTAATAAGACACCTCCCTCGCTATTATTCCCCATCGTTTCCCCGGGTATTTTTGTTTTTTGAATGATTCCCAATCTTTCATAAATTCTTTAAAAAAGCAAACTTCTCCTGCCAAAAAAAGTAGCTGCACAAATTTTTTTGTGAACCAAAGTTGATTCACTTCTTTAAATACACTATGATTGAGATGTAATAAGGTTAAAGAGGTGGTGACTGAAGAATGAAAATCTCTGCTATTATGACTTCTAAACCATATGTATTGTCACCTGAACAAACCATTGCTGAAGCTGCGCGTTTATTTTTGCATCAGCAAATTGATGGTGCTGCAGTTGTTAACACCCAGAATGAGCTGTTGGGTCTTGTCGGTAAGACTCAATTATATGAAGCCCTGGCTGCCGATACAGCACTCAAATGCCCTATCAGCAAAATAATGATAACTGATGTTATTACCTGCCGCCCCGATGATGACATCGACACCATCATAGATAAAGATGTAAGCCGTCTGCCAGTTATCGAGGGGGGAAAAGTAGTTGGCATCGTTACTTTTTCTGACTTGATCAGACATTACCATATGGAAATTAAAGATTTAAAAAATATTAAATCCATGAAAGAACAATTGGATGCCGTTTTCGAGGCTTCTTTCGACTATTTGTTTGTTACTGATGCCGAAGGAAGGGTAACCAAAGCCAATCAGGCCTATTACCGGATCACCGGAATAAAACCCGAAGAGGTTATCGGTAAAACCATGTATGAACTATTAGCTCAAGGGTTTTATGACCGTTCCTGCAGCGTAGAAGTGATTGAAACCTTAAAACCGGTAACCTTTGTTCAGAAAATCAAAACTGGCCGTACGGTTTTGGTAACAGGCAATCCGGTATTTGATGAAAATGGCAAGCTGGTCAGTGTTATAACTAATGGCCGTGATATAACCGAACTCAATGAATTGAAACAAGAAGTAGAACATGTTGAAAGCTTGAGCGCGCATTATAAAAATGAATTAACCCGAATCAAAGGCTGGTCAGATTTTGTTGTGGCAGCACCGGTAATGGTGGAATTGATGGACAAAGTCTCCCATCTGGCCCAATTTGATTCGGCAGTGCTGATTACCGGAGAATCAGGCGTGGGCAAGGAAATAATAGCCCATCAAATCCATTTGCATAGTAACAGGTGCGATAAGCCCTATATCCGTATTAATTGTGCGGCGATCCCGGAAAACCTCCTTGAATCAGAGCTGTTTGGCTATGCGGAGGGTGCTTTTACCGGCGCCAAAAAAGGCGGCAAAATAGGTATTTTTGAGTTGGCCAACGGCGGCACTTTGCTTTTGGACGAAATTGCTGAACTGCCTTTTAGCATGCAGGCCAAGTTATTGCGCGTAATCCAGGAAAATGAAGTAACCCGCATCGGCAGTACTAAAATAACCCGGATCGATGTGCGGATCATAACTTCTACCAACCGGGATATTAATGAAATGATTAAAAACAACCAGTTTCGCAAAGACTTATTTTACCGGCTCAATGTTGTCCCGGTAAGAGTTCCTTCCCTGCGCGAAAGACGGGAGGAGATACCAGATCTGGTTTCTCATTTTCTTAATAAGTTCAACCACCAGTACAAACTGAATAAGTATATCGACCCCGGGTTAATAAAGAAACTAATAAGTTATGAATGGCCGGGAAATATACGGGAATTAAGCAATGTCATTGAAAGGGCTGTTGTTACCAGTGCAGACGATATAATCAAAGAAATCATACTTGAATCCAATGACTGCATCAATGATAATATCTTAAAGCTCGAAAACCACGGTAGTTTAAGGGATATCACCCAGGGAATAGAAAAACATTATCTAAAAGCCGCTTTCGATCAACATGGCAGCACGCGCAAAGCAGCAGCATCTTTGGGAATTAGTCAGTCGACCTTCTGCCGTAAGGCAGCCCAATATGATATCAAGCTATCCGATGAAGGGCCGCATTAAACCAGGCGAATCATTTATTATAGCGAGCGAACCGTTTATGGTTCGCTCGCTTTTTCTATTGCCCATCACTCTGCTGCCAGATGATTACCCATTGACAGCGGGGTTTTCGACCTAGTTTCGATTTGATAACGGTCCCCACCCTTTGGACTATTTTCCCCCTTATCACGACCTGTCTTGCCGCACCCTGCCTTCTGATTATATGCCGATATTATGCCAATGCAATTATCCTTCCCGTTCACTGCCTAAAATTGCAAGTTATATAAATGAACTGTCAGAAAAAGAGGTCTGTATTGATGGTTGTTGGTTAATCTAATACTACAAAACAAAAGGAAGGGCTCAATTAAAGTGCTTATAACAAGGAGCACAAAAGATATTGATTTGTTATTAGTGATGATGATGTTATCCAGCCCGGCAGCAGGCTGCGTCAGAGAAAAAATGTAATACCCCTTTGCATACAAACTCTTCTGGGGCATTTTATTAATTTTTTCATATTAAATAATTACATAACTTATTGCAAATAATTCAATTAAACGAAAAGCTATTCGCAGTATTTATGAAGATGAAAATGCTTCAATGTTATTCTGCAATTTCTACCAAGGAGGATGAAACAATGTCAGATGTAAGTACTTTAGAACTATTCGGAAAAAATATCACATTTCTTGATTTAGGCAAGGAGGTCGGACCAGACATACCTGTTTACCCGGGTCACATGAAAACTGCTTTTTGGTGGCATAAAACTCACGAAGAAACCAAGTTCAGCCTGGGTGAATCCAGCAAATATCCCTATGGTTTCGGCGTAAAAGGCATTGTCACCTGTGACCATACTTCCACCCATGTTGATGCAGTTTATCATTTCGACCCCAGCAAATCCCATTTATCGGTTGACAAAATAACCCTGCCAGAATTAATCACACCAGCAGCTTGGATTGACCTATCCTTTATACAGGGTCGCGTCCACATAACCCTTGATGCAGTGAAAAAAGCACTTGAAGAGGCTGAAGTAACTTTAGAGCCTGGAATGACACTTCTTTATTGGACTGGCATAGAACCTTATTCGATAAGTGATCCTAACCGTTATTTAACCCAATACCCCGGGCTGAATAAAGAAGCTACCACCTGGCTTTTAGATCAGGGACTGGTAAATATCGCTACAGATGCTCCCAGTCTGGACACCCCGGCTGATCTGGATTACCCCAACCATACCGTTCATGCTGAAAGGGAGATCATCCACACAGAAAGCCTGGTGAATATTACACTAATCCCCAAACACAGTGATTTTTGTGTTGGTTTTTTCCCGCTTAAATTCACCGGACTAACTGGGAGTCCCTGCCGCGCGTTCGCGTTCTGGGAAGAATAGGGGGTTGCAAAATGTCTGGGGTCAGTGTTGATCTGAAGGGAAAAACAGCGGTAATTACCGGAGGCGGCAATGGTATAGGCAAGGCATGTGCAAGCGCCTTCATGGAAAACGGAGCAGATATTGCCTTGATAGATTACTCAGCGGAAGCTCTGGACGAGGCCAGAAAAGATTTTGGTTCTTTGTGTAAGTTATGTAAAACCTATGTTTGTGATGTTACAAATATAAGCCAGATAAATGAGACCTTCGGACAAATAGATAAAGACTTTGGGAGAATAGACATCTTGCTTAATTCTGCCGGTGTTAATGTGCAGCAATGGGGGGAGGAAGTAACCGAGGAGGCTTGGGACAAGGTTTTAAACACAAATGCCAAAGGATCCTTCTTTTGCTGTCAGGCAGCCGGTAAAACCATGATAAAGCAACAAAGCGGTTCTATTATCAATCTGGGTTCAGCTATGTCAGTAGTAGGATATGAAAGACGCAGTTCTTACTGTGCCAGCAAAGGTGCAGTAGCACAATTTACCAAGGTCTTAGCCGGAGAATGGGCCAGGTACAATATAACCGTGAATACTGTTGCCCCCACTTTTATTTACACCCCTTTTACAGCACCAATGTTTGAAAACGAAGCATTCCATGAGGATGTAAAGAAACGCATTCTCCTGGGTAGAGTTGGTGAAGTTAAGGATGTGGTGGGGGCAGTCCTTTACCTGGCTTCAGATGCCGCCCAATTTGTGACTGGTTCTATTTTGATGGTGGATGGCGGATGGACTGCGTGGTAAAAAGATTCGATACTTTCAAATTTATTCTTTTTCAAGATGAAAGGAGGCTGATTTAATGCAGGGCAGTACCTGGATGTTATCAGTAACTATTATTTATATAGCAGCCATGATTGCTTTAAGTTGGTGGGTAGGTAAAAAAACTACTAATAATGAAAATGAATTTATGATCGGCGGTCGGGAGTTCACCCCGCTGATGACAGCCATCGGCAATTCTTCTATACTTATATCAGGCGGCTATCTCCCGGGGATAGTTATGTATGGTTACATGTTTGGTATGGGTGGAATGTGGTTCTATCTGGGATGGGGTACGGGGGCACTGGTAGCACTTCTGTTCTGGGCCGGGTTCTGGCGAACTACCGGAGCGGTAACACCCACTGAATGGTTTGAATACCGCTATGGCAGAGGCGGACGCCTGGCCATCACTGTTGTCATTTTACTGGCTTCCCTTGCAATCCTGGGCTGGCAATATGTAGGCAGCGGCGCAGTTATAGCCGGAGCTCTGGGCATAAGTGCTCCCATGGCTATATTTCTGGTGGGGGCAGTTGTGACATTATATGTGGCATTGGGCGGCATCTGGGCAGCAACAGCTACAGACTTGATCCAATTCACCTGGGTGGCCCTGGCCAGTTTCATAATCCTTCCCATTTATCTTATATTTGCTTACGGCTGGCCAGACGCCGGCCAACTGCCAGCCAATTTCCTGTCGCTTCCCTTTGGCACTTTGCCGGTAGTCAAGTTTATAGTTCCTTCAGTACTCACCTTCCTGCTCATGCACCAGTCGCTTTTAAACCAGGCGCCCTACTGGGCCCGTTCTGCAGGAACCCGTAACCTGAAAACAGTTCAAACCGGCTGGATATGGACAGTTGCTATTGCTTATACAACTGGCGTTATAGGAGCTTTCACTGGATTATATGTAAGACAGTTGGTTCCTAACCTGGAAGCACCTTCACTGGCTTTAGGTTCCATGCTCAATCTGGTGCCGATCCCCTTAGCGGCAATTATAATGGCGGGTATTATGGCTGCTACCATGTCTAACAGTGATATTTATCTGGTATCTGGAGTAAATCAGCTGGTCCGTGATATCGCCCAGTATTTCCTAAAGATAAAAGACAGCGGCAAACTCCTTAGCTGGGCCAAATGGGGTACT
>JAAYZA010000385.1 GCA_012515055.1 Syntrophomonadaceae bacterium | reverse complement strand
CCTGGGTGGCATCTGCTTTGTCTACAACTGCCTGGGCAGCTGCTACCGCACTGTCAATAGCGTCTTTAGCTGCCTGTGTTGTCCATTTATCTGTCGGTTCAACATCTGAACCATCTGTCGAGACAACAACATAGTCAACAGCATCTATGGCCGCTGTCAAGGCTGATTTGTCCGCCGGCAGGGCTGCAATATTTACCACACCGTTTACAAAAACTGCATTATAGATGTTTTGCTCATCGTAGTCATTCGGAGCACCTGGAGGAACTTCCCTTAATGTTAATGTCAAAGGAGTACTTCCGCTTGCAGGTCTTTGCTTCACTTCAAAGATAGCATTATATACTACGCCATCTCCCTTTAATCCCTGCCCGACAGCAGCATACGCCAGCTGTAGATATCCTTGTAAATAAGCGTTAAAAAGGTCCGGATCCAAGCTGTAGTTGGAATCTATATCTTTTTCTAGCATACCTAAGGCATCCCCAACAGAAACACCGGTTAGTTCTAATACCTCGACATCATAATTCAAACGAATGCCAAATCCTGTTATGGATTGTTCATAAGAGGCTGGAAGTTGAATACTGATAGGCACCGTTATGCTGTCCCCAACTGTCGCCTCAATAACTTCCGGGACAGAAAAATGTACATTGTCATCAGCTGCAAAAGCGGGTATAGCTGAAAATACTAACATAAGTGACACCAAAAGGATTATAAACTTTGATTTCCGTTTACTATTGGTCAAGAGATCTCCACCTTTCCCTGTTTTTCATCATGATAAAACTGCATTCCTTCACCAGCTTATTGGGGACCCAGAACAGTTCCAGTAACACCAGCAAAATAGCGTTTTAGAATAATCAAATCACTATTCGTTATTTCTCCATCAGCGTTTACATCCGAGTTGAGTTCATTAATTACTGTTCCAGCAACACCAGCAAAATATCTTTTTAAAGTAGTCAAATCTGCGTTCGTAACCTGACCATCGCCATTGACATCACCATAAAGTATATCGCTTTCCACTGTCACATTTACCCTTACCAGCCAGTCAATCAGGGGTTCTGATGCTGATCCATCCCCTGGGTAGTATCGGTAGGCCAGGAGTTCTGCTTCACCTTTGCCAACTGCCTCGATATCGTATCCTTGGGGAGTTTCTGTCACTTTTACAACACTATCGTCTGTGCTATACCACCCAATAAAACTGCTGGCGTTTTCCCCCATTATGGTCACAGTCAATTCAAGGGGATCACCGATATCCACAGTCTGATCCTCAATCGGATCAGTTTCGGAACGGATGATCATCAGAGCCAGTGAGCGACGGGCGTCTCCATCTTCATCTATGTACTCCGCCAATATATCTAACTGTTGGATGAGCAAATCTTTGTCCCAGCCAAGGTCTGCCAGTTTGTTGGCAAACATTTCGTTGCCGGCAATTTCTGCAGCGGCATCCAGTGCATCAAAACTATAGCCGGCCATTTTTTCAATCATAACCTCGTTGCTATCATTAGCTAAAATACCCGCCCCAGCATTTCCAATAACTGATCTGATCTGTCCCCTGGTGTCCTGTGCCAGGCGAGCCAAATCATCCATTGTTATACCATCGCCAAAAAGGATTTTAAAATGGGGGGAAAACTCTTCACGGAATTCATCCAAATCAGTTTTTAGCTTGTCAGTATCAGAATCGCCCAGATAAGTAAAAGCCATTAATTTTGTAATGACCCGGTTCCATTCGCTTTTGTCATATAGGTCCAAATTATCCTGATACTTGGCAGTAACCTGAGGTGTCACTAATGGACCGGCGATTTCATCCAATTGGTCATTGGTGAGATCGTCCAGCTTTTCACGGGCATCTTCCAAAGCAGGAATGTTGAATTCTTCGTAATCTTTATCGGCAAAAGAGTATAATCTTTCTACCTCTGTCACTACATCGTCAATAGCATCAGCTGATGCATAATTAACCGGTCCCAACACAAAAACCATCAAAAAGGTAATTAAAACCAAAGAAACCCATTTCTTTTCCTGCAAAATTCATCCCTCCTCTATTCTTTAAAACTAGTTTTTCATCCCCCCTCATCCTGGTTGAAGACTCCTGCTTGTAAAATTTCAACATTTTTAAAAAGAATAAATCAAATAGTTCAAAATATTTTTTCCAGTCATACTATTTAATTGTAATATTCTTCATGATATCATAAAACCCTACTTTTTATAACGATTTTTCAGAAAATGGGACTTTGGGGAAGGCTATTTTTTAAAAAAATAAATACCTGTTGTTAATCTGCTTTACTTATGTTATTATACCCTCAGAGGGTATATCCAGGGATGAAATCTGGCCGCCCTGCAAATAATATAGATGAGGTGATAATATGACGATGTTACAAATATCCCTTGAAACCGCCGAAGATCTTAAACAGATTATGAAAGAGCAGAATATCAATAGCACCAGCCTGCGAATAATTGCTCGGATTGGTTGAGGCGGAATGTCCTATGATCTGGTTCTGGATGAACCGGGGGAACTTGATACCGTTGAAGAACACGAAGGTTTGACTTTTATGGCAGAAAACAGGATTGTCGAACGCTATGGCCCTTTTAAGATGACATCATTTAAAAGAGGCAACCGGATTTATATGGATATCAACAGCATTCATGATACCGGAGGCGGGGGCTGTGATTCCTGTACAACCTGTGGTTAAATAAAATATTTCGACTTCCTTTATTTAATGAAGGAAGTCTTTTTTTATCCTTATAATCACCCTTATATATAATCAAAAAAATTTGTGCTAATATGTGGTTGTAATTTATTATCAGGAGCAGATGCTGATGAAAAACAAGCGACAATTTGCCGTGATTGGGCTGGGAAGATTCGGGGGCAGCCTTATTAAAGAACTGGTTGCTATGGGCCATGAAGTTCTGGCCATTGATACCGATGAAGAAAAAATTGAAGATTATGTGGATATTGCCACACATGCTGTGCAGGCTGATTCAACGGATGAGGCGGTTCTGCGGAAACTGGGCATTACTAATTTCGATGTGGTAGTGGTATCCATCGGCAATAATTTGCAGGCCAATATACTTACTGCCATCACTTTGAAAGAAATAGGGGTGAAAAAAGTTATTGCCAAGGCGCGGACAGCTTTACACGGTAAGGTGCTGGAGAAAATCGGTACTGATATGGTTATTTATCCGGAACGGGACATGGCTATTAAACTGGCCCATTCCTTTGTCCATAATATAATGAATCAAATCGATCTGTCATCAGAGTACAGCATCGTTGAGATTTTAGCTCCCGCTGAGTTCGTGAATAAGAGTCTGCGGCAAATGGATTTAAGAACCAAAAAGAACATAGCTGTAATAGCCATCAAACATGATGAAGAGATTTCTTTGCCTCCTGACCCCGATCAAATCATTAAAGCCCGTGATATTTTAGTCATTGCCGGCGAAAATAAATATATTAATAATGTTGCTGATCTTGATTTGTAGGAGATTGCGATGCTGGGCAAATTAAACCCGGCCCAAGTTTTAGTGGTCGGTTTTTCTGTAATCATTATTATAGGAAGTGTTCTGCTGTCACTGCCCATTGCAGTTGAAAACGGCCAGATCAATTTTTTGACTTCCTTTTTTACTGCCACTTCTGCCCTCTGTGTTACCGGATTGGTTTTAGTTGATACCGGTACTTACTGGACCCCCTTTGGTCAGGTTATTATCATGCTTCTTTTTCAGGTCGGCGGCCTGGGGATCATGTCTTTTGCCGCTTTTCTGGCCTTTATCCTGGGACGGAGGATAAACTTAAAAGAACGGCTGACAATGCAGTATTCACTGAATAAATCTTCCCTGGGCGGTATCGTAAATGTATTTAAATATTTATTGATTTTCTCTTTCATTATAGAATTAGCCGGAGCCATAGCCCTGTTTATATACTGGTACCCCTCCATGGGGGCAGGAAAGGCCTTATGGTATGGTGTTTTCCATTCCATCTCCGCTTTTAATAATGCCGGATTTGATTTATTCGGTAATTTTGCCAGTTTGACGGGTTTCACCGGTGATGCCATGCTGGCCATAACCATTTCAGCACTTTTGCTGATTGGCGGTCTGG
>JAAYZA010000289.1 GCA_012515055.1 Syntrophomonadaceae bacterium | reverse complement strand
GATTGCGGTTTATCCCCCCTGGGCATAGTAAACTCCAATGACACACCCCGGGAAGTGATTTATGAACAATGCAAAGCCATCATCAGTCAGCTGGAGGAAAAAACCCGTAATCTTTTACAGGAGGAAGTAGAAAATCTTTCCCAACTGGCTGCATATTTACTGGCAGAAGAATCCATCGACAGAGAGACCTTTTTACAGATGCAGGCCAGCTAGTCAGCAGCGTAACAGCAAGTATAAGGGTAAATGACTTATGAGCCGTAACAATTAACAATAATCAGAGCCAGAGTGTTACCTATGTCCTGAACCACTTCCGTAACCCATCTCCTGACTGAACCACTCAAATTTCCAACTTTCCACTTTCTGCTTTCTACTTTTCCCTAACCAACAAACCAACAAACCAACTGCCCCCCGGTCCCCCGATGATTGCTCCGGCAACGGAAGGAGCATGCCGCAGTGCCCCCTCGGGCCGACAGAGGCGTCGGCCCCTACGACGTTTGCAGCGATATCTCTCAAATTTCCAACTTTCCACTTTCCACTTTCCACTTTCTGCTTTCTACTTTTCCCTAACCAACAAACCAACAAACCAACTGCCCCCCGGCCCCCGGCCCCGACCCCTATGCTAGACAGTGGGACAGACCTTTTGTCTTCCCTGCGGCTCCGCTTCGCTGCGGACAAAAGTTCAGTCCCCCAGTCAACCCCCGGCCCCCTCGGGCCGACAGAGGCGTCGGCCCCTACGACGTTTGCAGCGATATCTCTCAAATTTCCAACTTTCCACTTTCCACTTTCCACTTTCTGCTTTCTACTTTTCCCTGACCAACTAACCAACTAACCAACTGCCCCCCGGCTCCTACCCTTATAACCGCGCGCCAGCGCAGGTTCGCTTCACGCTTACCTGTTTCTCTCTGCAGCCCAATATTACTCAAGGTTCCAACTTTCCACTTTCTGCTTTCTACTTTTCCCTAACCAACTAACCAACTACCCCCCTGCCCCCCAATTTTTATTTCCCATCTCTGCAGTTATAAGAGGGAAAAATGTATATAATAAAAAAAGATAGAAAATTAGGAGATGACTGTTTTGAAAAGGGCATTCATTATCGCTACGGGAACGGAACTGCTGCTGGGCAATACTGCTGATACCAATTCTGATTTTATTGCCCGCCAGTTGATTCAGGCCGGCATAAAAGTGATCGGGCGTATTATAGTTGGTGATCAGCAGGAGGAGATAATGGCCGCCTTTTCCCTGGGCACACAGCTGGCCGATATAATCATTTCCAGCGGAGGTCTGGGGCCCACCAGGGATGATTTGACCAAGGAAACCGCCTGTGAGGTTATGGGAGTAGAGCTGGAGATAATAGAAGAAGAGGCGGTCAAACTGAAGGAATATTTTGCCCGCCGGCAGAGAAAAATGCCGGCCAGTAATATCAAACAGGCCATGTTTCCCCGTGAGGCAATTATTCTGGCTAATCGTTGCGGCACGGCACCGGGCATGTATTTATATAAGGATGAAAAAACGCTGATCGTGCTCCCCGGGCCTCCCCACGAGATGGAAAGAATGTTCCTGGATGAAGCCGAGCCTTTACTCAGGGAAAAACTGAAATTGACCGATTCCCGGGCCCTGAGCCAGGTGATAAAAGTATTTGGACCGGGGGAATCCCAGGTGGAGGAAATGCTGGCAGAAATAATCGATGATCCCCGGGGCTGTTCTCTGGCTTTACTGGCTGAAAAGGGTGAAATCCACATCCGGATAACGGCGGAAGGGACTGCCCGGCAGGAAAGTCAAAAAATCCTGGGGGAAATTCGAAAAAGAGTAATAATGGCAATGGGGGATAATGTTTATGGCTATGATGATGACACCCTGATATCAGTTGTGACTGGTTTACTGCAGGATAAAGGTCTGATCCTGGCGACAGCCGAATCATGTACCGGTGGTTATCTAAGCAAAATGATGACCGATTTGCCGGGGAGTTCCGCTTCTTTTTGGGGCGGGGCGGTAACATACGATAATACAGCCAAAAACAAACTTATTAATGTCAAGGATGATACCATCAATACTTACGGGGCGGTGAGCGAAGAAACGGCCCGGGAAATGGCTGCCGGGATCAAAGAAGTCGCCGGCAGTGATATAGCTGTGGCTATAACCGGCATTGCCGGCCCTGAAGGGGGTTCTGATACCAAGCCGGTGGGACTGGTTTATATTGCTTATCTAAGTGATGGGGAAGAAAAGGTGTATCAACTGCGGTTCAACAGCCATCGTAAGGGAAATCGTATCCTGGCAGTAAAATCCGCCCTGGATATCCTGCGGCGTCATTTGCAGGGGCGGTAGTATATAATGGGATTAATTCTTTTTCCCGGAAGTAAATATTGATTTGACTTTCCTGAAATTACTAATTATAATCTTAGAAAGCGAACATATGTTTGAGGAGGAATTTAAATGGATAATATCATTGAGCAGGGTAAAATAGATGCCATAAACAACACCATACACAATATAGAAAAACAATTTGGCAAAGGTTCTATAATGAAACTCGGGGAAGCGGCACTCATGAATGTGGAAGTGATCCCCAGCGGATGCATTTCGCTGGATCTGGCTCTGGGAGTGGGCGGTTTTCCACGGGGACGGGTTATTGAAATTTTTGGGCCGGAGTCTTCCGGTAAAACGACGGTGGCTTTGCATGCTATTGCCCAGGCGCAAAAGGAAGGCGGCATGGCTGCCTTTATCGATGCAGAGCATGCTTTAGATCCCCTCTATGCCAAACAACTGGGCGTGGATATCAATAATTTGCTGGTATCCCAGCCGGATTGCGGTGAGCAGGCGCTGGAAATCGCTGAAGCCCTGGTACGCAGCGGTGCCATCGATATGGTGGTCATCGACTCAGTGGCGGCTCTGGTACCCAAGGCAGAACTGGACGGGGAAATGGGGGACATCCATGTGGGTTTGCAGGCCCGGCTTATGTCCCAGGCCCTGCGTAAATTGACTGCTCATATCGGCAAATCAAAATCCTGCTGCATTTTTATCAACCAGATCCGTGAAAAGGTCGGGGTCATATATGGCAGCAATGAAACCACCACCGGGGGGAGGGCCTTAAAATTCTATTCTTCGGTGCGGCTGGAGGTCAGAAAAGGCGAGGCTATCAAACAGGGTACAGAATTAATTGGCAACCGCACCAGACTAAAGGTAGTAAAGAACAAAGTGGCGCCGCCTTTTAGAACTACAGAGTTTGACATTATGTATGGAACTGGCATATCCAAGGAGGGTGATCTGCTTGATATAGCCGCTTCCATGGAGATTATTTCCAAAAGTGGTTCTTGGTATTCCTATGAAGGTGAACGGATTGGACAGGGAAGGGAGAACTCCAAAGAGTACATCAGAAATAATCCTGAGTTTTATACCCTGCTGGAAAAGAAAATCAAAGAGTCCATGAAAGGGAATAATAACAGCGAATCCAGCGACGGCGAGGAGTCCTGATAAAACAAATCACAG
>JAAYZA010000096.1 GCA_012515055.1 Syntrophomonadaceae bacterium | reverse complement strand
TTCCCAGCTGCGGAAAAGACCAGATTATAAAGGAAACCAGTATCAGTAGAGCAACAATGGATAAAAGGGCTCTGCGCAAAAGGGGTGAGCGATATTCTATTTTTTCATCGACTGAATCCCAGTCAAACTCTTCTTCGTTGAATCCGTTTTCATTGTCATGATCCTGCATAAAATTCCCCCTGTAATATCATTACCATCATTATAAATGTTATTGTCACCGCCGGACAAAAATTAAGACCCGCCGGCGGGTCTTATAAAAAACCTGTTTTCGAACTATTTTAAGATTATTTAAACCAGACGGCGGATAAGATCTTCCCGATCACCGGGAAGATAATCAATAACAGGAATTTCTATCATGGTGTAAGCACCGGGTTTTTGCCTGAAAGCAGCCCGTACGGCAGCAATCATTATCTGAGCAGTTAAGGCCGGATTATTGATGCTCATTTGCATATTCAGCCATTGATTATGCGCAGAACCAGAAACGCCCTTTCTTTCTATCAAGACTCCATGCCCCATATCAATGAGGCTTTCCACATCATCAACGGCAATGAAAGCGGTTTCATCATGACTGAAATATTTATCTTCCTTTAATCTGGCGGTAACTTCGGAAAACTCATAACCGGGTTTGAGCACAATATAGACCAGCCTTTTGTGGAGTCCTGCTCCCAGAGGCATGGTGACGGAAAGAGCATCTTTAACCCCGGTAACTGAACGGGCAGCGACAGTATGACCCATACTCATCCCCGGGCCAAAATTGGTATAGGTTATTCCCGCCGGCGTCATGAACTCAAAAATGCACCTGATCATGGAATCTGTCCCCGGATCCCAGCCAGCGGCCAGGACAGCTGCAGTTTCATTTTTACAGGCCAGGGCATTTAATTTATTTTTGTAATCGACTATTTCGCTATGGATATCAAAACAATCGACAGTATACATCCCGGCAGCTATAAGCTCTGCAGCTGCCGCCGGTATTTGCCGGCTGGGCAGACACAGTAAGGCGGCCTGCACCTCCGGCAAGTCTTTAATATCCTTAACCACCGGCCCTGGTATTTTTCCATTGTTCAGGACAGAATCTGATAATTCAACGATCCCCGCCAGTTCCAGATCAGATGTTCTATTAACAGCTTCAACAGCATGCCGGCCGACATTTCCATAACCTATTACAGCAATTCTTTTTCTCGGCTCCATGATCGGGCCTCCTTCTTTTGCCTGATTAATACTTCTGTTTAAAGTTAATCGATAAATCTTCCCGGGTCAATTACCGATGCTTAAGAATACAGTATTATCCGATCTGCAAAAGATGTAGAAAATGCGTCAGGATTTGGGCAGTCAGCCCCCACACAACAGTCCCCTCATACTGGTAGAAAATTTGCGGATAATTGATCTTGCGGAATGGGTAATTATGCCCCTGAGGAATCAGGTGGAAAGGAAAGTCTTCCGTTGTTTGTATATTTACCAGCAGCTGATGGATCTGGGGAGGTTTATGTAGTAAATAATCAAGTGGGATGGGGATTATTTCCTCCACCTCGGAATTGATATTGATTCTGTCCGCATCCAGGATAAAAGCAGCGAAAGGATAAATAATGGCATTAAAGGGGCTTACTACGATATCCAGGGGACAGATCATCTCGATATCTGTCTTAACCAGTCCAAGTTCCTCGCAGGTTTCCCTGATGGCGGCTTCCATCGGCCCCTCATCATTATCCTCTATTCCCCCCCCGGGAAAGCATATTTCCCCCGGTTGATGCCGCAGATCCATGGAACGCTTTTCGAATAAGACCTGATAACCCTCACTGCTTCTTACCAATGGCAATATGACCGCAGATTTAACCATTTTATTCTGATTCATGATAGCAGCTTCCCGGGCGACCAGCTTAGCCAATTTAGCATCATCCAACAAAAAATCTCTCTCCATTCTTTTATTGCTTGCTTTTCATATATGATAAATCATTACCATAAAAAAACAAGAATGCACGGCAATTAATGCAGTGCATTACTCAATTTAGGAATAGGAAAGATTTTCACTGTCTACGGCCACCTGCCATTTTTCCCCCTGGTTATCGTCGATTTTCCCCTGCTGGTTTTTAAAATAAAAATTCAATGTATCCGATGCCTCAATAGTAAACTCGGCTTCAAAACCACGAGTGTCTCTGGACATGGTAATTTCCTTTTGATTAAAGGGTTCCTCTTTAAAACCATAACCAACACATAAAATTAAGCTTTCATCTTTTTGCCCGGCCAGAATACCTTCGTATTTGATTTTTACATCACTTCCATAGGAGGGGGGTATGGGATCGATGTAAACGCCTCCTGGTAAATCAGTGCCTGCCATGTTGATCCTCCTTTTATAAAAGATTGTTTCATCGTTATTATCGGTTTTTAATTGAAAAGTTATACGGCATAAACAGCATAAAAAAACCCTGTTAATGACAAGTGCCAACAGGTAATACAGCAAGTATCTGCAGTTATTGTCCTATTTTAGGTACTTTAAAATTACTGATCATTAAAAAAGCCAGGATCAGTAATGCCAGCAAAACAATCAGCGGGTGGAGTCCAGCTGTAAAAAACGAAATTATCGCCAGTAACATGCCGGCAAAAGTTATGGGAACACCTATGAAATATTCCTTGATATTTAAAACATTGAAGCGGGCTAATCTCAATGCACCGCAGACAATGAACAACAATGCAGACAGAATAGCTATTATTCCATAATGCGGCGCTAATACCTGAGTATACAGCAGAATTGCAGGTGCCACCCCAAAGGAAACCAGGTCGCAAAGGGAATCAAGTTCTTTGCCCAGCTCAGATTCAGCATCAAACATCCTGGCTACCCGGCCGTCAACAGTATCCGCCACTACTGCCAGCAAAATAAAGATAGCTGCCGCAATAAATTTATGTTCCAGTGTGCAGATAAGTGACAGGGAACCAAAAATAATATTGAGCAGTGTTACCATATTGGCAAAAGTTTTAGTCATTAAATCGCGCAATTATTGTTTCGCCCCCCCGCAATTTTT
>JAAYZA010000312.1 GCA_012515055.1 Syntrophomonadaceae bacterium | reverse complement strand
TCAGATGTTGAACCGACAGATAAATGGACAACACAGGCAGCTAAAGACGCTATTGACAGTGCGGTAGCAGCTGCCCAGGCAGTTGTAGACAAAGCAGATGCCACCCAGGGAGAAGTAGATGATGCAGTAACAGCATTAGCTGAAGCAGTATCAGCTTACGAAGCAGCAAAACAAGGCGGAACAAAGCTGTCTTTGGTTGACAATACAATTCAGGGAATTACACCGGTTAGAAATGCTGTAGCTAAAACAAGCGTTGAAACCGCCCAGTATATTGCAAATGTGGAATGGTCTCCAGCTCTTGCATCCGGTGGTAAGTTTGCAGACAGTACTGCCTATACTGCAACAATAACCGTTGTACCGAAGGCTGGTTACACTTTGAACGGAGTGCCGGAAAATTACTTTAGCGTACAAGGTGCAGTGTCAGCAACCAATGATACTGGTTCTGGTGTTGTGACGGCAATATTCCCGAAAACTGCGTCAGCATCAACTGGTGGCGGAGGCGGTGGTGGCGGCGGCGCCGTAGCTTCCACTGTAACTGGTATAGAAATCAAAGCTGCACCGGATAAGGTAAGCTATGATGAAGGCGACAAACTTGATCTTGCTGGTCTGGAAGTAACTGTGACATACTCCGATGGAACTACAAAAGACATAGCAGCAAAAGACTTTGCTAAAAACGATATAACTGTATCACCGAAGGATGGCGATGTACTTGATGCTGATGTAAAAGCAATCGAGATCAAAGCCAATGGCAAAACTGCCAAACAGGTGATAGTAGTTGAAAAGAAAGATATAGTAACACCTCCGGATATTGATGAACCAGTTGATAAACCGGTATTGACTGATATAGACGGACATTGGGCTCAGAATTATATAGATTATCTGGTGGGCATTGGAGCAATCTCCGGCTATCCGGATGGTACCTTCAGACCTGATGCCCCCATAACCAGGGCAGAGTTTGCCAAAGTGATCGTAGACGCTTTCGAATTGAAGGGTACTGGTAAAGTCTTTGATGACACTGCCGATCACTGGGCGAAAAATTATGTAGCAATAGCTGCAGCCAATGGAATTGTTTTAGGTTATAATGAAAATGAATTTGGTCCCGATGATCTGATAACCAGAGAACAGATGGCTATCATGATCGTAAAAGCAGCAGGACTCAAAGAACAGTCAGGAGTGTTGGATTTCATCGATGAAGGAAATGTTTCCTCCTGGGCCTATAACTGGGTCGTAAGTGCTGTTGACAACAATCTGATGAGCGGCTATGAGGATAATAGCTTTAAACCGCTTAACAATGCAACCAGAGCTGAAGCTGTAACAGTTATTTACAATGTGCTAATGAAATAAACTAATTAAGACCAAGGACTCCCTGGAGCAATTGGTTCCAGGGAGTCCTTTTTTATAGCTCAATCTTTATATTAATGAAGGGGAATATCTTATGTCGACATTAAAAAAAACAGCGATGATTACACTGTTTTTCTTTGTATTGAGCGGTTTGGTGGCTGTTGCTCCGGTTCCAGTTTCTGCTGATTTTTTATCTGCCTACCAGGTGCTGAAAAATGATTATTCATATGTGATTGATCGTATTATCGCAGGGGGGGCCACTGAAACAGAAATAGAAAAATTCCTGGTGGATCTGGAAGGGGATGTGAAATCCCGGGGCGAACTGACCGAAGCTAATTTTAACTCCATAATGTACCGCTCTCTGGAAGAGGTCATCCAATGGCGTATCCATCGCAATGTCTTTCGCG
>JAAYZA010000379.1 GCA_012515055.1 Syntrophomonadaceae bacterium | reverse complement strand
GCCATGGTGAAAAATGCGGTATACGGTATCGCGGCGGCCAAAGCCGATGGAATCAAAGAACCCAGTTTAGGCATCCTCAATGTGGACGGCGCCCGGCAGACGGAAAGACATCTGCTGCAGATGCAGAACCGGGGATATAGCTTTAGATGGGGCGAATCCCAGCGAGCCGAGGGTGGGCATATCCTGCGGGGCAATGACCTGCTCACCGGCAATGTTGATGTAGTGGTTTGTGATACCTTGACCGGTAATATTTTAATGAAAATGTTCAGTTCCTTTACCAGCGGCGGGAATTATGAAACTGCAGGATGCGGCTATGGGCCCGGCATCGGGGCAGAAGCGCGGAATTTGATCGCTATTATTTCCCGGGCCTCGGGCACACCAGTGGTTGCCAATGCCCTGTGTTACTGTGCATCAATGGTGCAGGGCAATATCAGCAAAATACAAAAAGAAGAAATTGAAAAGGCTAAAAAGGCAGGCTGGCAGATCCCGGCAGCCGCTCCGGCAGCTGCCGGGAAAAGTGATGAAATCATGCCCCCGGCAGCCAAAGTTACCGCCGATGAGATCCCGGGGATAGACATCATGGAACTGGATGATGCCGTACGCTCACTGTGGAAAGAACAGATTTTCGCCGCTACCGGCATGGGTTGTACCGGACCCATAATTCTGATAGCCGCGGAAGATAAGGAAAGAGCCCTGAAGGTTCTGCAGGACGGGGGATTTGTTGGGTAGTTGGATAGTTGGATAGGGAAAAGTAGAAAGCAGAAAGTGGAAAGTTGGAACCTTGAGTAATATTGGGCTGCAAAGAGAAACAGGTAAGCGTGAAGCGAACCCTGCTAGACTTGCTTTTCTCCGACGTCCGAGGACTTACGACTGGCACTGACGATGCAGGGGGAGATGCTTTGTCGGGCTGCACGCTGCAGAATCCTGGATAGTTGGTTAGGTGGATAGTTGGTTAGGTGGATAGTTGGTTAGGTGGATAGTTGGAAAGTAGAAAGAGGAAAGTTGGAAACATGAGATTTATGGTGCCACGGGTCTTTCAGGGGGCGACGCCTGGGTCGATCCGGGGGTTGGCATTTTACTTACATCTCACCACAATAATCAGCGGGCTTCAGAAGTGTTTTCCAGATGGACATTGACTTTTACCTGTATATTGGCGTTCTGGATGAATTCAGGACGATCGACCTCTTTTTCCAGGTCCCGACGGTTTTTAGCCAGAGCATATTTGGAGATATCAATGCAATCAACCTTATAATCATTTTGCATTTTAGCAATAAAGGTTTCGAATTGATCCTGCAATGTTTTTTCAATGGTGTTCTCTATTTCGTGTATATGTTTTTCCGTTATAGGAACAGAATGGCTGTGTTCTGCCAATACCCCCTTAAGTTTAACAGTGATCATGAAATTGTGCCCCTGCTGATCATGATAATATTGTACTTTTCTGGAGTTAGTGACCAGGGCGGATCCCCAGTGACGCATATTACCGTGTTTTGCTTCGAAAGGTTGATAACTGTGGGCTTTTATTCCACGTAAAAGCACCAGATCATGGCCTTCTTCCACATTAAGTTTTTGCACCAGCTTATCTTTATTGAATACAGCTGCCCCATTAACTATCACCCGGTCCCCCTTGCGTTCTAAAATAGGAGCAACGGGATTGCGGCCCG
>JAAYZA010000355.1 GCA_012515055.1 Syntrophomonadaceae bacterium | reverse complement strand
CCGCGGGTATAGACCGGTATTTTATATTTGCGCACCATAACATCCAACCCATTTATATGGTCATTGTGCTCATGGGTAATGAGGATCCCTGCCAATTCACTTATATTTACACCCAGTTCAGCCAATCCTTTTTCTATCCTGCGGTTACTGATCCCGGCATCGATCAGAATTTTAGTGGCTCCCATCTGAACAAAAACGGCATTGCCCGTGCTGCCACTGGCCAGTATATGTATCTGCATCTCATACTCCCGAAAATATTATTATCTTTCTCCCCGTATTATAACGTATTTGCCCTCTGCATGGCCTGAAAAGAAGGATAAAGGAGAAAAATAATTTTCCTTCTGGCCATTAATCCAGATATTATTTAAAAACCCTGTTATATTCAATCAGCAGCCCAAGCCCCCCATTGCCCAGGACCTGGTCAGCAAGCATCAGAATAACTGCCAGGATATCTTCGGTCCTCTTGACCAGCCGTGATTATTTTCCACCGTCAGAGGCTATGATGCCAGATCCCGCCGACAACTGACCAAGTGATCAAACTGCAAAAGAATAGCGCAAGGTCCGGTTCCGATTGATCACCGGAATCAGTCCTTGCGCCTTAAGAATTTCTTTCCAACAGCTATTCGCTAAAAAAGACTTTCATTCAATTTTAATATTTTACTGTATAGCTCCCGTTAATACTGGCTCCTTTAAAACTGGTACTCCTGATTTCAGCCTTTATTTCCGCTGCCACATCATCTTGCAGCCATTTTAGATCAGCCGTATCGATTTTATCGCCGGAATCATACAGGCTGGAACGACTGGCATTAACAGCTATCTTGTAAGTGATTTTCTTGCTGTCACCACTCAAGGTTACACTTACTTTTACCGCACTGTCGCCAAAATAGTTGGAACCAGCATCTTTAAATTCATTATTTATTTCATCGGCAATGTCATCTATATCGTCACTTCCCCAGCTATATGTGTAGGTCTTGCCATTATATTTGACGGTCATTTTGGAATCCGAACCGTCAACCAGTTTACCGGTAATACTGGCACCTTTATAATCGGTCTTTTTCAGGGCCGCAGTCAATTCGTCTTCCACATCGTCCAGGAATGATTCGATATCTCTGGTTTTGGTTTCGGATAATTTAGCATAAGAGCTTTTTTTGCCGAACTTTAGTTTAATCGTATAGGCTACCTCTTTTTTGTCACCGTTCAAGGATAATGATACATCGATATAATCATCATCAAAATAATCCTCGCCCGCATACCGGAAGGTTTTTAACAAATCGTCTTCAATTTTGCCCAGATCTACTTTGCTGTCTTCCTCTTTCAGTTTTTCCAGCTCTTTCTTCAAGGCTGCGATTTCAGCATCTTTGGCGATTAATTCGCTGTCACTGGCTCCTCCTGTCAGCATAACCCGGTAATTAGCCGCATCCCAGGTCACCCCACTGCCGACCAGTTCCATTATCATCCGTAAAGGAACATAGGTACGGTCATTTATTATAAAAGGCTGATCCGGATTTATTACTTCCTTCCCATTAAAAAACACTTTGACACCAGAATACGCATCCACCTTTTGGACGGAAGTATAGGCGCCAAAAGCGGCGGCCCCAATAACCATGGTAAATATGAAGACTAGAACCGTGATTAAAGAAAGCCTGGTTTTAATTTTTCGCATTGCTAATTTCCTCCTCTTTTTATTTTGATTATATATCAATACAGCAAATAACCCGAATTCTT
>JAAYZA010000130.1 GCA_012515055.1 Syntrophomonadaceae bacterium | reverse complement strand
TGCTGATGTAGCACCTGAAATCGTAAATGACAGAAGCTTCCTGCCGGCCCGCTTCGCTGCTGAAGCATTCGGAGCCCAGGTTGGATGGGATGAAGCAACCCAGACAGTTATTATTGTCAGATAATAATTAAACATCAAAGAGGAGGCTGCCAGGGGCAGCCTCTTTTTTAATGAAAAAATATTGGCTGGGGAAGGGGAAGGAGAATCAGTCCTCTTTTTTATTACCTGGTTATAATCTATACTTTAGTTGGTGATCAATATAAAATAAAATCATTTTCCCATGTAAGCATCAGGAAGCGATTAGCGTAAAATGAAAAAGGAGGGCGAAATGCATGCAGAAGAATAGGAAAATATCGATATTATTGGTTCTGGCTATGATGATGACCATGCTGGCAGGTGTGGGAACGGCAGGTGCTGCCGGAGTTACATACCGCACTTTGACAGCACCGGTTATATCAGCTGATGCCGACAGTTTCCAGCAATTGGGGAAGATAAAAATTATTATTGAAGATGTGCGTATGGTAGAAGAGACCGGGGCCTGGCTGACGGTTGAACTGCCTTCCAATTGCGTCTATGATGGTGTAATTGGCGGCAATGCTTCTCAAGCGGGGCTGGATATAAGCTACACCAATCTGGTGGAACTCAGTTCCCAGAAGACGGCTGATAATTGGGTGGAGATCAAAATTGAGGCTGATCCGGCAGCTGAAAATGGGTCAGAGAGCAATATTCTGCTGGATTTTAAAAGTATCAAAGTCCGGTCGGGTTCCGGGGATATAAAGGTGAAATTCAGCGGTACCGGCTTATTTGCGCAAAGGGAAGATGCCTCTATTGCATCACTGGGAACGAAAACCGGGATAAATATAACGACTGGCAGCGTAAAAAACATCGGCAACATGGGTGGATATATTGATTCCATAACTGTGACTGAATCGCGGGCCCGGGTTTTAAAGGAAGGGGACACCATTACCTTCAGGCTGCCGGCCGGTTTCAGCTGGGGCAGCAGTGACTATATCGTGGCAGCAGGCGGATGGGGCTTCGAAGGTTATCATGGCATGGGCAATGCCGGAGATTTCTCTTTCACCACCAGCGGGAGAGAATTGATTTTATCCATTAATAATTTACCGGTTAATGCCGGGAGCGCCGGCAAAATAACTATAGGAACCGAAGCTCTGAGCAGTATATATCCTCTGGGAGGCTATCCCTTCATCGATGTGGATGATGGCACCAAATTTGGTGATGTAGAAATAAAGATCACAGCTTCCAATATTGATTTGACGGTAAATGATGTTAAGGCTGCCAGTTATGCTGATTATGGCATAACCCTCCAGGCAGTCAAAGAAAAAGAAGTTATGGCGGGCCGCACTGACCAGGTTATAGGCAGTTTTGAGATAGCAGAGGAAGTGCGTAATAGTTTGAAAAAAGGCCAGACCATATATTTCAGTCTGCCGGCGGGAGTTAAATGGGTGGATTATGGCACGATAGATATTGATGGCAGTAATATAATCAGCAAAGCTGGGTATACTGCTGTAGCCGGAAGTGACGGGCGCAAGATCAAGAATAATTTTACTGCCGGCAGTGATCAAATTACCAGTTTGACCTTTAAAGACATGCAGGTCAGCATCGAGCCCTGGTTTGCCGGACCCCTGGCGGTAACTGTCAGCGGCAATGCCGATGTAGGCGGTGAGGTAAGAGTTGCCGAAGTCATAAAACCGGTCAAAATAACAGCAGAAGGAACTGCTAAAGCGGTAGTTGGTGCCATGCAGCAAAAAGCCGGGGACCTCATCATCAGCGAAACCGAAGCAGGAGCTGTTATGAGTAAAGCCGGCCATGATCAGATATTGATAACACTGCCCAAAGGAGTATCCTTTGCCGGCAAACCGGTGGTAAAAGTTGCCGCCGGTGATCTGGAACTGGGTGAGGTGAAGCTGGGTTCGACATCTGTTGCTGCCGTTGATGATGCCTTAATGATCAAAATCAATGCAGACAGTTCGGCTAAGAGCACCATAAAAATAACAGAAATTTATCTTACTCTGGACAGAACCGTGCCGGAAGGCGATATTCTGGCCAAAGTGGAAGGCATCAAAGACCTGGGCTGGACCCAGGGCTCAACTGCCCTGGTGGATTTTGCCACAGATGAACCTGTCGGCAGTGCAGCAATTGCTGTTACTATCACGCCCGCTATGGGGGGGACGGCCTCCTTCCAGATCGGGTCTAAAAACTTCCTGGTGGGCGGTGTAAGCCAGGTGATGGACGTAGCCCCCTATATAAAGGATGATCGTTCCTTTGTACCGGTACGCTATCTGGGTGAAAACATGTTGGGGACCACTGTCGAGTGGAACGAAGGGGAGCAAAAAGTCATCCTGAAAAAAGGCGGGGTAGAAGTAGTCCTGACCATCGGCAGTAAAACCTATACAGTGAACGGCGAGGAAAAAACGGCGGATGTGGCACCTGAAATCACAGACAGCAGAACCTTTTTGCCGGCCCGCTATGTGGCAGAAGCTTTTGGATCCATTGTGGGCTGGGATGCTGCCGGATATATAGTTACTATCCATAGATAATTGGTTCACAGAAGGGGAAGGCACGAGACCTTCCCCTTTTTTTGACAAAAGTTGGGATGATGCGTGATGAAGAAAATACATTTGAAAGATTAATTGAGGGAAAACCGACAAATGGCAACGAATTGTGTCTTTCTTTTTTATTGACAACAGAATAGGCCAAAGCTATAATTTATTTACTATACTGACTGGCGGGTCAGTCAGGTTAGGGAGGGATAATTATCAAAAAACGCAGAATTTTAACCGCTGGTCTGGTTTGCTTTCTTTGCTGGGCTTTTATAATATCACCAGCGGCGGCAGCAGAAAAAGCGCCCCAGGAGCCCTTGAGCATCCAGGCAGCTCTTGACCTGGCCTTTAAAAACAATCCGGAGCTCAGGCTGGCGGGGTTGGCAGTTGATAAGGCACAGATCCAGAGGGACAATGCTTTTGACCTGGTGGATTATTTTCCGCCGTTAGGACTGGGGGACTTTATGTTCAACCAGGTTTTTAACGCCTATCAGCAGGCGGAAATAGGTCTGAATACTGCCCAAAAGGGAGAAGAGGCTGCTGCCGACAAATTGACCAAAGATGTAGTAGAGGCTTATACGGGAGCATTGACTGATTACAATAATATGAAATCCATGGAACTTACAGTGAAGAATATAAGGGACCTTCATGTTGTCAGCAGTGTGGCCAGTCAGATCGGTTTCATCTCTCCTTATGATTTTGATGGTTCCATAACCGGTCTGCAGCAGGCCGAAGAAGGTTACCGGGCCATGCAGCGTGCCTATGAAGGCTCAATAGCCAACCTGGCTTCATTATTAGGTCAGCATCCCGATTGGGATCCGGTTTTGACCAGTAAGCCCCTCATCACAAATTTTGAACGGGGGGATCTTACCAGCGATATCATACAGGGATCATCTGAATCAGTATTGGTCTGGACGAAAAAAGCACTTTTGGATATTGAAAAGAGCAAGGAAAATTGGTTCTTGCCTGGGCTTACCAGTGAAGAAAAACAAATAGATAAAACAACCGCCGAATTAAATTATGAAGATGCCAAAAGGACCTCCCGGCTGCTTATCGAGCAGATGTATTATGGCATAGAGACCATTGAAGGCCAGATCAAAATGGCGGAATTGGTTTATAAAAAGGCCTTAAAAGATGAGGAAGTAGCCCGGTTAAAATATGAAGTGGGTTTGATTCCCAAATTATCCATTGTGCCCGGCGCAGAAAGTCTGGAGGCCAAAGTACTGGATGTCAGTCAG
Organism: Syntrophomonadaceae bacterium; assembly: GCA_012515055.1. Classification (GTDB taxonomy): domain Bacteria; phylum Bacillota; class Syntrophomonadia; order Syntrophomonadales; family Syntrophomonadaceae; genus UBA1368. The sequence goes on along the minus strand of JAAYZA010000130.1, from coordinate 4,079 downwards.
GCCGAAATCAAGCTGGACAATCTAAAATTGCAGCTGGCCAATCTTAAATCCCAGTATAAATTCATGATCGGTGAAGAAGTTTTCGCTGGGGACGATTGGACAGCACCACCTGTCTCTGAGGATGAAGCGGATAAAAAATAAAACATGTTTTAATGCGGAGTAAAGGAATCTTCCTGACTCCGCTTTTTTTATTGACCAATGGGTCGGGGAAAAGTATAATGCAAATATGTATCGACCGGTGGGTCGGGAATAAGTCAGCGATATAAATTGGAGGGGTAAAGGTGCATAAAAGGGCAGGGAAGATCACATTGATAGTACTGGTTTTTCTGGTGGCAATACTGGCGGCAGGATGTAACGAAAAAAAAGAGGTGGAAAAGGAAACGGAGATAACGGTGGCCACTGCCCCAGCTGCAGTGCAGGAAATTGCGAAAAGCTCGACTTATTCGGGAATCGTCCGGGGGCAGAATGAAGTATACATAACCCCCAAAGTAGCAGCCCGGGTTATCGGTATTTATGCTGTGCCCGGTGACCGGGTCAGCCAGGGACAGACACTGATCATGCTGGACAGCAGTGATTTTACCGCTTCAGTACAACAAGTGCAGGCGGGCCAGCTGCTGGCAGAAATAAGTCTGGAAAATGCTCGGGATAATCTGGTACGGATCGAAGATCTTTATGCAGCAGGGGCTGTATCTGAAAAGGATTATGAAGCAGCCCGGAACGGGGTAAGAAGTGCGGAGGCCGCAGTCGAACAAGCAGCAGCCGGATTGGCCCAGATTATGAATTCGGTCAATAATTGCACAATAACTGCGCCGATAAGCGGTATATTAGGAAGTATCAACCTTTCCCTGGGTGATATGGCTAATCCCGCGGCAATAGCGGCCATAGTAAGTGATACTTCCCGCCTGGAAATTGAGATCATGGTCAGTGAATCTGATGTGAGCTTTATCACCTCCGGCAATGAGGTGGAGGTTAAAATCAAAGCGGTCAGTGAAGAAATATTCACGGGGACGGTTGTCAGTGTTGCTGCCGTTGCTGATCCGCTAAAACGCAGCTATGCGGCCAAGATCTCACTGGACAACCCGGAAAACAAGATTAAATCCGGTATGTTTGCCGAAGTGAAGGGATCAACCGTTAAAAAGGCTGATGTAGTTTGTGTACCCCAAAGCGCTATCGTTCCCAAAGGAGTATCCAATGTGGTTTTTGTGGTGGATGCAGAAAAACGGGCGAGAGAAAGGCAGGTTTCCACCGGCATTGAAACAGAAACCATGGTGGAGATAAGTGAAGGGGTTAACTCCGGAGAAATAGTCATTACCAAAGGGAATACCCTGGTCAGGGATGGCACTCTGGTTAGATTGGCAGATGAGGGGGTACTATAATGCCTCTGATCAATTTTGCTGTAAAAAGGCCGGTCACGATAATAATTATTACCGCTGTCTTGCTCATCCTGGGCTTTTTCACCTTTTCCAAACTGCCCCTGGATCTTTATCCGGAAATGGATCTGCCGGTGGTAGCGGTTATAACATCCTATCCCGGGGCCGGCCCGGAAGAAGTGGAAGAACAGCTTACCAAACCCCTGGAAAGCGCTGTGGCAACGTTAAGCAATATAAGTGAAGTACAGTCTATTTCCAGTGACGGGCAATCAATGCTGATAATTGCTTTTAACTGGGGTACCAATATGGATTTTGCCTCAGCCGATATAAGGGAAAAACTGGGCTATGTCGAACCATATCTGCCCAGTTCCGCCAATGAATCCATGATTATGAAAATGGACCCCTCCATGATGCCGATCCTGCAGATGGGCATCAGCGGCGGTGACAGTCTGGCCTCTTTACAGGATATCGCGGAAACTTACATTGAACCGCGGCTATCCCGCATCCCGGAAGTGGCTTCGGTAATTATTACCGGCGGGGTCAAACGAGAGATCACCGTGGAAGTGGATCCGATAAAACTTGAAAACCATGGTCTTACCCTGGCCCAGGTCAATCAGGTTTTACAAATGGAGAACTTCAATATGGCCGGCGGCAGGATGGAACTGGGGGGCAGGGAATATTATGTGCGCAACCTGCAGCAGTTCGAAACCGTTAAGGACATTGAAGATGTTGCCATTTTGACTGCCACCGGCAGCACTGTTTACCTGAAAGATATTGCAGCCATAGTCGATGGTTATAAGGATCAGGAGCAGATCACCAGAGTCAATGGGGAAAGCGCAGTGGGCGTTCATATCATGAAACAAAGCGACGCCAATACCGTTAAAGCCTGCCAGGCCGTCAGTGATGAGATGGAGAAAATCAAGAAAGAACTGGGGATTGATTTAAAAGCTGAGATCGTCATGGATCAATCCTCCTTTATCGTATATGCCATTGACAATACCAAGAGGATGATATATGAAGGTGCCTTACTGGCTATTTTGATACTTTTCCTGTTTTTAAGGAACGGGCGCAGTACCCTGATCATCTTTACTGCCATCCCTCTTTCCATTATCAGTTGTTTTATACTGATGTATTTTACCGGCAACACCGTAAATCTTCTGACAATAGGAGGTCTGGCCCTGGGGGTGGGCAGGATCGTGGACGATTCCATTGTGGTATTTGAGAATATCTATCGCCACCGCAGTATGGGAGAACCGCCGATGCAGGCAGCCCTGAAAGGGGCCTCAGAGGTTAGCGGGGCGGTTATTGCTTCAACTACCACCTTAATAGCAGTATTTGTTCCCATCGTTTTCGTAGAGGGACTGGCTTCCATCATCTTTAAACCCATGGCTCTAACCATATCCTTTGCCATATTCTGTTCTTTGCTGGTAGCCCTGACCATCATTCCTCTGATGGCTTCCCGCATGCTGACTGATAAATCCATGCAGACACGGCCTGATTCAAATAGCAGGATAGCCAGGGTGACCAATCGCTTTGGCTACTGGCTGGATAATCTGGGGGAAAAATATAAACAGATACTTAAAAAAGCCCTGGGCAGAAGATGGGTGGTTATACTTACAGTAACCGTTTTGATGATAGCCTCTATTGCGGCCATACCTCTGGTGGGTGCTGAATTCATGCCCTCTTCCGATTCGGGTGAAATCTCGGTAAGTGTCGAGACTGACAAGGGGAGCAAACTGGAATCCACCTATGTAATAGCCCGGGAAGTAGAAGATAGACTGCGGGAATTCCCGGAAGTGGACACCATTTTTGCCAGTGTGGGATCAGCAGGGACCTCTTTGATGGGGGGCAGCGGTTTAAATGACACAGCCACCTTCTATATCAAATTAGTGCCTAAAAACGAACGGAATATTTCCGCTGTCGATATGACTGAGAAAATGCGGCAGTCCCTGACCAATATTCCGGGAGCTAAAATCGAGGTCAGTATATTTGACATGATGAGTATGGGAATTTCCGGCGGGGAGCTTAATGTACAAATAAGGGGCGATGATCTCAATGTCTTAAAACAATTATCCGGTCAGGTAGCGGAACTGGTCCGCAATGTCCCCGGGACCCGGGAGGTAGTATCATCTTTGACTGACGGCAACCCGGAAATGCAGGTAAGGATAGACAGACAAAGAGCAGCCAGCTATGGATTGACACCGGTCCAGGTCGCTTCCTCAATAAAAAATGCCCTGGAAGGAGCTGTTACCACCACCTACAAAGTTGAAGGCAGTGAGGTAGATGTCAGGGTGCGCTATATCCCCGAAGAACATAAAAATTTAAACCATTTAAATGATCTCACCATATTGTCACCTGTTGGTGCAGTAGTTAAATTGTCCTCGATAGCAACTTTTGAAGTTGCCCAGGGACCGGTTTCCATCAATCGGGTGGACCAGGTGCGCTATGCCTCCATCAGCGGCAGTTTATTAAATCGTGATTTAAACAGTGTAATAAACGATATAAAGGCAGGCGTTAAAGAGATCAATCTGCCTGCTGGCTATACCGTGGAATATGTCGGGCAGAATGAACAAATGATGGAGAGCTTTGGCAGTCTGGGTGTTGCCTTGCTCCTGGCCATACTCCTGGTTTATGCGGTTATGGCTATCCAGTATGAATCATTCTTCAGTCCTTTTATCATAATGTTTTCCGTCCCCACTGCTTTAATAG
>JAAYZA010000127.1 GCA_012515055.1 Syntrophomonadaceae bacterium | reverse complement strand
TCCATACGTAAAATCCGGTAACAGGCTGCATGAAAGGTCTGGGTCCAATAACCCGTATAATCAGGCCGGATGGCAGCAACTCTGCTCCTCATTTCCTGTGCTGCTTTATTGGTAAAAGTAATGGATAGTATCTCGTCATAACGCGCACCGTTATTGATCAGATTAACTATTCGACGGGTAATTACCCTGGTTTTACCACTTCCTGCCCCAGCCAGTACAATGCAGGGTCCCTCCAGATGAGATACTGCTTCCAACTGGCTTGGGTTTAAGTCCTGAAGCAAATGTGACATAAAAAAACCACCTTTATTGATGTACCTCTATCATACCATAACCAGAGGTTCGATTCCTGTAAAATCAATGCATCCCCACTCCCGGAAACCCTTCTTTTCATTGTTCCGCCTGGGCACCGGCACCTTTTTCTATCGGCATGAACCGGGCCACTACCCAGCAGATTATAAGCGCCATAAGGATCCTGACAATCAAAATCAACAGCCATCTGGCACCAATAGCAGCAAACAAAATGGTGTCCTCGATAAGGGAATGACAAATCACCAGAAATAAATTGATAAGGTAAACATCCCGATAAGTGAGCTTGCCCTGGCGCGCACTGTCAATGATGATACCGCCGCCATAGCTGATCCCAAAAACCAATCCCGCCATTATCGGTAATTTTGCTTCCGGCGAAATACCTATCAAACGCGTGATCGGGGTCAAAACTGCTGTCATTTTATCCAGCCAGTTCATGTCCTGAATGATTTCAACCAAAACCATCAAAGGGATCACGATCATAGCTATTTTAAAAATACCGTCCAGACTGCCGATGATCGCTTCCGCCGCAATAGCTGTATAGGGCACCAGACTACCTCCTTATAGAATAATATTAAAACCGGCTCCCACCAAAAAAGCCATGATAATCCGCACCAATACCAATGAGGCAACTTTAGCTCCGGATTTTTTACTTATAGCGGTTTCCATGGGCAGTGAATGAGCCATGAGCAGCATTGCTGCAATAATCGTTATTTCCGTGGTATTCATGCCCAGAGGAAGTATCGCCCCGATAGCAGCATAAATATTTAAAAACATCCCCAGTACCAGAGGCAGTGATGCCTCCCCGGGCAAGCCCACCATATGCATAACCGGTTCCATGATTCGGGCAATCCACCCCATGACCGGTGTATATTTGAAAATCGTAATGATAAAATATACCGGTACAATTACTTTGCTTAATTCCCAGGTTATTGACAGCCCTTTTTTTAATCCCCTGGTCAAGGTTGCAACTGTTAGCATGATTGTAACTTCCTCTTTTATAGTTTATTTTTAATAAGGCGCGAACTATGAACTGTTTAAGGCCAATAATATTAAGGGAAGAGCAATTATGAAAAAAGCCTCCATTAAAGCCCCGGCACTGACATTATTAATTATAGCCTTTCTTTTACTGGCTGTTTATATCTTTTTGCCGGATATAGAGATTCCAAACTCTGGCAGCGGTCAATTCCTGCACCAACTCTCACCAGTTGAGAAAATCGATCCTTCTGACCGGGCAGCAGCCGATTTGATTCTGTTGGGAGCACGGCAGGAAGTGAGAAACATGAC
>JAAYZA010000046.1 GCA_012515055.1 Syntrophomonadaceae bacterium | reverse complement strand
GGATCAAGCCGGCCCAATACACCATCCAGCTTCCCAGTCATGGCTACCGCAATCTGGAGATCAGCTACGATCAAATAGATGAACCAGGTTTATACAGTGATTTGATATTGTTAGATGATATTGAAACACCGGGTTACGATATTTCCGTAATACAGACCCTGGTGGTTCCTGTCCAGCTGCAAAAAGAGACCGGGCATAAATATGCCGTTGATGCAGACCTGCCCGCCGGACAGATGGCCAGATATTATTTCTATATACCGGAAGGGGCAGAGAAATTGAGCTTCAATCTGGATGTGGGGGAAAAAGGACGGGGACGTTTGCATGTGATCGCACCGGGAGGAAACACGGAGACCAGTTCCTATGCCGGTGTCGGAGAGATCCAGGTGCAGCCCGCGGTTTCTTTAGAATTCACCCGACCGGAAGCGGGCACCTGGGAAGTGGTAGTTTATAGTTCGGCCTCCCTCAGTGATTATAAATTAAAAACGACTGATTATAAACTGACGGCATTTATGGAGGGCTTCAAGGCACCTACAAGCATGCCGCCGGAGAATAAATATCTGGTGACAGCTATTACCGAAAAAATCACCATCGGGGAAGAAAGCATTGTCACATTGCATTTCTGGGACCCGGATACCAAGGAACCCGCTGGCGGTGTTGTCGCTATTGAAGGACGCCTGTATGAGATCCATAATGGCATGGTGCAGATCCCTGTTATACCTGCAACCGAGCAGATAAATCTTAATATCGCCTGGTAAAGCTCCGGACATTTTTCTTTTCTTCATTCCTCTGCTACACTTACAATAAAATAAGGAGGTGCAGAATGGAACGCCAATTGATTGAAAAAGCCCGGGAATTGATCAATGCCAACCATATATCGACAACTCTAAGTACAGTTGATCAGGAGTATAATGTAAATATCGCAGTCATATCTGTTATGGAGATGATTGGTGATGATACGATAATAGCAGCGCGGTTTGGGGCGGATAAAACCTATGCCAATCTGAAGGCAACCGGACAGGGGGTATTTATGGTTCTGCTGGTGGATGAAGCCCGCCAGGCCAAAGATGGGATCCGAGTATATGTAGAATTACAGGATGACTTGACCGCGGGAGAATTTTACGACAGAATAAAGCAGAGATTAAAGCAGACAAATTATAGCAGTTTTACCTTGAAAAACTGCCTGGTATTCAGGATTACCAATATTTTACCCGTATCACTGCTGAAAAAGGAATAGACAGTGGTACAGTAATCTTTCCGGGGCATATCTTATAAAAGAGCCTGCTTCCGGCGGGAGCAGAAAATGCCGGGGGGGTCCTGAACCGGAAAATATAGAAAAGGTGGAGGTTTACATTGCACCTGGGTAAAGTTATGGTGGTTTTCGGCACCAGGCCGGAAGCCATCAAAATGGCACCAGTGATCAAGGAGTTAAAAAAGGTAGAAGACATTCAGACCATTGTAGCGGTAACAGCGCAGCACCGTGACATGCTGGATCAAGTCCTGTCCCTGTTTAAAATTGTGCCGGATTATGATCTTAATCTGATGCAGAAACAACAGGATCTATATACCATCACCACCGGGGTCCTCAATGGGCTGCGGGATATTTTGGTGAAGGAAAAGCCGGATCTGGTATTGGTTCACGGTGATACCAGCACGACCTTTGTGGCCGCTTTAGCATCTTTTTACGAAAGGATCCCCGTAGGGCATGTCGAAGCGGGACTGCGCACCCGTAACAAATATTCCCCTTTTCCCGAGGAAATGAATCGCAGCCTGACCGGGCGGCTGGCGGAATTACATTTCGCCCCTACTGATACCGCCCGGGAAAACCTGCTGGCGGAAGCCGTGGCTGCTTTTAAAATCTGGGTGACCGGCAATACTGTTATTGATGCCCTGCTGGATACCGTACGTACTGATTATGTATTCCCCTCCGATTTTCCCCGCCTCGATTTTGATCGGCGGCTGATCCTGGTGACAACCCATCGCCGTGAAAACTGGGGGGATCGCATGCGGGACATATATGAAGCTTTGCTGGAGCTCACCGATGAATTTGAAGATATTGAAGTGGTCTTTCCGGTACACAAAAATCCCATAGTGAAAGACCTGGCTCTTAAGATGCTGGGGGGCCGGGAACGCTTCCATTTGATCGAGCCCCTTGATTATGAGCCCTTTGCCAATCTGATGCGAAAAGTGCATCTGATTCTGACAGATTCCGGCGGTCTGCAGGAAGAAGCCCCCTCACTGGGCAAACCGGTCCTGGTCCTCCGGGATACCACGGAACGCCCCGAAGCTGTCAAAGCCGGGACTGTAAAGCTGGTGGGGACCAATCGCCAGGCGATCGTCAGGGAAGCCCGGTTGCTGCTGCAGGACCAATCCGAATATGAAAAAATGGCTATGGCCATCAATCCCTATGGGGATGGGAAAGCAGCCCAGCGCATAGTTAATGTGATAATGGATTTTTTGTATGTCAGGATAGGTTCCAACAATAAGATATAGACATGAAAATGTGCTGGCAGATGGCATAGAATGGGGGCTGTAAAGGTTACGATAGTTTGATATGGCACTGAAAGAGTCTTTTAAAATTCAGCAATCTGTGTAGTGGGGCAGTTATTTAAAAAATTTGAGTTCCCAGGAAGGAAATGATGGTAATGATCAAGTTTGGTACTGATGGTTGGCGGGCAATCATGGCCCGGGATTTTACTTTTGCCAACTGCAGCATGGTAGCACAAGGGATCGCCAGTTATATGCTCAATCAGCAGCTGTCGAAAAAAGGGATCG